>NZ_CAMPHN010000073.1 GCF_946885885.1 uncultured Pseudomonas sp.
TGTTGAGCGCAGCGGTGCCGGCGGTGGTCAGGGTTTTCAGGGCATCGATGCCGCTTTGCGGGTTACTGGAGCCGGACAGCAGGTTGATCATCGCGCCCAAAGCGTTGGCCAAGGCATTGGCGCCGCCTTCGATAGCGCTGTTGGGCGGAATCGCCCCGCGCAACACGTCGGCCACCTTCGAGCCCTTGTTGACGCCATTGATCGAGGTCACCGAGGCCACCAGATCCGGGCGCAAGGAGGCGGCGACGCGCGAGGTCGGCGACCCCTGGCTGTGGCCGATCAGGTTGACCTTGCCGCCGTTGGCGCCGGCCCAGGGCACTATCTGCTGCGCCAGCGCGGCCCCGCGCTGCTCGCTGTCGTTCAGTGCGGAAACGCTGGCGACATAGACCTTGGCGCCGTCGCGCTCAAGGTTCCAGGGGATGGTATGGAAATAGTTGATCAAGCCGCCGATGGTGTCGAAACCGGTGACACCGTGCACCAGCACGATCGGATACTTGGTTTGGGTATAGGTGCCGGCTTGGGCCTCGACGACGCCAAGCAGAGCCAGACCGGCAAGAGCAGTAGTGAAGGTACGACGCATGGGATGCCTCCTGATTATTATTGTTGGCGCCGGGAGACTGCGTCCGACGTGCAACAAGTGTAAGCAGGAGGAAAAACCTATCCCATCGCCCAGATGGGTGACTGGCGATGGGCTATTGGCGATCCGTCGCTGGCGCCGAGGCAATCGCCTGCTCGACCGCGGCGAGCAACGCCGGATCGTCCGCCAGGGTGGTGCTGGGAAAGCTGGCGAGCACCTTGCCCTGCCGATCGATCACGTATTTGAAGAAATTCCAGCCCGGCGCCTGGCTCTGCGCCGCGATGCCCTTGAACAGGCCAATGGCATCGACGCCGATCACCCGCTGCGGCTCGCTCATGGCGAAGGTCACGCCGTAATTGACGTAGCAGACCTTGGCGGTTTCTTCGGCACTGCCGGCCTCTTGTTTGAAGTCGTCGGATGGCACGCCGAGCACCTCCAGGCCCTCCCCCTTGTAGCGCTGATAGAGCGCCTCCAGCCCTTTGAACTGCGGGGTGAAACCGCAGAAGCTGGCGGTATTGACCACCAGCAACGGCTTGCCGGCGAAGCGTTGGCACAGGTCGATGCTGTTCTTGCTACGCAATTGGGTCAGCTCGCCCTGGAGCAGCGCCGGACATTCGTCGGCCAGCGCGGGGGCGGCGATAGCGCTCAACAACAGCGGAATGGCGAAGGCGCGCAGCAACATGGCGAGCTCCTGTACGAGGGCGAAAACCCGACGCTACGCGCCTGCCAAGGCAGTGGCAACAGGCATCAGGCTTAACACACGCCTATGCCCAACTGCATAAATGCCAAGCCGCTTTGCAGCCAAGCCCACCAGATCAAGCCGAGCAAGGCGGCGCCGGCCAGCGCCAGCGCGCTATTCAACCAGTAGTGTGCGTTCATGCTGCGACCTCGAGATTGCGCAGGCGCGCGACCGGCTGCTCGCGCACCGGCCAGTTCAACGCCGCGGCCAGCAGGCTGAGCAGGATCGCGATCTGCCAGACCAGTTCGTAGCTGCCCGTGCGGTCGTATAAATAACCGCCCAACCAACCGCCCATAAATGCCCCGAGCTGATGGAACAGGAAGACGATACCGCCGAGCATCGACAGGTTACGCACACCGAACAAGGTCGCCACGGTGCCGTTGGTCAACGGCACGGTGGACAGCCACAACAGCCCCATGGCGATGCCGAACGCATAAGCGCTCCACGCGGTCAGCGGTGTCAGCACGAACGCCGTGATCACCAGCGCCCGCGCCAGGTACAGAGCGCTGAGCAGGCGCGGCTTGGATATCCGCCCGCCGAGCCAGCCGGCGCCATAGGTGCCGAAGATATTGAACAACCCGACCAACGCCAACACCGTGGTGCCGACCAGCGCCGGCAAATGTTGATCGACCAGATACGCCGGCAGGTGCACGCCGATAAACACCACCTGGAAGCCGCAGACGAAGAACCCCAGGCCGAGCAGCCAGAACCCGGAATGCCCGGCGGCTTCGCGCAATGCCTCGCGCAGTGTCTGTTCCTGGCCCAGACTCGGCAACGGCCGGTCCTTGACCATCGTCGCCAACGGCACGATCAGTGCGACCAGCAGAGCGAGGGCGAGCAATGCCGCCGACCAGCCCAACCAACTGATCAACCCGAGCGTGCCGGGCAACATGGCGAACTGACCGAAGGAGCCGGCCGCCGCGACTATGCCCATCGCCAGGCTGCGTTTTTCCACCGGCACCGCGCGGCCGACCGCACCGAGAATCACCGAAAACGAAGTGCCGGACAGCCCAAGTCCGATCAGCAAACCCGCGCTCAGCGACAGCGACCATGGTGAATCCGCCAACCCCATGGTCAGCAGGCCGAGGCCATAGAGAATGCCGCCGAGAACGATGGTGCGCCGCGCCCCGAAGCGATCCGCCACAGCGCCGGCGAACGGCTGGGCCAGACCCCAGATCAGGTTCTGCAGGGCGATGGCGAAAGCGAACACTTCGCGCCCCCAACCGAACTCGGCGCTCATCGGCGGCAGAAACAAACCGAAGCCATGACGAATGCCCAGCGACAGCGCCAGGATCAACGACCCGCCGAGGAGTATCCCCAGACCGGCTCGCCCTATTGTCCTCATGTTCCAGTCTCCCAGGCTGTTCAATCTTGATCGAACGATCAGATCGCTAAGATTGACGCCCGGCAGCGCTTAAAACAAGTCGACCATCGACTAATCGAGAATCAACGCGGAAGCGGCGGCGCGCTGCTGGAAGAAGCGCAGTAATTCTTCGCGGTAGTGGTCATAGACCTGCGGCGGCAGCCAGCTCTGGTAGAGCGCCAACAGCGCCGCCGGTTGTGCGGAAACCTCGCGTATGGCGTGATCCAGACGCATGGCCATGCGAGCGCCCCAGGCGTTCCGTGGGCAATAGATACCCACCGACACCAAATGCGGACTCTCGCGCAATGGCACGCTGATCAACGGCTCACTGAGGCTGAAATGCCGCGCGACCTCGGTGTAGATCAACGGGTAGTCGAATACATAATCCAAACGCCCATGGCTGACCATCAGCAGCAGGTTCTCACCAGCCATACTGCCGCCCAATGCCTGAATGCGCCCCTCGACCTGGGCCTGACGCAGCCGCTCGCGAATCTGCTCGGGGTACACCCGATTCTTCGCCAAGGCGCCGCGTAGAGAGGTTCTGCCGAACAACCAGTCGAGACTGACCTTGCCGTCTTCGATCAACAGTTGGTCGAGGGTTTGCCGACGTATCAACACGTGAATGGGCATGAAGACCATATACGGCACGAAATAACCAACGCGGTCGCGCTCCGCACTTTGCAAATGCCCACTGCTGCACATGTAATCCAGCGCATCCATGCGCTGTGTGAGTCGGCTCATGGGCAAGGCCTCGTAGCGCATCTGTAACTCGGGCATTTGCGCTTCGAGCAAACGCGTGCTGTCGAACAGGATGCCGCCGGTCACTTGACCATCGCGCACGTTGAACGCCCCGGGCAACGGCACCACGCCCCAGACCAATGACTCGGCCTGCACGAACGCAGACGCGGGCAACAGCCCGAGCGTCAAGGCCAACAGTGCGAATTTGAGTGACCTGATCACACGGAGCGCCCTTTTCGAATAGCGACTTCATAAACGCTAGCAGGTCGTCGTAAGAAACGCCTGGCGACCCACGCAGCACCGCTCCCGGAAAAATCTGAACATGCAATCGCGCACGCCGGTCAACCCAGAGGTAACCCTTAACAGGAGGACCTAACCATGAGTTCGCCCCACTATGCATCCTGCATGCAAGCATGCAGCGCCTGTGCAACTGCCTGTGAGGTATGCGCGTTCGCCTGCCTGAAAGAAGACGATGTGCAGATGATGGCCACCTGCATTCAGCTCAACCACGACTGTGCGGACATGTGCCGACTGGCGGTGATCCTGATGGCCCGCGAAAGCGGCCTGGTCGATGAGTTTTGCCGGCTGTGCGCAATCATTTGCCAGGCCTGTGGCGAAGAGTGCGCCAAGCACGAACACGACCATTGCCAGCAATGCGCCCAAGCCTGCCAGCATTGCGCAGAAGAGTGCGAGTCGATGAACCTGGCCTGAACCAAGATCTACAAGCCAAGAGCCAAGGCCACCAGAACAACGCACTCGAGCAACTCCAGCAGCGCACCGGCGGTATCCCCAGTGGTGCCGCCGAGGCGCTGGCACATCAGCCGTCGCAATAGCCAGAACGCCCCGAGCGCCGCCGCGATAGCCAGCAGCCCTGCACGCCCGCCCACCAGCAGGCAGAACAGCGCGCTGGCGATCAGCACGCGCCAGCCGATTGCGCGCGGCAGATTATCGGCCATGGCCTGGCCCAAGCCACCGGGGCGCACATAGGGCGTGGCGAGAAACAGCGCCAGCAGTGCGCCGCGGCCGAGCAGCGGGGCCAGCAGCAAGGCGCTGAACGCAGCCCCGGCGTCGAGCAGCGTGACCAGGGCGACGAACTTGAGCAACAGCAGCAGCACCAGCACGACCACCGCAATCGGTCCGCTGCGCGGGTCTTGCATGATCGTCAGGGTCCGTTCGCGATCGCCGAAGCCGCCGGCCCAGGCGTCGGCGCTGTCGGCCAGGCCGTCGAGGTGCAGGCCGCCGCTCAGCGCCACCCAGAGCGTCAGCAGCAAAGCCGTCTGCAACAGTGCCGGCGTGTCGCCGAGCAACCAGCGCGCCGTAATCAATACCAGGCCGATCAGCAGCCCCACCAGCGGATACCAGAGTAAAGAGCGGCCCATCTGCCGCGGCGTCGGCATGCCGGCCAGGCGGATCGGCCAGCGGGTAAGGAATTGCAGGGCGATCAGTAACGGCGTCATACTAACTCCTTCAGCGCACCCGTGCCATCGAGGCTCAAGCGGAAACGCTCAGCATAGCCAACGTTGACCTGCAGCAAACCGCTGCGCGGCAGATCACGGGCCCGCGCCAACAGCAGGCGCATCACCCCGCCATGGGTGATCAGCAGCAGGCGCTCGCCGGCATGACGCTTGTGCAAACGCTGCAACGCGCCCAATACCCGCGCCTCGAATGCCGGCAGGGGTTCGCCTTGCGGCGGGGTGAAGGCATAGGGGTCGGCCCAGAACCGCCCGAGATCCTCGGCCGCGGTCTGCATCAACTCGGCCGTGCTGCGCCCCTCCCAGGCGCCGAAATGCAGCTCCTGCAAGCCGGGCTCCAAGCTCAGCGGCAACGACTGCTGCGCGGCCAGCTCCTCGGCGAAACGTGCGCAACGCTGTAACGGCGAGCTGATCAGCCGATCCCAGGGCCCGCCGCCGATCACCGCGGCGCGCAATTGCGCCCAGCCGCCGACGGTCAGGGCGTCGTCGAGGCTGCCGCGCAAGCCGCCGCCCAGCTCGGTTTCGCCATGGCGCAGCAGTTCCAGATGCAGCGTCATGCCGGAGATTCGGACACCGCCGCCTCGGCGAAGGTCGCCATCTGGTTGTGCAGGCCGCAGGCCAGTTGCAGCAACGGCACCGCCAAGGCCGCACCACTGCCCTCGCCCAGGCGCAGGCCGAGGTCGAGCAAGGGCTCGGCCTGCATTTCGCCCAGCACGCGCTTGTGACCGGGCTCGGCGCCGCAGTGGGCGAATAGCAACCAGTCACGGCATGCCGGGTTCAGGCGCACCGCCAGCAGCGCGGCGACGCTGCAGATAAAACCGTCCACCAGCACCGCGATGCCCTGCTGCGCGCAGGCGATATAGGCGCCGCTCAGCGCCGCGATCTCGAAGCCGCCCAGGCGGCGCAGCGCCTCCAATGGGTCGCCGCTGGCCGGGCGGTGCAATTCCAGCGCCCGTTCGATAACCACGGCCTTGCGCGCCACCCCGGCGTGATGCAGGCCGGTGCCGGGGCCGACCAGCTCGGCCGCAGCGCAATCCAGCAGCACACAGGCCAGGGCCGTGGCCGCGGTGGTATTGCCGATGCCCATCTCGCCGCCGATAAACAGCTGGCTACGCACCTCGCGGGCGCGCACGGCGGCGGCCTGGCCGGCGTCCAGGGCGAGCGCCAGTTGGGCGGCGCTCATCGCCGCTTCATGGAGGAAGTTGTGCGTGCCTGCGCCGATCTGCAGGTGACGCACGCCGCGCAACGGCGGCAACGGCGTGGCGGTGCCCAGGTCGATCACTTCCAGGGTCGCCCCCAGTTGCCGCGCGAGCACGCTGATGGCCGCACCACCGCCGACGAAATTCGCCAGCATCTGCCCGGTCACCGCTTGGGGAAACGCCGAAACCCCTTCGGCGACCACCCCATGGTCGCCGGCGAAGATACTGATCGCAATGCGCTCGACACCCGGCCGTTGCTCGCCTTGCAGCGCCGCCAGTTGCACCGCCAAGTGCTCCAGCCTGCCGAGAGAGCCGGCCGGCTTGGTCAATTGCTGCTGACGGGCCAGGGCATGCTCGCGTACCCGCGCATCTGCCGCCCGACAGTCGTGTTGCCACCATTGCTCGCTCACAGTGCCGCTCCTTTGAGAACCATCGGCAAACCCGCCACGGTAAAGACCACGCGCCCACAGCGTTCGGCCAGCGCCTGATGCAGCCAGCCGGCTTCGTCGACATAGCGCCGGCTCAGCTCGCCCATGGGCACCACGCCCAGGCCGGTTTCGTTGCTGACCAGAATGATCCGTCCCGGCAGCCGATCCAGGCATGCGAGTAGCGCATCGCGCTCGGCGGCCAGACGCGCCTCGTCGTCGAGCATCAGTAGGTTGGTCAGCCATAGCGTCAGGCAATCGACCAGCAGGCAGCGCTGCGGCGCGGCCAGTTCGCCGAGCACCCGGGCCAGCGCCAGCGGCTCCTCGACCAGTGCCCAGTGCTCGGGCCGCCGGGCGCGATGCTGGCGGATGCGCTCGCTCATTTCGCCATCCAGGGCCTGGCTGGTGGCGATATAAGTCACCGCCAGGCCCGACTCGCCCGCCAGCTTCTCGGCCAGACGGCTCTTGCCGGAACGAGCGCCGCCCAAAATCAGTTCAAGCATGGCCTCTCCCGTAGGGTGCGCCGTGCGCACCATTGGTATATCTATTGGTGCGCAGGGCGCACCCTACGCCACGCCGCATACCTCGTAGCCCGGATGCAATCCAGGGGCGGTCTTATGGCCACCACCGCTTCCCCCGGATTTCATCCGGGCTACAGCTGTAGGGTGGATGACGCTTCATCCATCCACCAAATCGTGATGGTGGATGAAAAAAGCGTCATCCACCCTACGCCAGGCCGCATAGCTGCCTCAGCCTGGCGGTATCCAGATGCGCCTCGACCAGATCGGCCAGGCGCTCGATATCGCGTTCGCGCAAGGCGTGATAGTCGACCGCCCGCACCTCGCGCAGCCCGGCCCAGCGCAGCAGCGCGCCGCACGCCTCACTGGATTCGAACAGGCCATGCAGGTAGCTGCCCAGCACCTGGCCATCAGCGCTCTGCGCGCCATCGCAACGACCGTCATCGAGCCGCACCGCCGCGCTTTCTAAGGCCGGCCCTGTGCTGACTCCGGCGTGGATCTCGTAACCGGACACCTCGGCGTTTTCCAGGCACAGACGACCACGCACATTGCGCAACTGCTTCTCGGGCTCGAGCACGGTGGCGAATTCCAGCAGCCCCAGACCCTGGCTGCTGCCGGCGGCGCCTTCCAGGCCGTGGGGATCATCGATACATTCGCCGAGCATCTGCAAGCCGCCGCAGATACCCAAGAGCTTGCCGCCATAGCGCAGGTGCTTGTGGATCGCCGCTGCCCAGCCCTGCTCGCGCAGAAACGCCAGGTCGGCGCGCACGCTCTTCGAGCCGGGCAGGATAATCAGGTCGGCGGGCGGTATCGCCTGGCCGGGGCCGACGAATGTCAGCTCCACCTGGGGGTGCAGGCGCAGCGGGTCGAAATCGGTGTGGTTGCTGATGCGCGGCAGCACCGGCACCACCACCTTGAGGGTTTCGCTGGCTTTGGCGGCCTGGCGCTGGTCGATCGCATCCTCGGCCTCCAGATGAAAATCCATCAGATAGGGCAGCACCCCGAGCACCGGTTTGCCGGTGCGCTGCTCCAACCAGTCCAGCCCCGGTTGCAACAGCGCGATATCGCCGCGAAAGCGGTTGATCACGAAGCCCTTGACCCGCGCCTGCTCGCTGTCCGAGAGCAACGCCAGGGTGCCGACCAGATGGGCGAAGACGCCGCCCTTATCGATATCGGCGATCAAAATCACCGGGCAATTCACCGCTTCGGCAAACCCCATATTGGCGATATCGCCGGCGCGCAGATTGATCTCCGCCGGCGAGCCTGCGCCTTCCACCATCACCAGCGGATAAGCCGCCGACAAACGCTGATGGGATTCCAGCACCGCGTTCATCGCGACCTTTTTGTAATCGTGATAGGCCACGGCATCCATGCTGGTCAGCGCGCGACCGTGGATGATCACCTGGGCGCCAATGTCGCTATTGGGCTTGAGCAATACCGGGTTCATATCGGTGTGCGGCGCCAGCCCAGCGGCCTGGGCCTGTACCGCCTGGGCACGACCGATCTCGCCGCCATCGGCAGTCACCGCACTGTTAAGCGCCATATTCTGCGGCTTGAACGGCACCACCGCGACGCCCTGGCGCTTGAGCCAGCGGCACAGCGCAGTCACCAGGGTGCTTTTGCCGGCATCGGAGGTGGTGCCTTGAATCATTAAGGTACTCATCGCGATTCCTTGGCGAATAAGGCCAGCGCCTGCTGCAAACGCTGCCAGCCCGGCTCGTCCGCCGGCAGACCGAAACGCAGGCTGGCAGGGCTGTCGAACAAGCGGGTGAGGATGCCGTTGGCGGCGAGAAACTCATGCAGCAGCGCGGCAACCGGGGTACAGCAGAACTGGAACAGCGCACAACCGCCGGCTGGCACCAGGCCCTGATCGCCAAGCAAGGCAGCCAGGCGCTCGCCATCGGCGAGCAAGCGCTGGCGCTGCACCTGCTGACCGGCGCGATCCTGCAACAAAGCTGTAGCCACCGCCCGGCTCGGCCCGCTGACGGCCCAGGGCCCGAGTAACTCGGCCAATTGGTCGAGCAGCACCGGCTGCGCCAGGACGAAGCCCAGACGGATACCAGCCATGCCGAAGAACTTGCCGAACGAGCGCAACACGATCAGCCCCGGCAAATCGCTATGCGGCGCCAGGCTCTGCTCGGAGGTGCAATCGATAAAGGCCTCGTCGACCACCAACCAGCCACCGCGCTCGGCCAAGCGGGCATGCCAGAGCAGCAACTGCTCACGCTGGAAACGCCGGCCAGTCGGATTGTTCGGGTTGATCAGCAGCAACACATCGAGGCGATCCAAGGCGCGATTGATTCCGGCCTCGCTGAGCGCCAGCAGCTTATGGCCCTCGCGCTGCCAGGCCGCGGCATGTTCGGCGTAGGTCGGCGAAACTATGCCGACCCTGGCGTTACGGATTAAACGCGGCAGCGCCTGAATCGCCGCCTGGGAGCCGGCCACCGGCAGCAGGCTGGCGACGCCGTAGTAGTCGCGGGCGGCGGCTTCCAGACCGTCATCCGCTTCGGGCAAACGCGACCAGGTCGCCGCGGGAATCTGCGGCAACGTCCAGCCATAGGGCGCGATGCCGGTGGAAAGATCCAGCCACTGCTCCAGGGCGATGCCATAGCGCTGCGCTGCGGCACGCAGCCCGCCGCCATGCTCAAGCAAGGTAAAGCCCCCATAACAGCAACAGCACCAGCCACAGCAGCACGCCGCCGTAGACTAGGTTCAACGCTCGCTCGATATCCCGTGCGCGTGGCGGCGGGCCTTCGCCCAGTTGCGGGCGCTCGTGCAGCTCGCTGTGGTATTCGGCCGCACCACCGAGGCTGACGCCCAAGGCGCCGGCACCAGCGGCCATCACCGGCCCGGCATTCGGGCTATCCCACCGCGGCGCCTGGCTGTACCAGCACTGCAGCGCCAGCCAGGTGCGGCCGAGCAACGCATAGGTCAAAGCAACCAGTCGCGCGGGCAGGTAGTTCAGCACATCGTCGATTTTCGCCGCAGCCCAACCGAAGCGTTCGAAACGCGGGTTGCGGTAGCCCCACATGGCGTCCAGGGTGTTGCTCAGGCGATAGAACACCACGCCCGGCGCACCGGCGATAACAAACCAGAACAGTGCGGCGAATACCGCGTCCGAGCCGTTTTCCAACACCGACTCGGTGCCGGCGCGGGCCACGCCAGCGGCGTCCAGCTCGGAGGTATTGCGGCTGACCATATAACCGACCCGCTCGCGCGCTAGGGGCAAATCGCCCAGACGCAGGGCCTGGGCCACCGGCATGGCGTGTTCGCCCAGGCTTCTCAAACCCAGGGCCCAGTACAGCGCGATAATCTCCACCGCCCAACCCAGCATCGACACCTGGCTCAGCAGCCAGGCCAGCAGCGTCAGCGGCAATACCGCCAGGCACCAAGCACTGACGCCATGGCTGCGCCAACCGCCGCCTGCAGGGTTGAAGCGCTGTTCGAGGCGTTCGGCCAGGCGCCCGAACGCCACCAGCGGATGCCAGCGTTTGGGCTCGCCAAGGGCCGCATCGAGGGCCACCCCGGCGATGGTAGCGAGCACCAAACTCATAGATTTGCCCCGGCTAAGTCCGGGCGACAGTTGGGTTGCGGGCCTTGCATTATTGTTCTTCTCCCCAGCGATTCTCGAATAGCAGCTCATGCAGCGGCCGCGGTGTGGCCCAGCCCTGCTGCACCAGCATCGGCGCCTCGTAGAACGCCTCAACCGGGCCCAGGCACAGCACAGCCAAGGGCTTGCTGCCGGCCGGCATGGCCAGCAGATCGGCCAGGGCCTGGGGCTCGAACAACGATACCCAGCCCATGCCCAAGCCTTCGGCGCGGGCAGCCAGCCAGAGATTCTGAATGGCGCAGGCCATAGATGCCAGATCCATTTCCGGCAAGGTACGACGACCAAACACATGGGCCTCACGACCGTCCATCAAGGCCACCACCAGCAACTCGGCGCACTCGCCGATGCCCTCGACCTTGAGCCGCATAAATTCACTGCCGCGCTCGCCCAGGGCTTCGGCGGTGCGCAGCCGCTCCGCTTCCACCAGTTGCTGGATCGACTCGCGCAATGCCGGCCGGGTGATGCGAATAAACCGCCAGGGCTGCATCAAGCCGACACTGGGTGCCTGATGCGCCGCTTCGAGCAGCCGCGCGAGCAGTTCCGGCGCAACTTCGCCGCCGCTGAAATGGCGCATATCGCGGCGTTCGGCAATCGCCCGATACACCGCCGCGCGCTCCTCGGGGCTGAAGGCGTGTTCACTCATAGAAGTGCTCAAGGCAGAAACAGCGCGGCCGCCGCCCGTGGATCGGACGGCAGATAGAAATGGATATAGGAGGCCGTCAGCCGGCCGATGCGATAGACCGCCTCGGCAGTGCGTCTGTAGTTCGGGCATTCGCCATGGGCGACGGGCACAAGTGCGCTGGTCAACGCAGAATGGTGAAACGTATGGCCACGCAAACGCCCTTCCGGCAGTTCGACTTCCTGCAGCGCCAAGGCGGTCAGCCGTGGTTGCAGGGTGGCCTCCCCTTGCAGCAAACCGAGCATGCGACCACTGGTGCCCTGCTGGTCGGTCAGCTTATCGAGCAGATAGAGCATGCCGCCGCACTCGGCCACTATCGGCTTGCCGGCAGCGTGATGGGCGCGAATTGCCGCCGCCATGGCTTGGTTGGCTTCGAGCTGCGTCAGGTGCAACTCGGGATAGCCGCCGGGCAGATAAAGGCTATCGACCTCAGGCAATTGGCTATCGGCCAGCGGTGAAAAGAAGCGCAGCTCGGCGCCCAGCTCGCGCAGCAAATCCAGATTGGCCTGGTAGATAAAAGCAAAGGCGCTATCGCGGGCCACGCCGATCCTTACACCTTTCAGCAGGGGCTCAAGGCTGCGGGGTTCCGGCACAGCAAACTCAACCGGTGACGGCAAATCGACATCGGCGCTAGCGGCCAGAGCATCGGCGGCGGCATCCAGACGCGCGTCCAGATCGTTGAGTTCCTCGGCCTGAATCAAACCCAGATGGCGACTCGGCAACTCCACCTCGACGCTGCGCGGCAAGGCGCCGTACCAGCGAATCGACGCCGGCAGCGAGTCGCGCAATATCTCGCCATGACGCGTGCTGCCGACGCGATTGCCGAGCACCCCGGAAAACAGCAAGTCCGCCTGGAAGGTCGCCAGACCATGGGCTAGCGCTCCGAACGTCTGGGCCATGGCCGAGCCGTCGATAACTGCCATGACGGGAACGCCGAAACGCCGCGCCAGATCGGCGGCCGAGGGCGAACCATCGAACAGGCCCATCACCCCTTCGATCAGAATCAGCTCG
The DNA here is from genome assembly GCF_946885885.1 of uncultured Pseudomonas sp. The sequence goes on from NZ_CAMPHN010000073.1 coordinate 12,332, forward strand.
GCCTCACCCGCCGCTTCCCAGAGCAAACGCCGGCTTTCGGCCTCGCCGACCATCCACAGATCCAGTTGATAGACAGGCGCGCCGCTGGCGCGGGTGAGGATCATGGGGTCGAGAAAATCCGGGCCGCACTTGAACACCCGCACCCGCTTGCCCTGGCGCGCATACAGCCGCGCCAGGGCCGCGGTAACCGTGGTCTTGCCCTGGCCGGAGGCCGGTGCGGCTATCAATAACGCGGGGCACTGACGAGGGCTATACATCGACGCACCTCATCGCTCGGCTTCGCGGCTTGGCGCCAGTCGCGCCGCGCGGGCGCCGGCATACAGCAGTGCCGCCAGGCCGATATAGAGCGCCAGGCTACCCAGGTAACGCGGGTAGTAAACGCCGATGCGCTCGGCTAGCAGGGCCAGGCTCGGCTCCGGGTAACGGCCGGAGAAGTACAGAAAACCGCCGCCGGAGAACAGGTAGCAAACCAGGGCTGCGATCATCACCGTCGCCATCAATAGCGCCAAGCTACTCAGGTGGTCGCGGTGCCAACCGGCATACAAGCGGCCGCCCAACCACAGCGAGCCATAGGCCGGCAGCAGCATCCAGTAAGCCGGTGACAGACACCAGTCACTGACCCCGGCCCACTGCACCGCCGCAAAGTCGAGCAACGACGCCTCGACGAACAGCGCCGGGAATACCCAGCGCGGCCTGAGCAATGCGCCGGCAAGGAAGAACACCGCCCAGGACGCGCTGGGCAGATTGAGCGTGGCGAAATGTTGGCCACGGGTCATCGCCATCAGCAGCGCCAGGGCCAGACCAATGATCAGTTGCCTACGGGGGGAAAGCACGGGCATGGCAAATCTCCTCAGAGCGCCTGATAGCGCAAGGTCAGGTAGAAGGCGCGGCCGGGTTGCTCATAGGTCTGCGCGGTTTCGTAATCGCGGTCGAACAAGTTGCTGACCTTGCTCTGCAAGGTCCATTCGGCATCGATGTGATACTCGCCGCGCAGGTCTACCAGGGCGTAGCCAGGCAGGCGCGAGTCCTCCTCGTTACTGGCGTCGTCGAAGCGCTGGCTGGCGGCGAACAGGGTGGCACCGACGCCGAACTGGCCGAAACGACGGTCGGCATTCAGGTTGAAGGTACGCTTGGCCCGCCGCGCCAGTTGATGGCCGTGGTTTTCCGCACTGCGATCCTGTGGGTCGAGCAGGGTCAGGGTCGCGGCCAGGTCCCAGTCCGCCAGTTGCGTGCGGGCCATCGACTCCAGCCCGCGGATGCGCGCCGACTCGACGTTCTGCGGACGCATGGGGCTGCGCCCGGCCCAGACGATCAGATCGTCGATCTGGTTCTCGAAGGCGCTCAGGCTCCATTCGCCCCAACCGGCGACACCCTGCAGGCCGAGTTCGTAGTTCTGCGACGCTTCCGGCTCGAGGTCCGGATTGCCGGCGGTCGAAGCGCTGGCCGGGTAGTACAGGTCGTTGAAGGTCGGCGCGCGGAACGCCGTGCCGTAGACCGCGCTCAGGGTCAGGCTGTCGCTGAGGTCGTAGCTCCAGCCGAGGTTGCCGGTGTCGTGCTCGCCGAACTGCTGATTGTCGTCGCGGCGCAGGCCGGCGCTCAGGCCGTGACGACCGAAGCGGCCCTGGTACTGCGCGTAGTAGCCACGGTTGTCGCGCGAGTCCTCGGCGTAGTCGTCGGAGGTGTCGATGCGGTCCTGCTGGTAGTCGTAGCCCAGGGTGAACAGCTGCTCTTCGCCAAGGCTGAAGTCGTTCTGCCAGCCGAAGCTGTCACGCTCGGTATCGAAACGCGAATAGAAGCCATCGTCGCGGAAGTTGTCGTTGCGCTCCTCGCTGTGACCGGCCTGCAGGGTCACCTGCCAGGGCTGCAGCGGGGCGAAACGGGCGCGGCCGCCGAACACCTGCTGCTCGCCATCGGCGTAGCCATAGCGGCCGGTCTTGCCGGAGCTGCTGCGCAGGTCCTGGTCGCTGTGAATGCTGGACTGCAACCAGCTGCCGTCCAGCTCCAGGCCGCGGGCGAAGCGATAGCCGCCACGCAGCGAACCGGCCAACTGGCGATAGCCATCGGCATCCGCCTCGTAGGCCTTGGGCGCGCTGGGACGATAGGCGCGGGCATTGATCCCATCGGTGTCCTCGCTGCTGACCGCCGCATCGAACCAGCCATTCCCCGCCGCCCCCGCCACACCTGCACTGCCGCTGTAGCTGGAGCGGCTGCCGGCGCCCAGCGCCAGGTAGGGCTTGAACCCCTGCCCCAGGCTACGCCGGGTGAATATCTGGATCACCCCGCCCAGGGCCTCGGAACCGTACAGGCTGGAACGCGGCCCACGCACCACTTCGATACGCTCGACCAGTGCCAGAGGAATATCTTGCAAAGCAGCGGCGCCCGAAGTGGCCGAGCCAACCTTGATGCCATCGACCAGTACCAGCAACTGCTTCTCGCTGGTGCCACGCAGGTACAGCGAGGTGCTCTTGCCGCGTCCGCCGTTGCTGACGATCTGCACGCCAGCCAGACCGCGCAGCATGTCCGGCAGCGTCTGCGCCTGGCTGCGCTCGATGTCTTCGCGGGTAATCACGCTGCTGGAGGCGATGGACACCACCGGCGTGGCGGTGCGCGTGGCGGTCACCAGTTGTTTGTCCAGCGTCAGCGCCTGGCTGCCGGCAAAGGCCGGGGGAAAGGGTAAAAGGCTCAGCAACGCACAGGCTGCCGATCGCGCAAAAGGTTTACGAATCAAGATAGGTTCTCCGTCGTGCCACCCGCGCGACATTGGCTGGGATAGGCAAGCGGAGAACACGCGCGCAGGTCCGCAAGAATACTGCGGCACCTACGCCCAGCAACGCCCTCCGCGATGCCATGGACTGCGACAGGCCGGTCTCCGGGCTTGCGAGTGAACCCGAAGGTTCCAACCGCGCCTTCCCATGCGTGAGCACAGTGGCTGTGATGCGGTCGTTGACTCGCCTACCGTTGCGGGGGCAGCGTCGGAATAGTTGGCCTGCTGGGCACAACGCACCGACTTCCCTGTTTCACCCCTTGGACGCACAGCGTCTGGGGCACCTGTTGCAAGGCGCGAAGGGTAGAGAGTTCGGGTTTGGGCGTCAAACGAGGATTGCTCAAGCCGATCCTGCGGCAACCTCATACCACTCAGTGCCGGGGAGTGAACCCCGGCGGTTTGGCCGCCAACCATTCGACGAACGTACGCAGGCGCTCGTCGCCGAGCAATGCCTCGCGGCTGTTGTAGCTCAGGGCCAACTCCTTTTCGCTGAACAGCCGGTGAATCTGGTTATGGCAGGCGCGGCACACCCAGAGGGTCGCGCTGATGCGCTGGCTCTTGCCGTAGCGCTTTTGCACGTAGGGCTTGTCGTGCAGGGCTTTGGGAATCAGATGATGGCGGGTCAGCGGCACGGCGCGAGCGCAGAGTTCGCAGGCATCGGGTTGGGGCGGAAGGCGAATGGGTTCGGGCATGGGAAAAGGACGAGACGGCGGTCTGAAAAGTAGCCCGGATGCAATCCGGGAGCGCTCGCAAGATTAACCCGAAAGCGCAAGGACGCCACCCTTACGCCCGTCCTCTGCAGCGCAGGCGACTCAACGCTTGCGACACAGCGTCAGGCCGTCGCCGAGCGGCAACAGCGACAAATCGATACGTTGGTCGTCCTTCAGCGCCCGATTGAGCGTCTGGATCGCGCGGGTATCGGCACTCCGCGGATCATCCTCGAGCACGCGGCCACTCCACAGGCTGTTGTCGAACAACACCAAACCGCCTTGGCGCACCAGGCGCAAGGCATGTTCCAGATAGGCCGGGTAGTTGGCTTTGTCGGCGTCGATAAAGATCATGTCGAAGCACCCCGCCAGGCCTTGTGCTTGCAACGCGGCCAGGGTTTCCAGGGCCGGCGCCAGGCGCTGCTCGATTCGCTCGCTCATCCCCGCTTCGCGCCAATAGCGCTCGGCTATGGCGTTGTAGTCGCCAGGGATGTCGCAACAGATCAACCGCCCCGCCTCGCCCATGGCTTGAGCCATGCATAGGGAGCTGTAACCGGTGAAGGTGCCGACTTCGATAATCCGCTTGGCGTCGATCAACTGCACCAGCAGCGCCATGAACTGCCCCTGCTCCGGAGCGATCTGCCAGCGCGCATTGCTCAATTGCGCGGTTTCGGCGCGCAGGCGCTCGAGCAGCGGCGTCTCGCGCAAGGAGACATCGAGCAGGTATTGGTACAGGTTGTCGTCGAGATTGAGGGTGCGGTTGGTCATGGCTTCTCCATGGATGACGCGCGCCTGACGGTCAAGGATTGCTGGCCAGATCCGCGTTGAACACCCGCTTGGCATTCAAATAGCTGCGCTGCCAGTAACTGTTGCTCAGGCTGTCCAGGCGCACGGTGCCGCCGCTGGAAGGGGCGTGCACGAAACGCCCGTCGCCGACATAGATGCCGGCATGGCTGACCTTACCCCCGCCGTTAGTTGCAAAAAACAGCAGATCGCCGCTGCGCAACGCATCGCGGCCCACGCTCGGTGCACGCATGCCGATCAACTCGCGGGTCGAGCGCGGCAGGCTGATACCCGCGGCATCGCGGTAAACGAAGCCGATCAGGCCACTGCAATCGAAGCCGCCGGCCGGGGTGTTGCCGCCATAACGGTAAGGCGTGCCGACCAGCCCCAAGGCGCGGAACAGCACGTCTTCGGCGCCGCCGCGATAGTCGCTATCGGAGGAATAAACGGGTGCTTGCGCGATGGGCGCACGACCGGAGCTGGAGCAGGCGCCCAGCAATGCGAGGAGCAACAGCAGGACAACACGGGTCGTGACGGGCATGAGCGAGGCGATCCAGAGCCTGTGAGTGGGCTCTACTCTGCCGGCTTGGCGGGCGCCGCGCAACCTTTGCGGTAGGCGGCGACCTAAGGCTGCCGGGTCGGCGACTCGCTCGGGGCCAGCGCCAAGGCGCGTTTGGCCTCGATAAAGGTGCGGTTCCAGTAGCGGTCTTCCAAGCTGTCGACGCGTACCCCACCGCTGCGGCTGCTGGAGGAATGGATAAACTGGTTATCCCCCATATAGATACCGGCATGACTGACGCGATTACGGCCATTGGTGCTGAAAAACAGCAGATCACCCGGTTCCAGCTCATCACGCTCGACCAGCGGCGCATCGATGTTGATCATGTCGCGGGACGAGCGCGGCAGTTGCATGCCCAGCTCTTCCTTGAACAAGTAACCGATAAACCCGCTGCAATCGAAACCCGACTTCACCGAACTGCCGCCATAACGGTAACGAGTGCCAACCAGCGACAAACCGTGAGATAGGATGCTTTCGGCCAGCTGCGGCAGTTTGTAGGATTTTTCTTCAGTGAAGTCGCCCAGGGCAGCTTCTTTGGCGTGTTCGTCGAACTCGGCAAGCTTTGTCGAGGAGAACACGGCGGGCTGGGTTGCCGACTGAGGCTGTGGTGCATGGCCGGCGCAGGCGGCCAAAACCAGGGTAAGTGCAAGGGGCACGAGGGGTGCGAGGCGCTTGAGCATGGGCACGACCGTGTCGAGAAGCTAAATTTGAGCGGCGACTATGCCTTCCATGGCCGCCATTTGCAAATTTCATGTCATTGGATGTGACGCAGTAGCTCCGGCAAAACATCTAAGGCCCGACTCGGCAGATGCACATCCACCGCAGCGCTCAGGTCGGTGCGGGTCGGATTTATCTCGGCGGTAAAGCCGCCGGCCTGACGGGTACGCAGCACGGGCTCGACTATGTAGGGAAAACTCGCGCTGGTGCCGATACTGATGACCACCGCAAAGCCTTTGCGCAGCTCGGCGTAGAGCGTGCCGATGGCCCGCTCGGGCAGCATTTCCTCGAACAGCACCACCGGCGGGCGCAACACGCCGCCGCACTGCCGGCACTTGGGCGGCAGCGGCCGGCTCAGGTGCTCGACCAATTGCGGGTCGACGGCACCGCAGGACTGGCAATACAGCGGCGCCAACTCGCCATGGATCTCGATCAGACGCTCCGCCGGGCTGCCGGCGGCGCGGTGATAACCGTCGATATTCTGGGTCAGCAGCCAGCACTCGGGTTTGCGCCGCTGCAACTCGGCGATGGCCTGGTGCCCGGCATTCGGCTGCGCACTCAAGCAGGCTTTGCCCAGCTCGGCCAGGTACTTCCAGCACAACGCTGGATCGCGTTGCAGCATGCTGCCGGACAACGCCGCCTCGATCGGCAAACCTTCGTCGGTATGACCGTTGTACAGGCCGCCCAGGCCGCGGTAGGTGGGTAATCCCGAATCGGCGGACAGACCCGCGCCGGTGATGAGCAGGATACGCTCGGCCCGCGCGATGGCCTGGGCGACGCGGATGATGGCCTGTTCCATCGCACTCTCCTCGATCTCTCGCAGGGTGCACCGTGCGCACCCTGCGCCAGAGCCCCTCGCTTGCAGCACCTGCTGCTAACAGGCTGTTGAAAAACTACCTGCGTTGCCATCGCGGCGTTAAAAACAGGCTCGGGTGCGAGCCCAGTCAAAATGCTCATTTACAGCTGTAAACTCCGCTTTTTCGCCTGTTTTTGCCTTGCGCTGGCTTCCTCGCCAACGTTTTTCAACGGCCTGCTAATGGTTGACCGTATGCGCCAGCATCACCGACAGCTGGCACAGCGGCCGGCCGCTCTGCGCGTGCCACTGGTTGAACGCCGCCTGCACGGCGGCACGGTCGCGCTGGCTGGTCGGCGCCTTGTCGATGATGTTCTGCGCCTTGAGCGCGGCGACCATGTCGTCGCTGGGGATAAAGGTATCCTTGCCGACCATGCGCAAGAACCGCGGCGCGGACAGGCCGCCGAGCTGGCTACCGTGCTTGGCCAGGTAGTGCCACAGGCCGACGATATCGGTCACCGGCCAATCGGCGATCAGGGCGGCGAAGCTGCCTTTTTCCTTGGCCACGTCGAGCATGAACTGCGCATTGCGTGGCACGCTCTTGAGCTTGCCCAAGTGGCGGATGATGCGTGCATCTTGCATCAGACTTTCCAGGCGCTCGGCGCCCATCAGCACGACCTTCTCCGGGTCGAAGCCGAAGAAGACTTCCTCGAAGGCCGGCCATTTGGCGTCGACCAGGCTGTGTTTGAGGCCGGCGCGGAAGATCCGCAGGCTCAGCAACGACAGGTAGCGATCATCGCTGAGGGCGCGCAGCTCATCCGCGCTGCACGGCTGCGGCAGCCGCGCTTCCAGGGCCTCGGCCGAGCCGAAGCGGTTCAGGCAGTATTCGTTAAGCCATTTGTAGTCGCGCATGGGCTGTCCTTACGGAATCTCTCGCAGATCATTTCGTGCCCACGCTCGAGCGTGGGAGCGACCATCGCTACAGAGCGCTTTTGTAGCCCGGATGCAATCCGGGGAAATATCCGAGTCGCCCCCGGATTGCATCCGGGCTACAGGTTCATCACATTGACGAAGCGCGGCGTGGCGCTGTCGTCGATTTTCAGGCTCTGGAAGTCGAACAGATTACGGTCGGCCAACTGCGAGGGCACCACGTTCTGCAAGGCGCGAAACATGATTTCGGTGCGCCCCGGAGTTTTGCGCTCCCACTCCTGTAACATTTCCTTGACCACCTGGCGTTGCAGGTTTTCCTGCGAGCCGCAGAGGTTGCAGGGGATGATCGGGAACTGCTTGAGCTGGCTGTAGGCCTCGATATCGGCCTCGCTGCAATAGGCCAGGGGGCGGATCACCACGTTGCGGCCATCGTCGGCGCGCAACTTGGGCGGCATCGCCTTGAGCGTACCGCCGTAGAACATATTGAGGAAAAAGGTCTCCAATATGTCGTCGCGGTGATGCCCCAGGGCCATTTTGGTCGCGCCTATCTCGTCGGCGAAGGTATAGAGCGTGCCGCGGCGCAGGCGCGAACAGAGCGAGCAGGTGGTCTTGCCTTCCGGGATCAGCTCCTTGACCACCGAGTAGGTGTCCTTCTCGACGATGTGATAGGCCACGCCGATAGATTCCAGGTAAGCCGGCAGCACGTGTTCGGGGAAGCCCGGCTGCTTCTGGTCCATGTTCACCGCGACTATCTCGAACTTGATCGGCGCGACCTTCTGCAGATGCAGCAGCACGTCGAGCATGGTGTAGCTGTCCTTGCCGCCGGACAGGCAGACCATGACCTTGTCGCCGTCCTCGATCATGTTGAAATCGGCGATGGCCTCGCCGGCCTGGCGACGCAGGCGTTTTTGCAATTTGTTCTGACTGACCGAGAGGCTGCCCATGGTGCGCTGAAATCCGGAGGCTTACGAAAGTGCGGCATTTTACGCAGAAAGCTCCGCGAGCCCTACCCTATTAAAACTGAAATGTTAGGGTCTGCTGCCGTTTCATCGCGACCGCGCCGGAGCCTGTTTTAGCGCGAGGCAAGGCACGAGACGCGAAGTTTGGTTGTTCCAAATGAGCGTCGAGAAACGCAGTATCGCGCTAAAACAGGCCCGGCCCTGC
>NZ_CAMPHN010000074.1 GCF_946885885.1 uncultured Pseudomonas sp.
CGGCCGCCGACCTGATCGAAGCCACCTCGGACATGGGCGCCTTCGTGCTGTTCTCCGGCATGCTCAAGCGCACTGCGGTGAAGCTGTCGAAGATCTGCAACGACTTGCGCCTGCTGTCCAGCGGCCCGCGCACCGGGATCAACGAAATCAACCTGCCGGCGCGCCAGCCGGGCAGTTCGATCATGCCCGGCAAGGTCAACCCGGTGATCCCGGAAGCGGTCAACCAGGTGGCCTTCGCGATCATCGGCAACGATTTGGCGCTGACCATCGCCGCCGAAGGCGGGCAATTGCAGCTCAACGTCATGGAGCCGCTGATCGCCTACAAGATCTTCGACTCGATCCGCCTGCTGCAACGCGCCATGGACATGCTGCGCGAGCACTGCATCGTCGAGATCAGCGCCAACGAAGCGCATTGCCGCGCGCTGATGGAAAACTCCATCGGCTTGATCACCGCGCTCAACCCCTATATCGGCTACGAGAACGCCACCCGCATCGCCAAGCTGGCGCTGCTCAGCGGCCGCGGCGTACTGGAGCTGGTGCGCGAAGAAAAGCTACTGGACGACGCCACCCTGGCCGACATCCTCAGCCCGGAAAACATGATCGCGCCGCGCCTGGTGCCGCTCAAGGCCTGATCCAACCGCAATAGCCCGCGCCGCACGCTTCGTGCGGTGCGGTTTTTCCGCCCTGGCCTGCTGGGCGGCACCACTGAAGGTCGCGTCAGACGGCCTCATAAAAACGACAATTCGGGTGATAACAATGAGTCAGAGCAATACCCTTTCCCTCGGCGTGCTGAGGCGCATGCCGCTGTGGCAACAGATCCTTATCGGCCTGGCCCTCGGCGTGCTCACCGGCATGCTGTTCAAGGGCGACGCCCTGGTGCTGGCGCCTGTAGGCGCGCTGTTTCTCAATGCGATCAAGATGCTGATCGTGCCGCTGGTGTTCGTTTCCCTGGTGGCGGGCATCACCGCCATGCACGACAGCGCCAAGCTCGGCCGCATCAGCGTCAAGACCATCGCCATCTACCTGGCCACCACCGCCTTCGCGGTGAGTATCGGCCTGTTGTTCGGCAGCCTTTTCAGCCCGGGCGAAGGGATGAATATGGTCGCCAGCGGCGCCGAAGAAGCCAAGCAGGCGCCCTCGCTGGTGCAGATCCTGGTCGGCCTGGTGCCGAGTAACCCGGTCACCGCATTCGCCGAAGGCAATATCCTGCAGATCATCGTGTTCGCCATCGCCCTGGGCGTGAGCATGAACCTGGTCGGCGAGAAGGCGCAGCCCGCGATCCGCCTGTTCGACAGCCTGGCCGAGACCTTCTACAAGCTCACCGACCTGGTCATGCGCTTCGCCCCGATCGGCGTGTTCGCGCTGATCGCCGGAGTGGTCGGCAGTCACGGCGCCGAGGTGCTGCTGCCGCTGGCCGGCGTGATCGGGGTGATTTACCTCGCCAGCATCGTGCACATGCTGCTGGTCTATGGGGGCCTGTTGACCCTGCTGGCACGGCTCAATCCGCTGCGCTTCTTCCAGGGCATCGCCCCGGCGCTGGCAGTGGCCTTCAGCACCTCCAGCAGTTCCGGCACCCTGCCGGTGTCCATCGAGTGCGCGCGCAAGAACCTCGGCGTGTCCCAGGGCGTGGCCGGCTTCGTGCTGCCGGTGGGCGCCACCATCAATATGGATGGCACCGCCATCTACCAGGGCGTACTGGCGCTCTTCATCGCCCAGGCCTTCGGTGTCGATCTGAATGCCAGCCAGTACCTGATGATCATCCTCACCGCCACCCTGGCTTCGATCGGCACCGCCGGCGTGCCCGGCGCCGGGCTGATCATGCTCGGCCTGGTACTGACCTCGGTCGGCCTACCGCTGGAAGGCGTGGCGCTGATCGCCGGCATCGACCGCATCCTCGACATGGCGCGCACCACGGTCAACGTCGCCGGCGACCTGATGACCACCACTCTGGTGGGCCGCAGCGAGAACGAGCTGGATCAGGACATCTACAACAGCGCCAACCCGCAGTAACGCGGCACGGCAACCACGAGCAACACCCGCACAAGGACGTGCGGGGCTTCTGCGCCAATCCGGCGCATGGGCATAGCCGGTCGGAACCGGCGGCCAACGAGGTGCGTACAGCATCCAGGGCATACCAACAAAAACCACACAGGGTGACACCATGAAATTGCTCGACCTCAGTCGTCTCTCTCCACCAGCCATCAGGCAATCCCTGATGCGGTAGCGATCCATAGGATCGCTGGCCACCCGCCCCGTCCGCCAGCACCGCCCTACCCGGGCGGTGCTGCGGCGTCATCGTCTTTCTATCCCTGACACAATCACAAGAGAGGGAGAAACACCATGCTGGATTTACTCAACGACCTGCTTTGGAGCAAGGTCCTCATCGTCATGCTGATCGGCCTCGGTCTGTATTTCACCGTGGTCTCGCGCTTCGTGCAGTTCCGCTATTTCGGCAGTATGTTCCGTATCTTCGGCGAGGCGTTCAAACGCCAACCGGGCCAACTCAGTTCGTTCCAGGCGTTGATGCTCAGCGTCGCCGGCCGCGTCGGCGCCGGTAATATCGCCGGGGTATCAGTGGCGATCATGCTCGGCGGCCCCGGTGCGGTGTTCTGGATGTGGGTCGTCGCGCTGGTCGGCATGGCCACCAGCTATTTCGAGTGTTCCCTGGCCCAGTTGTACAAGCGCCGCGAGGCGGACGGCACCTACCGCGGCGGCCCGGCCTTCTACATCGAGCACGGTCTCGGCCAGCGCTGGCTGGGCATCGTGGTGTCGATCCTGTTGCTGGTGACCTTCGGCTTCGGCTTCAACGCCGTGCAGTCCTACACCGTCGCCAGCTCGCTGCACGACACCTTCGGTTTGCCGACCTATGTCAGCGGCATCGCCCTGGTTGCGGTGATCGGCCTGATCATTTTCGGCGGGATCAAGCGTATCGCCAGTTTCGCCGACGTGCTGGTACCGGTGATGGCGTTCTCCTATATCGCCATGGCGCTGTTCGTGATCGGCAGCAACGTCGAGCTGATCCCGCAAACCCTGGTGCTGATCGTCAAGAGCGCCTTCGGCCTGGAGCCGGCCTTCGCTGGCGGCATCGGCGCGGCCATCATCATGGGCGTCAAGCGCGGCCTGTTCTCCAACGAAGCGGGCCTGGGCAGCGCACCGAACGTCGCCGCGGTGGCCGAGGTCAAGCACCCGGTCGCCCAGGGCATCGTGCAATCGCTCAGCGTGTTCATCGACACCATCATCCTGTGCAGCTGCACCGCGCTGATCATTCTGCTTTCCGGCGTCTACCAGCCGGGTATGGAAGTGTCCGGCGTGATCCTGACCCAGACCGCCATGGCCAGCGTCGTCGGCGAGTGGGGTCGGGTGTTCGTTAGTGTCGCATTGCTACTGTTCGTATTCACCACACTGATCTATAACTACTACCTGGGTGAAAACGCACTGGGCTTTTTCAGCCAGAAGCGCGCGCCGGTGCAGGTATATCGGGTGTTGGTGATTGCTCTGGTGCTCTGGGGTTCGATGCAGGATTTGGGGACGGTATTCGCCTTTGCCGACGTGACCATGGGTTTGCTGGCGATCGCCAACTTGATCGCCCTGGCTCTGCTGTTCAAGGTCGGTCTGCGCTTGATGCGCGATTACGACAGCCAAATCAAAGCCGGCGTCGAGTCGCCGGTGTTCGATCCAAAAGCCTTTGCCGACCTGGACCTCGATCCCGAGGCTTGGCCAGAAGCGCCCGTTGCGCCGCTGGCGCCACTCGGATCATGGCCAAACCCGGGAGCCAAGCAACCGGATAACGCCCTGCAACATCGCTGACTTGTAGCCGCCCGGTTCTCGCCGGGCGGCGTTTTAGCGTTATGCGTCCCATGTCGACAATGGGTCGGCTTGGGACTCTCCGCATTTCAGGAGTGCTCGACCATGCGCCGTTGTCTTTCCCGTTCGCTGTTGGTTTGCCTGCTGTTCGCCACTTTCGCCCGAGCCGAACTGCCGCCCGACTATAAGGTCGTGCTGCTGACGGAAAACTTCCCGCCATTCAACATGGCCGATAACAACAAGAACTTTGCCCGCGAAAAGAACATCTCCGGACTCAGCGCCGATATCGTGCGGGAAATGTTCAAACGCGCAGGTATCAAGTACAGCATGACCCTGCGCTTCCCTTGGGATCGCATCTACAACTACACGATGAAAACGGCCAACCATGGCCTGTTTTCCACCTCCCTGAGCGAGGCGCGCAAACCGCTGTTCAAGTGGGTCGGGCCCATCGCCAAATACGAAAGCGTGCTGGTCGGCCTCGACAGCAGCCCGCCGCTGAAGGACCTGGAAGAAGCCAAGGCCTACCGCATCGGCGCCTACCAGAGTGCAGCGGTCAGCCAGTACATCGAACGCCTCGGCTTCACCCCGCAGAATGCTCTGCGCGACCAGGAAAACATCCGCAAATTACAGAGCGGCAAGATCGATTACTGGGCCACCTCCGATCCGGTTTGGCGCTTCTATGCCAAGGAACAAAACGCCACCGGCATGAAAACGGTATTGAGCTTCCACACCTCGGATCTCTACCTGGCGTTGAACAAGGACATCCCCGACGAAGTGGTGGAACGCCTGCAAGCGGCGCTCGACCAGATGCGCAGCGAGGGTTACGGCACCTGCGAGAAAAACCCGGAGCTTTGCTAAAAAGGAACTGTGTTGAACCATTAGCAGGCCGTTGGAAAACGTAGGCGAGGCCGCCGAGACAAGACAAAAACAGGCGAAAAAGCGGACTGGGCTCGCACGCGAGTTTACGTGCTGTAAATGAGCATTTTGATCGGACTCGCGCCCGAGCCTGTTTTTAACGCCGTCTCGGCAACGCAGGTAGTTTTTCAACAGCCTGCTAGACGGTGAACGCCCCGCCACCATGGCAGGTATTCGCTGATTCTTAGGCTCTGTTGCCGTTTCATCGCGACCGCGCCGGTGCCTGGGGGGGGGCTGTTGACCAGCCCGGCTCCGGCGTTTTTCAATGGCTATGTCCCAATTGCCTGTTGCACGGCGATAAGCCGTAGCTTGGGTCGGGCGGCGCTCCCTTGAGGAGCGCAGCGACGAAGCCCAACGAGGCATGCCGATGCCTGTTGGGCTTCGCTACGCTCAGCGCCAACCTACCTATTGCATGCAACACCCAAGGGGACATCGGCGTTTTCAATGGCGGCATGGCCGCCTCTTCATTTTTCAATGGCCTGCGAAGTCGCGGCCGCTCAGTTCAGGAAACAATCTATGCACGCCCCCGCCCAACGCCTGCTGGTGCTCTACACCGGCGGCACCATCGGTATGCAAATGAGCGCCCAGGGCCTGGCCCCGGCCTCCGGCTTCGAAGCGCGGATGCGTGCGCAACAGGCACTGGAGAGCGGCGCGCCATTGCCCGAGTGGCGTTTCCGCGAGCTGCTGCCGGCAATCGACAGCGCCAATATGAGCCAGGCCAATTGGTTGGCGATGGTCGCGGCGATTCGCAGCGGTCTCGACGAGGAGGGCTGCGATGCGGTGCTGCTGTTGCACGGCACCGACACCCTGGCGTACAGCGCCGCGGCCTTGAGTTTTCTGCTGCTGGGCCTGCCGGTACCGGTGGTGCTGACCGGCTCGATGCTGCCGGCGGGCACCCCGGACAGCGATGCCTGGGGCAATCTGTTCGGCGCCATGCGGGCGCTGCAGCAGGGCGTCGCACCCGGCGTGCATTTGTTCTTCAACGGTGCATTGATGCATGGTGCGCGGGTCAGCAAATTACGCAGCGATGCCTTCGACGCCTTCGCTGTGTTGCCACGTCAGCGCCAGAGCGAACGGGCGGCGTCGATCCCGGCCGCCATCGATTACCGTCAGCTGCGGCAGCCGGTCAATCTGGCCGTGCTGCCGTTGTTTCCGGGTATCCAGGCCGCACATATCGAAGCCCTGCTGGCCAGCGGCGTGCGCGGTCTGCTGCTGGAATGCTACGGCAGCGGCACCGGGCCGTCGGACGATGACGCACTGCTCGCGGCGTTGAAAAGCGCCCACGACCAAGGCGTGGTGCTTGCGGCGATCAGCCAATGCGCCCATGGCCATGTCGAATTTGGCGTCTACGCCGCGGGTAGCCAACTGGCCAGCGCCGGCCTGGTTTCGGCCGGCGGCATGACCCGCGAAGCGGCGCTGGGCAAACTGTTCGCCCTGCTCGGCGCCGGGCTCAGCCAGGCCGAGGTCGAGCACTGGTTCGCCCTCGATCTATGCGGCGAGCGCGCCGACGCCTAGCAGGCCGTTGAGCGGGCCAGCCCGGTAGCCCGGATGCAATCCGGGGAAAAATGGTGCGGCCGCCAGCGCTTCCCGGATTACATCTACGGGCTACGGGGTGGCAGGCACCGCTGAGCCTACGTGCATACTCAGGGAACCCAAGGCAGGTATTTCAGCGGCCTGCCGGACGGCTCAGAACGCTGGTACGACCGCGCCCTGATACTTCTCGGCGATAAAGCTTTTGACCGCCTCGCTGTTCAGCGCCTTGGCCAGCTTCTGCATCGCTTCGCTGTCCTTGTTGTCCGGGCGCGCGACCAGGATGTTGACGTACGGCGAGTCGCTGCCCTCGAGGATCAATGCGTCCTCGGTCGGCTTGAGCTGGGCTTCCAGCGCGTAGTTGGTGTTGATCAGCGCCAGGTCGACCTGGGTCAGCACGCGCGGCAGGGTGGCCGCTTCCAACTCGCGCACCTTGATGTTCTTCGGGTTCTCGGCGATGTCGCGCGGTGTGGCGAGGATGCCGGCGGAATCCTTGAGCACGATCACCCCGGCCTTCTGCAGCAACAGCAGCGCGCGACCGCCGTTGGTGGCGTCGTTGGGGATCACCACATTGGCGCCTAAAGGCAGCTCGGTCAGGCTCTTGTGCTGGCTCGAATAGGCGCCGAAGGGCTCGACATGCACCCCGGCGACGCTGACCAGCTCGGTGCCGCGGCTCTTGTTGAACTCATCCAGGTACGGCTGGTGCTGGAAGAAGTTGGCGTCCAGGCGCTTCTCGGCGACCTGCACGTTGGGTTGCACGTAATCGGTGAAGACTTTGACGTTCAGCTCCACGCCTTGCTCGGCCAGGGCCGGCTTGATGAACTCGAGAATTTCCGCGTGGGGTACGGCGGTGGCGGCGACGTTCAGCTCCTGCGCCTGGGCGGCGAAGGCCGTAACGGCGGTGAGGGCGACTAGGAGTTTTTTCATGATCGATTCCTTTTGGGATATGTACGATTTCGGCGGATAGCCGCTATGCAAAAAATTAACGCTTTGTTTTTCTGTTAGAAATCTGCGTTGTATGGACCAGCTCCGAGCAATGCCGCGAGCTGTAGCCCGGATGCAATCCGGGGAAGCGGTTCCATGGCCACCACCGATGTCCCGGATTGCATCCGGGCTACGGGGTTAGCGCCAATCACCAGCTTCACGGGCACGCCACTATTTGCGCGAGAAATGCACCACCAGCTTGTCGCCGGCGCTTTGCAGGATCTGCACGAGGATCAGCAGCAGAATTACCGTGACAGCCATGACATCCGGCTGATAACGCTGATAACCGTAGCGCACCGCCAGGTCGCCCAAACCGCCGCCGCCAATCAGGCCGGACATGGCGGTGTAGGACACCAGGGTGATCGCGGTCACGGTGACGGCGGCAATGATCCCCGGCAGCGCTTCGGGTAACAGCGCATTGGTGACGATCTGCCGGGTGGTGGCGCCCATCGCCTGGGTCGCCTCGATGATGCCGCGGTCCACTTCGCGCAACGCGGTTTCCACCAGGCGCGCAAAAAACGGCGTGGCGCCCACCACCAACGGCGGAATGGCGCCGGCCACCCCGAGCGAGGTGCCGGTGACGATCACGGTGAAAGGGATCATCACGATCAGCAGAATCACGAAGGGCACCGAACGCAGGATGTTCACCAGCAGCGACAGCACGCCGTAGAGCGCCTTTTGCTCGAACAGCTGCCGCGGGCCGGTGAGAAACAGCAGCACGCCGAGCGGCAAGCCGAGCAGCACGGTGAACAGCAGCGAGCCGCCGAGCATGCTCAGGGTATCCAGGCTGGCTTGCCAGATTTCCGGCCAATCGACGTTCGGCAGCAGCTTTTGGGCTAATTCGTCCATCAGCGCAGCACCTCCAGATGCACGTCGGCGGCTTGAAAGCGCGCGATCGCGGCATCCAGATCGCCGCCGGTCAGGGCCAGGGTCAGTTGGCCGTAGGGGGTGTCCTTGATCCGGTCGATACGCCCGGCGAGGATGCTGTAATCCACCCCGGTTTCGCGGGCCACGGTGCCGAGCAGCGGCGCGTAGGTCGCCTCGCCCTGGAACGTCAGGCGCAGGATGCGGCCCTGGACGTGGGCGAAATCGTCGCGCTGCTCGTGTTCGTCAACCTGTTCGGACTCCTGCACGAAACGCTTGGTGGTGGCGTGCTGCGGGTGCAGGAACACCTCGGCCACCGGCCCCTGCTCGACGATCACCCCGGCGTCCATCACCGCGACGCGGTCGCAGACCCGGCGAATCACGTCCATTTCATGGGTGATCAACACGATGGTCAGGTTCAGCTCGCGATTGATCTCGGCCAGCAGTTGCAACACCGAAGCGGTGGTTTGCGGGTCGAGGGCGCTGGTGGCTTCGTCGCACAGCAGGATCTTCGGCGCGGTGGCCAGGGCGCGGGCGATGCCGACCCGCTGTTTCTGTCCGCCGGAGAGCTGCGCCGGGTATTTGTTGGCGTGATCGCTCAAACCGACCCGCGCCAGCAACTCGGCGACGCGCTGGGCGATGGCGCCACGGGACAGTTCGCCAGCCAGCTTCAGCGGCAGCGCGACGTTATCGGCGACGGTCTTCGAGGACAGCAGATTGAAATGCTGGAAGATCATCCCGACCTGCTGACGGAAACGGCGCAGGCCATTGGCGTCGAGGGCGGTTACTTCTTCCTCATCGATCAGGATGCGCCCGCCGGACGGCTGCTCCAGACGGTTGATCAGGCGCAGCAGGGTGCTTTTGCCGGCGCCGGAATGGCCGATGATGCCGAACACTTCGCCGCGGCCGATACGCAAATCGGTAGGGCGCAACGCGGGGATGTCCTGGCCGGCGACGCGATACGCCTTATGGACTTGGTGAAAATGGATCACGCATTAAACCTTTTGGGTTCGTCGGGTTGCCGGGTAGGCGCAGAGGACGCGTAGTCTATCCGCTAGGGGTTAGGCCGCAAAAATCTTTGTAGACCTATGGTTATCGCCATAAAGCATTAAGATCGCCGGCTAGCCGGCGCTGGGCGTCAGCACCAGTTGCGGCTTTTGTCCGGGGCCGATGGCCTGGCCGATGCTCGCCTCGAAGGCCGGGTCGAGGCGCTCGATCTGCGCTTCGAGCAGCGCCGCGAGGTGGTCGCCGTCCTCGGCGCGGGTCACGTCGATACGCACGGCGCAACGGAAATTGACGACATCCGCGGCGACCGCGGCGAGCACATCGTTCAGACGCTCGCGGTCCTGCAGCGACGGCAGCACTATCACGCTGCTGGCGGCACTGGGATCTATCAACCTGGCCGGGGTCTTCCGGTTCTGCTCCACCCCCGCCTGCACCAGCATGGTATCCAGCCCACTGGTCAGTGCTGGGGCCGCGGGCATCAGGCTGCGGGCGCGACTCAGGGCCTGGGTCGCGGCATCCAGATCGCCGCCTTGCAGGGCGCGCTGCCCTTGCTGCAAATAGGCCTCGGCCAGTCGCCGCTGGTATTGCGGCAAGCGGCTGTCGCCCGCAGCGCCCTGCTGCAATTGCGCAAGCTGCGCTTCGGCGGCATTCAATTGGCCAGCGGCCAGGTAACCTTCGAATTGCACGACGCCATTAGCCTGTTCGGTGGCGGTCGATGGCAGCTGCTGGCAGGCGGCCAATAGCAGCGTCGCGGCGATAACGGCAAGACAACTTGAGGCAAACGACTTCATAACTGCGAGTCTCGTGTTGCGCAAAAAACAGCCAAGTCTACACCGCCGGGCCAACCTCACCAAACCTTGGCCTGACCGGTAGCATCGGTCAGCGCCCTGCCCTGTGGGCCAGCTCTGGTAGCCCGGGTTGAGCGAAGCGATACCCGGGTATCGGCGCCCTGGGTATCGCTGCGCTCAACCCAGGCTACGTGCTTCGCGCTGCTTTTGCCGTATGGCGGTCGAATACACCGTTTGACCCAACCATGGTCGGACAAAAAACCTGCGCAGGAACATAGAATCTACAGGGCACCTGCGTCTAGGCAGTGCGCCGTGGCCAGACGAAGCTGAGTAGAAACAGACTGGCCGCAGCGACAACTATAGAAGGCCCGGCGGGGCTGTCTTCGAACCAGGACAGGCTGAGGCCGCCGCACACCGCGACTATCCCCAGCAGGCTGGCGCCAAAGGCCATTTGCTCCGGGGTGCGCGCATGGCGCTGAGCCGCGGCGGCGGGAATGATCAGCAGCGAGGTGATCAACAACACGCCGACGATCTTCATCGCCACCGCGATCACCACGGCGATCAGCAGCATCAGGCTCAGGCGGATCGCCGCCACCGGCAGGCCTTCGACCCGCGCCAGCTCCTCATGCACGGTAATCGCCAGCAATGGCCGCCAGAGCAGGGCCAGCAGCACCAGCACCAGGGCGCTGCCGCCGACTATCCAGGCCAGGTCGCCGGGGCCGACGGCGAGCAGGTCGCCGAACAGGTAGCCCATCAGATCGATGCGCACATCTTTCATAAAGCTCAGCACCACCAGGCCCAGGGACAGGGTGCTGTGGGCGAGGATGCCGAGCAGGGTATCCGAGGCCAGCGGCTGGCGGCTTTGCAGCGTGACCAGCAACACCGCCAGCAGCACGCAGCCAACCGTCACCGCCAGGGTCGGGCTGACATCCAGCATCAAGCCCAGGGCCACGCCGAGCAGCGCCGCGTGGGACAGGGTGTCGCCGAAATAGGCCATGCGCCGCCAGACCACGAAGGAGCCGAGCGGGCCGGCGACCAGCGCCAGAGCCAGACCGGCGATCAGGGCGTTGAGGAGAAAATCAGCCATGCTTGCAGCCATCTCCATGGATATGTGGGCGAACCGGGCCTTTTATGACCAGACCGCCGGCAGCCTCGTCGACCACCTCGCCATGCAGGTCGTGGGCGTGGTCGTGACGGTGGTGGTAGATCGCCAGACTCTTGGCGTCCTGGCCGAACAGCTCGACGAACGCGGGATCGCCGCTGACCTGCTCCGGGTGACCGGAACAGCAGACATGGCGGTTGAGGCAGACCACCTGATCGGTGGTGCTCATCACCAGGTGCAAGTCGTGGGAGACCATCAGCACGCCGCAGCCATGGCGGTCGCGCAACTGGGTGATCAAGCGGTACAGCTCGGCCTGGCCGGCGACGTCGACGCCCTGTACAGGCTCGTCGAGCACCAGCAGCTCGGGCTTGCGCAGCAGGGCGCGGGCCAATAGCACGCGCTGCAACTCGCCACCGGAAATGCTCTGCAAGGGGCTGTCGATCACCTGCTCGGCGCCGACTTCGGCCAGCGCCGCCTGGGCCTGCGCACGCGCGACGCCCGGCACCAGACGCAGAAAACGCAACACGCTGAGCGGCAAAGTCGCATCCACGTGCAGCTTCTGCGGCATATAGCCGATACGCAGCCTGGGCTTGCGCCAGACGCTGCCGCTGTTGGTCTTGAGCAGACCGAGCACGGCGCGCACCAGGGTGGTTTTGCCGGCGCCGTTGGGGCCGATCAGGGTGACGATTTCCCCCGGCCGCACGCTCAGTTGCACATCCTGCAATACCGCTTGCCCGGCGAAGGTCACGCCCACCCCGGCCAGACGGATCAGCTCGCCGCTCATTCGGCCCCCCGGCAGCCGGCGCACAAGCCGACCACTTCCACGGTCTGGCTTTCGACCGCGAAGCCGACCCCGGCGGCGCCAGCGACTATCGCCTCGCTGATCGCCGGTTGCTCCAGCTCGATCGCCGCATGGCAAGCGCGACAGATGAGGAACTGCCCCTGATGGGCATGTTCCGGATGGTTGCAACCGACGAAGGCGTTGAGCGAGGAGATACGGTGCACCAGGCCGTTTTCGAGGAGGAATTCCAGGGCGCGGTACACGGTCGGCGGCGCGGCGCGACGACCGTCGTGCTCGCTCAGCACGCCGAGAATGTCGTAGGCGCCGAGCGGCTTGTGGCTCTGCCAAACCAATTCCAGCACGCGCTTGCGCAGGGCGGTCAGGCGCAAGCCCTGCCGCGTGCAGATGGTTTCGGCCTCGGCGAGCGCGTTATGCACGCAATGGGAATGATCGTGTGGGCGGGAAGCCAGGGGCGGCTGAGTCATGGGCGACGACGCGAGTGATGAGAGACGTTATTATATTACCCGTTCCGTCCTACCTGAGTATTCTCCGTGTCGCGTCTTTTGGCTGTCTTCTTCCTCTTCCTCACCCTCGCCGCCGGCAACACGGCACTGGCCGAGGTCCGCGTGCTGACCAGCATCAAGCCGCTGCAACTGATCGCCGCCGCCGTGCAGGACGGTCTGGGCACTCCCGTGGTGTTGCTGCCGCCCGGCGCCTCGCCGCACCATTACGCGCTACGCCCGTCCGATGTGCGTAACCTGCGCGAAGCCGATTTGCTGTACTGGATCGGCGCCGATCTGGAGAGCTTTCTGCCGCGCGTACTGGCCGGGCGCAGCAAGCCGAGCGTCGCGGTGCAAGACCTGGCGGGTATGAGCCTGCGGCATTTCGGCGATAGCCATGATGCGCACAAGGAAGAAGGTCACGATGAGCACGAGCACCATGAGGATCACGAATCCGCAGAGGCCGCCGACGAGCACGATCACGACCACCGTCCCGGCACCCTCGATGCACATTTATGGCTGCTGCCGGCCAATGCCCGGGTAATCGCCGGGAAGATGGCCGCCGACCTGGCCGCCGTCGACCCGGCCAACGCGGCGCGCTATCAGGCCAACGCCAAGGCCTTCGGCGAACGCCTGAGCGCCCTCGATACGCGCTTGAAGAAGCGTCTGCAGGGCCTCAAGGGCAAATCCTATTTCGTCTTCCACGAAGCCTACGACTACTTCGAAGCCGCCTATGGCCTCGAACATGCGGGGGTTTTCAGCATCGCCAGCGAAGTGCAGCCGGGCGCGCGCCATGTCGCCGCGATGCGCGAACGCCTGCAACAGGCCGGCCCGACCTGCGTGTTCAACGAACCGCCGGTGGCCCCGCGCCTGAGTAAAACCCTGACCGCCGGCCTGCCGGTAACCCTGGCCGAACTGGACGCCATGGGCGGCGCCCTGCCGGTCGACGCCAGCGGTTATGAAACCCTGCTGGAACGGATGGCCGAGTCGCTGGCCGGCTGCCTGGAAGCGCTGTAACAAGCGCCCCTTTAATGTTGCGGATAGCACAGGAGGCTTTTCTGACCAGACGCTTCGCCGCTATCGACAAGAGACGCTAAACTGATCGGCATCCAAATCGGAGGCGCACCATGAGCGTTCAGCTTTCCCCCATCGTTTCCGAGTTCGAGACCGAAGAGCAGGCGACCAGCCATGACCGCTGGTTTCGCGCCAAGGTACAGGCCTCGCTTGACGATCCGGCCCCCAACACTCCACATGATCAAGTAATGGCCGAAGCTGAAGCCATCATCCGCAAGGCCGAAACTCAAGGCCGCTCCTGATGCTGCCAATCGTCTGGCGCAAACCGGCGAGCACCTCACTGCTTGAAATCATCCGCTACATTGCCAATGAAGACCCACAGGCCGCTCGACGCCTCAAAGAGCGACTGGAATCCGCCGTATTGCCTCTCTCAGAACATCCCTATCTGTACCCTTCCGGGCGAGTTCCGGGCACACGGGAAATTGTCGTCCACCCCAATTACGTCCTGATCTACCGCATCGCCGCCGAGTGCATTGAGGTTGTGAGCGTTCTGCATGCTCGCCAGGAATACCCGTAGCCGAGCGATAGGCCTAGCACTGGAGCGATGCAACCCAAACGCCCGCCTGTTTAAACCGCCGGCGCTGCCTTATAGTCCGCCGTCAGCGCCCCAGCCATTACCAGGGACAGGCCCGCATGCTGACCATCGAACGCATTTACCCCGAGCAGCTCGACCTCGATAACCAAGACGATCAGGACACCCTGCGGATTCACCTGCAGCGCTACCGCTTCGCCGCCGCCTGCCTGAGCGGCGAGCGCGTGCTCGATATGGCCTGCGGTTGCGGTTACGGCAGCGCTTTGCTGGCCGAACTGCACCCGAACAAGACGGTCGTCGGAGTGGATATCGACCCCGCGGCCATCACCTATGCCCAGGCGCATTACCACCTGCCCAACCTCAGCTACGTATGCGCCGATGCGCAAAGTTTCGCCTGCGCCGAACCGTTCGACAGCATCGTCAGCCTGGAAACCATCGAACACCTGCCGGACCCGCAGCGCCTGGTCGCCAACTACGCGACGCTGCTGGCAGCGCAGGGCCAGGTAATCGCCTCGGTGCCGATCACCCCGACCCTGGACGGCAACCCGCACCACCTGCACGACTTCAGCCAAGCCTCGTTCTTCAAACTGTTCGCCGCCCACGGCCTGCGCCCGGACCAGCAGTTCGAGCAGATCCAGTGGTGGCAATTCAAGGGCTTGTTTTCCAAACTCGAAGCCAAGCAACACCGCTCCGAAGGCGTCGGCAACGCGGTGCTGCAGTACTACCGCCAGCATCCGCTCTACCTGCTGCGCCGCCTGGGCTCGATGCTGCGCTATGGCTTCAGCAATCGTTATTTGACCTGCAACTTCAAGGCGCTCTGAAAGGCGCCGGCTTTGACTGAAAACGACCCGAAGCTGCCCCGCCAGAGGACGGGGCTCGTCTCTGCTCGGAAAAATAGCTGATCAGGATGGAACGACGGCGTGCGCCGATTGCGTTCGGACTGTCCGCATGAACAAATCGATTCGACACCGGGATGTCGCCAGTTCATGCCGCGCGGCACCGGCCAATGCCGATGCGTTTTTGCCTTTTCGTTGCCGGACGCTTCTTCGTTGATCCCGATCAAAGCCGGCTCAGGCCCTTGGCCTATGCTGAAGTTTCGCAGCCCACCGAACGAGGTCGGCGTGAACCGAAACCAGCCCGCGAAATCCCAACGCCGTACCCCGAAGGTTGCCGCCGTGGCCGTTATCCTCATTGGCAGCTGGGTCTGCGCGTTGTGGGTGCTCGGTGTCCCCGAGGCCACCCAACTGGTGCCGGCGTCGTCCTCGGTGCGTTTCAACACCGGATTGTGCTTCATCCTGGGCGGAACGAGCCTGCTGCTGACCCTGGGACGCCATCCCCGCTGGGCGCTGGTGGCCATTGTCCCGATATTACTGCTGACGGGGTTGACGCTGCTCGAATACCTGCTCGGGCGGAGCATGGCGATCGACGAGCTGTTCATCGCCGGACGCACGTTCCCGCATCCGGGAAGGATGGCGCCGAACACCGCCGTCGGCCTGCTGTTGGCCGCGCTGGGATTGGCAATCCTGATACCGGGACATTCGCGGATCTGGGCATTGAGCATTTCTGCGATGCTGGCGGCACTGAGCACGGCGCTCGCCCTGGCGGCGGCCCTCGGCTACGCGTTCGATCTGACTGCCGCCTTCGAGTGGGCCGGCCTCACACGCATGGCCTTACTGACTGCGGCCACCCTGCTCATGCTCAGCCTGGGGATCATCCTGGCTACGCGTGAGGTTGGACACATCGCGTCCTGGATCGAACAGCCTTGGCTAGCGAGCAGCATCGGGGTCGGCGCAGCCGGGCTCGGCCTGCTGGCCTCGCATGCGCTTGGCGCCGAAGTGCCCGGGCTACCCACGCGCGTGTCAGGGGGCCTGTATGCCGCCGTTATCGTGTTTGCAGTTCTGCTCGCAGGCACCATGGCCCAAGCGCGATACATGCGGCTGATCACGCTGCAACTGGCCATCGCCAACCGCCGTCAGGTCGAGCAGTCGACCGAGATCGCCGACCTTTACGAAAACGCGCCCTGCGGCTACCACTCCCTCGACGCCCAGGCGCGAATCGTACGGATCAACCATACCGAGCTCGAGTGGCTTGGCTACGAAAGCGACGAACTGGTCGGGCGTAAAACGCTGTTCGAATTGCTCACACCGGAAAGCAGGGAGGTCTTTCAGGCGCAGTTCTCACGCCTCAAGGAATGCGGCGTCGTGCGCGACCTGCAACTGGAATTGGTGCGTAAGGACGGCAGCACCTTGCCGGTGGTACTCAGCGAAACGGCGGTGTACGACGCCCACGGCAGGTTCCACCACAGCCGCAGTACGCTGTCCGACGGTAGCGAACGCCGGCGCTTCGAGCAGGTGCTACGCGATAGCGAACAGCGCCTGCAGGTGTTGATCGACAACGTGCAGATGGCCGTCGTCGTGCATGCCGGCGATTCTTCGATCGAGTTCGCCAATCCTAGCGCGGCGAATCTGCTCGGACTGACCCGGGACCAGATGCTGGGACGCTCGGCGATCGACCCAGTGTGGCATTTCGTCCGCGAGGACGGTTCGCCCATGCCTATCGACGAGTATCCGGTCAACCTAGTCATCCGCAGCCGGCTGGCGCTGCGCGACTATGTGACTGGAGTCCACGTCGCCGAATCGGAACCGATCCGCTGGCTGCTGATCAACGCGGTACCGGTGACCGGGCAGGACGGCAGCTTGCGGCAAGTCATCGTATCGTTCATCGATATCAGCGAACGCCAGCGGCAGAAGCGGCACCTGGAGCAGTTGGCATCGACCGATACGCTGACCGGTCTGGCCACCCGCCGCCACCTGATCGAGCAGGCAGACCACGAGTTGGCACGCGCGCGCCGCAGCGGCCGGCCACTGGCCCTGATCCTCTTCGATATCGATCATTTCAAGTCGGTCAACGATCGCTTCGGGCACGAGACAGGCGATCGGGTGCTGCGCCGGATCGGCGAGCTGCTGCGATGCGAACTGCGAGAGGTCGATATCGCCGCGCGTTGGGGCGGTGAAGAATTCTGCGTGTTGCTGCCGGACACGAACTCGCACGCCGCGGTCGAGATTGCCGAGCGGCTACGCTCGGCGGTGGAAAAGATGCCCATGACCTCGCCGGACGGTGGCCTCCTGCCGGTCACGGCGTCGTTCGGCCTGGTCCTGTCCACGCCCGACGATGACGACTTCAACCGGCTGGTCAATGCCGCGGACAAGGCCATGTACCAGGCGAAATGCGAGGGCCGCAACCGGATCCATCTGCTGGATGAGATTCAGCGCAAACTGGATGTCTGATGCGCAGCCATACTTTCCTGACCTGCGCCGACCTGGTGTTCGCGATCGACAGCGTGCCGGCGATCTTCGCCATTCCCCAGGACCATCGTCTATACCTCGAACATCTTCGCGATTCTCGGCCTGCGCGCCCTGTACTTTGCCTTGGCCGCACTGATTCATCGCTTCGCCTATCTCAAATATGCCCTGGCGCTGGTACTGGTCTTCATTGGCGCGAAGATTTTCCTCGCCGGCATCATCGGCAAGATCCCGTCGGCCATCTCGCTGGGCGTGACCTTCGGGCTGTTACTCGGCGGGGTGATCGTGTCGCTGTACAAGACACGCGGCGAACAACCTTCGACCCTCACCGATGTAACACCACCGGAGAAGCGGACGGCGGCCGATAACGCCGGCACATCGAGGAGCCCCAGGCCATAAGGCAGACGCCTTCGGAGTTCGACCGAGCAGCCACGCTTGGCCGGGCTCCGCAGGATCCGCCTTGTTGAAGCGCTTTCGACCTATCGAGCTTTATGGCATACACGGTCCTTGCATCGCCCTCAGCGTAGCTGTTGCGCCAGCGTCCCCAGTTCGAGGTGCTCGTGGCCAACCATACAACCGCACCGCCTTCGAGCTTGCTGATGGATTACAGGGCGAACGGCAGCATCACTGCGACCTGCTGGCGCTGCGCCAGGCGGCGTCCGAACTCGCCGGGATCGTGAATCAACACCTCCTGGCCGGCAAACGACTGCGCGGCGATCAGCCGCGACAGCCAGAAGCGCACGCAGGCCACGCGCAGCAGGGTCGGCCACAGCTCTGCCTCGGCCGGCGTGAAGTGGCGCAGCGCGGAGTAGGCGCCGAGCAGGGCCTGAGCGCGGTGCGCATCGAGGCTGCCATCGGCTTCCGAACACCAGTCGTTGAGGGCGATCGCCAGGTCGTAGAGCATCGGTCCCGAGCAGGCGTTGTAGAAGTCGATCACCCCGCTCAGGCGGTTGCCGTCGAACAGCACGTTGTCGCGAAACAGGTCGGCATGCAGATTGGCCCGCGGCAACGCCAGGATGCGCGCTTTGAGGCGGTGGATTTCCGCCAAGGCATCGCGCAACAGCGGCAACTGCTCATCGGACAATTGCAGCGCCAGGCTCGGGCCTTCGCTGAGCATCCAGTCCAGGCCGCGGTCGCTGCGTCGCTCCAGCACCTGTTCGCGGGTGGCCAGGTGAATATGCGCCAGCAGCGTGCCGACTTCCTGGCAATGATGCGGGTTGGGCTGCTGCACATGCTGGCCGGGCAGGCGCGGTTGCAGCAGCGCCGGCTTTTCCGCGAGGCTGCGCAGCGCTTCGCCGCTGCCGGTGCGCAGGGCATAGGGCACCGGCAGCTCGGCGGCGTGCAGCACGTCGAGCAGTTCGATAAAGAACGGCAGGTCGGCGCTCGGTCCGCGCTCGATCAGGGTCAGGACGAATTCGCCGCGTTCCATGCTGACGAAGAAATTACTGTTTTCGCTGCCCGCGGCGATGCCTTGAAAGTCGCGCAGACGACCCAGGCCATAGGGGGCGAGAAAATCCTCGAGCTCATGGCGCTCAAGGGGGGTGAACACCGACATATCAGGACCTGCCAATACTGTTTCGCGAAACGCGTTGCCGCGCCGAATGGTGCCAGATCAGGCACGGGGCGCAGATACTGATCGCGCCCTTACCAGAGCCCGCAACGACACATGGCGCCATTGCTCGTCGATCAATTGCAAAGATCTACGCTTACCTCGCCCACGCTCGAACAGGCGTCACCGCAGTGAAGTCCTGTCGGCAGACCTTTAGCCTTACCATTTGAAAATTTCCCAGGATGGAATCAGCATGTCCGGCGAGTCCGAACGAACGAAGTTGCCGTCGCTGCCATCGGCGCGCACCAGAAAATAAGGCTTGCCGCCCTTGGGGGTGACTTTGACCGCATAGAGGAAACCGTTGACCCGGTACTCTTCGATGGTGCGGTCGCCGTCCTGGCGGATGGTCACGTCCGGCTCGGCGGACGGGGCATCGTCGGCGTATGCCGCGAGCGATGCGCATGCCAACAGGCTGGCCAGCAACAGGCGATTGAGTGTGCGCATGGTAACCTTGCCTCTTTTGATTTCTATGGTGCGGTCATTCTAGCGCCGCCTCCGCCGAAAAGGTTGATCCTCATGAGCCACGCCCCTCTCGTCCTGGTCGACGGTTCCTCGTACTTGTACCGCGCTTTTCACGCCCTGCCGCCGCTGACCACCTCCAAGGGCCTGCCCACCGGGGCGGTCAAGGGCGTGCTGAATATGCTCAAGAGCCTGCGCAAGCAGTACCCGGACAGCCCTTTCGCGGTGGTCTTCGATGCCAAGGGCGGGACTTTCCGCGACGAATTGTTCGCCGAATACAAAGCCAATCGCCCGTCGATGCCGGACGAATTGCGCGTGCAGGTCGAGCCACTGCACGCCAGCGTCAGGGCCCTGGGTTTCCCGCTGCTGTGCGTGGATAACGTCGAAGCCGACGACGTGATCGGCACCCTGGCCCGGCAATGCGCCGCCGAGCACCGCGACGTGGTGATTTCCACCGGCGACAAGGACATGGCCCAACTGGTGTGCAAGCACGTGACCCTGGTCAACACCATGACCGGCAGCGTTTACGACATCGAGGGCGTGAAAAACAAATTCGGCGTCGGCCCCGAGCTGATCATCGATTACCTCGCGCTGATGGGCGACAAGGTCGACAACATCCCCGGCGTGCCCGGCGTCGGCGAGAAAACCGCGCTGGGCCTGCTGGTCGGCGTCGGCGGCGGGCTCGACGTGCTCTACGCCAATCTCGACAAGGTGCCGGATTTGCCGATCCGCGGCGCCAAGACGCTGCCGGCCAAGCTCGAAGAACACCGCGACATGGCCTATCTGTCCTACCAGTTGGCGACCATCAAGCTCGATGTGCCGCTAAATATCGAAATCGAATCGCTGCACCCCACGGAAGCCGACGTACCGGCATTGATCGAGCTGTATGGCGAGTTGGAATTCCGTAGCTGGCTCGACGAGTTGCTGCGCAAGCAGCCGGCGGCCGCGAAAGCCGCCGCGCCGAGCGCCGACCTGTTCGCCCTGACGCCGAGCGCCGGCGCCGATGTGACGGACGAGCTGCCGGCAGAAGCCGCGCCGAGCCTGGGCGACTACCAACTGGTGCTGGAGCAGGCGCAGTTCGACGCCTGGCTGGAGAAGCTCAAGGGCGCGGAACTGATCGCCTTCGACACCGAAACCACCGGCCTGGACGCTCAGCAGGCGCAGCTCGTCGGCCTGTCGTTCGCGGTCAAGGCGGGCGAAGCGGCCTATATCCCCGTCGCGCACTCCTACATGGGCGTGCCGGCGCAGCTGGATCGCGATCAGGTACTGGCGGCGCTTAAGCCGATCCTCGAAGACCCGCGCAAGGCCAAAGTCGGCCAGCACGCCAAGTACGACATCAATATCCTCGCCAATGCCTCGACGCCGA
>NZ_CAMPHN010000075.1 GCF_946885885.1 uncultured Pseudomonas sp.
AAGGCGAAGAACTCGACGCCGCCATCATCGACCCGTATCTCAAGGCGCATATTCCCGGGTTGACGGGCGAGCCGCGTATCAGCCAGTTCCCCGGCGGCGCATCGAACCTCACCTATCTGCTCGAATACCCGGAGAAGGAATTCGTGCTGCGCCGCCCGCCGTTCGGCCACAAGGCCAAATCAGCCCACGACATGGGCCGCGAGTACCGCATCCTCAACCAACTCAATGCCGGCTTCCCCTACTGCCCGAAGGCCTATGTGCATTGCACCGACGAGTCGGTGATTGGCGCCGAGTTCTATGTCATGGAACGGGTCAACGGCATCATCCTGCGTTCGGACATGCCGGCCGAACTGAATTTCAGCGCCGAACAAACCCGCGCGCTGTGCAAGAGTTTTATCGATAAGTTCGTCGAACTGCACCGCGTCGATTACCAGGCCTGCGGCCTGGGCGACCTGGGCAAGCCGGAAGGCTATGTGCAGCGCCAGATCGGCGGCTGGAGCGATCGTTACGATAAAGCCCTGACCCCTGACGCACCGACCTGGGAACCGGTCAAAGCCTGGCTCAGGGACAAGATGCCGGCCGACCACCGCACCCCGGGCATCGTGCACAACGATTACCGCTTCGATAACGTGATCCTCGACCCGAACAACCCGATGCAGATCATCGGCATCCTCGACTGGGAGCTGACCACCATCGGCGACCCGCTGATGGATTTGGGCAATACCCTCGCTTATTGGATCGAGGCCGCCGACCCGGCACCGGTGCAATTGATGCGCCGCCAGCCCAGCAATGCGCCCGGCATGCTCACGCGTCGCGAATTCGTCGACTATTACGCCGAGCGCTCGGGCATTCGGATCGATAATTTCGACTTCTATTACACCTACGGCCTGTTCCGCCTGGCCGGCATCGTGCAGCAGATCTATTACCGTTTTTTCCACGGCCAGACCCAGGACAAACGCTTCGCCCAGTTCGTTCAGATGAACAAACTGCTGGAGCAGATGAGTCTGCAGGTCATCGATAAATCCACGCTCTAATCCGGCTCAATCAAGGTAGCGCTCTTATGTCCAAGACCACTCTGTTCGACCTCGACGGCAAGATTGCTTTCGTTTCCGGCGCCAGCCGCGGTATCGGCGAAGCCATCGCCAAACTGCTGGCCCAGCAAGGCGCGCACGTCATCGTTTCCAGCCGCAAGATCGAGGGCTGCCAGGGCGTGGCCGACGCCATTATCGCGGACGGCGGCAAAGCCACCGCGATCGCCTGCCATATCGGCGAAATGGAGCAGATCACCAACGTCTTCGCACAGATCCGCGAGCAGTTCGGCCGCCTGGACATCCTGGTCAACAATGCCGCCACCAACCCGCAGTTCGGCA
The DNA here is from genome assembly GCF_946885885.1 of uncultured Pseudomonas sp. Next base: position 1,371 of record NZ_CAMPHN010000075.1, read on the forward strand.
ACGTGCTGGAAACCGACCTGAGCGCTTTCCAGAAGACCGTCGACGTGAATATCCGCGGCTACTATTTCATGTCCATCGAAGGCGGCAAGCTGATGAAGCAGAACGGCGGCGGCAGCATCATCAACGTCGCTTCGATCAATGGCGTCAGCCCGGGCGAGATGCAGGGCATCTACTCGGTGACCAAGGCCGCGGTGATCAGCATGACCAAGGTCTTCGCCAAGGAATGCGCGCAATTTGGCATCCGCTGCAACGCCCTGCTGCCAGGCCTGACCGACACCAAGTTCGCCTCGGCCCTGACCAAGAACGACGCCATCCTGAATGTCGCCCTGCAGCGCATTCCGCTCAAGCGTGTGGCCGACCCGAGCGAAATGGCCGGCGCAGTGCTGTACCTGGCCAGCGATGCCTCCAGCTACACCACTGGCGTTTCGTTGAATGTGGATGGCGGTTTCCTTTCCTGATCGTCAGGGCCTTGCAACCCTACGGGCTACATTCGCCGCGGGGCGCGCCTCCTACGAGTCCTGCGCCGCTGCCGGAGTCCGCAGCCCATATAAGCCTTGGCGCGCTACTGCCAATCCTGCAACGCCTGCTTGGCCGCCTGGTTCACCGGTTCGGCCAGCAACCCGGTAGGCGTCAGACTGACGCTGAAGACCGCATCGTCGGCCATCGGCAGATAGGTCACCCGGTACGCCTGCGGATCGAACATCAACAAGTCGTGCTGACCCAGGCGTAGCCAGCGCCAGAGATCGACACCATAAGGGCTCGCAGCCAGGGCGACGCCCGCTTGTTGGGCCAAGGCTTGCTGTTCGATAGCGAGGAAGCGTCCCGAAAGTCGTTCCAGGCGATAGCCCGGCTCCAGGCCGATCAAGGCGGCCAGGCCCTTCCATTGCAACACCCGCGCATCCAATTGCCAGAGATCGCCTTCGAGGGTCACAGTGCGTTCGTACCCACCTTCCAAGATGCTGACCCGATAACGAGTGCCATCCCCCTGAAAGCTCAAGGTCGCGAGCGGTTTGTCTTCCGGCAAGGGTGAATAGCTGTAGAGGTCGTACGCCACCAGACCGATCAACCCGGCGAGCGCGAGGAACGCGATACCACAGGTGCCGCGTAACCAACCGAGAAACCAATGGCTGTTGAGCAGAATGCGCGCCGCGATAAAGATCGCCAACACCGCCAGTAGTGCGATGACCCAAGCCAGACCGTCGTATTGCATCGACTCAATTCCTTCTGCGTGAAAATCCCGGCATTATGCGCAGCTGCCTCGCTGGCGAATAGCGAGATCACCGCACAATTAGACGCAGGACGTGTTTTTCTGATGCCCTTTCCCTTCGAGCTCGCCGTCGATCCCTCGACGCTGGCGATTCTTGCCCTGGTCGCATTTGCCGCGGGCTTTATCGACGCCATTGCCGGCGGCGGCGGTTTGCTGACCATCCCCGCGCTGCTGACTGCCGGTTTGCCGCCGCACCTGGTGCTGGGCACCAATAAGCTGTGCGCCACTTTCGGTGCCGCGGTGGCCAGCCATACCTTCTACCGGCGCAAATTATTCGTGCCGCGCCAGTGGCGTAATGCGCTGATAGCCACCGCCATCGGCGCGTTACTCGGCGCGGCGCTGGCGCAGTGGCTGCCGGCGGCCTGGCTCAACCGGATGCTGCCGGCCGTGGTGTTCGCTTGCGGACTGTATTTATTGTTCGGCCGCACCCCGCAAGCGCCCGCCGAGGTCGAGCCGTCGATTCCATCGGGGCGGCAGTGGCCGCAGGGGCTTGGCCTGGGCTTCTACGATGGTGTGGCCGGCCCCGGCACCGGGGCGTTCTGGACCGTCAGCAGCCTGCTGCTTTATCCCTTGGATCTGCTGCGCGCCAGCGGCGTCGCGCGAACCATGAATTTCGTCAGCAACGCCTGTGCGCTAGCGGTGTTCATCGTCAACGGCAATGTCGCCTGGCTGCTCGGTATCTGCATGGGCATCGCCCTGATGGCGGGCGCCTTTATCGGCGCGCGCACGGCGATCAAGGGCGGCTCGAAATTCATCCGCCCGGTATTCATTCTGGTGGTGTTGGCGTTGACCGCGCGTCTAGCTTGGCAACACTGGTTCGGGTTGGCCTAAACGCTGCGCGACGTAGACGTCGATCAAGTAGCGGGCGATCGAGCGGGCTGCGGGCAGCGGCGGCAACTGGTGCACGCTGAACCATTGGGCGTCTTCGATCTCGTCGACCTGCATGACGATCTCGCCTGCGGCGTATTCGGCATGAAAGCCGAGCATCAACGAATGCGGGAACGGCCAGCCTTGGCTACCGAGATAGCGCAGGTTACGGATCTCGACGCCAACCTCTTCGCGCACTTCCCGCGCCACGCAATACTCCACCGACTCCCCCGCCTCGACGAAACCGGCCAGGGTGCTGTAAACACCGGGGACGAAACGCGGCGAGCGCGCCAGGAGGACTTCATCGCCGCGGGTCACCAGCACGATCATGCTCGGCGACAACCGCGGATAGTGGTGCAGCTCGCAGCGCGGACAATGCATGGCGCGCTCGCCGGCGATATGCCGCATGGGTTCGCCGCAACTGCCGCAAAAACGGTGGTGGGCGGCCCAGGTGCCGATCTGCGTGGCGTAGCTGAGAAGCTTGAAGGTATCCGCGTCGCCCTGCAGCATGAACTGCCGCAGGCTTTGCCAGGCGCAGCCCGGCAGGTCGATGGGTTGCGACAGTTCGAGTAGATAGATCGCATCGCCGTCGAAATGGCCGATGCCATGTTCGGCGAGAACCGGCAAATCCTGTTTCTTCAGCCATTCGCGGGGGAACAGCACGCCATTGTCGTCGGCCAGAAAATGCTGCTTGCAGTGCGCCAGCACCCAGCCGCCGGGCTGTTCGATATCCAATAGTGCGGGATGCCAACGTTGAGTCATTGTGTGGTTACCGGTACGCCGAGCACGCGCACGCTTTCTTCCGCCAAATCGAGCACGCTGGGTTTGGTTTCCGGTCGCAGCACGGCGCCGGCCTCCAAGTAATACTCCAAGCTGCTCAAGGCGTCGGCAAGGGTTTCCAGCATCTGTTCGGAGGGCATTTGCGGGGCTTCGAGCATCTGCTTCTCGATATAGTCGGCGCACGCACCGACCAACATGGCGGCGCGCTCCTGACCAAGGAACCACAAGCCGCCGCGTACCGCCTGCAAGCTGAAGGGTACGTTGGACAGGTGCATGCGGTCGCCGTTCGATTCGAGGTAAGCGGTGATCGCCCGTTTGGCCAACCCCAAGCCGCCCTGGGCTTCATCGACCACGACGATCCGCGCCTCGTTGAGCTGATGCTGGGCGAAAGACTCGGCCTCCTCCCCTGGCTTGGCCACGGCTGGGCGGGCCTCCTGACGATCGCCGCGCTCCAGGCTGGCGACCATACCCTCGACATAGAGTACGGCGTCCGCCAACTTGAGCAATTCGTCGCTCGGTGGCGGGCTCGCCTCGGTCCATGCGGCGACGGTCTGCAACTGCGCATTCAGCGAGTTGCCGGCCGAGCTGAGGCCGACCATGCCGAGCGTCTTGCTCAATTTACCGAGCAACGCATGCAGACTGCTGAGGTGATCCGCCTGCAGGGTGCCGCGCTCGATCAGATCGAGCATGTCCTTGAGGCTGGCCAGCTCTTCGCGAATGGCCGAGCCCAAGGAGCGCATCACCGCCTGGCCGGGACCGGCCAAACGGCGCGACTCTTCTTCCAGCAGGTGATCGGTAAAGGGCAAGGAGGTCAGCCCGAATATATTGCGTAGCGGCGTGACCAGTGGGCCACGGCTATCGGCCAGGGTGACCAGGTAGAGCAATTCCTTGAGCAGATTGCGCGGTGGCTCGTACTGCGCATTGCCGAGCATTTGCTTGAGTTCGCGGTCGATCCGCGAAAACAACTGTTTGCGCGATTTGCGCGGTAGCAGTTGACCGTCGACCTGGGCTTCCAGGGCCGCGGCACCGATCCAGCACAGACGCCCGCGTGGTTCGTTGGCGAACAGGCTATCCAAACGGCCCATGGCCCGCCCCATCAACTTCAAGCTGGCCTGGGGATTTTGCTCGCGAATGAAGCCGAGCAAACCGACTTGGTACATATGACGTAAACGACGCGCCTCGCTGTCTCTGACCGCCGCATCCACACTGGGCGGTGCGCTGCGCGGACGAGGCTGGTCGAGCCGCACGCTAAAAAAGAAACTTTCCGGCAATGCCGGTTGGCCACCGGCCTGGCGCAAGGCATTGATGGCCGGCAACAGCAGCTCCGGCATTTCCTGACGGTGCGCGTCGACATTTTCCAGGTACTGGCGCAGCACATGCAGGGCATTGCTCAATGCCGAAAGCTGAACGTTGCGCTCTTCGCCAGCACCCACCGGAATATCGGTGGCCTGGTCGAGGACTTCTTGCGCCAACAGTTCGGCACCTGCCTGTTCGATCAGGTTAAGGGTGCCGCGCACTTGCTGGAGGCTTTCCACCGCTTGTTGCAACAGACTGCCGTTGTGTCGCTCGGCGATGAATTGCTCGAGACTGGACTCGGCCTCCTCCATGGTGGCGAACAGTTCGTTACGTACCAAACTAAGGGACGTGGCTCCTGAAACCATGAGCTAGTGCGCCTCCCGCGCTGGTAGAAAAAACAGATGCAGGCACTGCATCAGTCGTCGAACTCAGGCTTTTGCTTGCTCATTTGAGCCGTCATCGCCACGCGCAAATCGGCGGATTGCAGCATGGCTGCGTTCCAGGTGGCGATATATTCGAGGCCGTCGTCGACACGGTGGTCGCGCATATAACGAATCATTTCCTTGGTGCCGCGCACCGCAACCGGCGATTTCGCGGCTATGTCGCGGGCAATCGCCATTACCCCATCCAGCAGTTCGTTGGCGTCCGCATAGGTGCGGTTGACCAGGCCGATGCTGCGTGCTTCTTCGCCGTCGATGGTGCGACCGGTGAACGCCAGCTCGCGCATCATGCCGTCGCCGATAATCCGTGGCAGGCGCTGCAGGGTGCCGACATCGGCGGCCATGCCGAGGTCGATTTCCTTGATCGAGAACTGCGCATCGCGCGTTGCATAGCGCATGTCGCAGGTGGTGATGAGGTCGATCGCGCCGCCCAGGCAATAGCCCTGAATCGCCGCCAGTACCGGCTTGCGGCAATTGTCCACAGCGTTGAAGGAAGCCTGCAATTGCAGAATTTTGCGCCTCAGCGCCTCGGCATTGCGGCCGACATCCTTGCCTAACTGGCTGCCGACCTGGGCCAGCATCATCAAATCGATGCCGGAGGAGAAGTGCTTACCGGCCCCCGAGAGTACGACCACGCGTACCTCATCGGTGTCGTCGATCCAGCGGAAGATCTCGACGATTTCCGACCAGAACTCAGCGCCCATGGCGTTGACTTTCTCCGGTCGATTGATCGTCACATGGGCGATCTTATCCGCCAATTCGACGCGAAAGGCTTGGTATTGGGGCACGGCAATCATCCTCGGCAGCAGGCACTGCTAGAACCTATAGTCATATGCTTATGGTAAAGCTGCCCAACTATAACAAGAGCGACATAAATGTCGATGCCGGTATCTGTGATGCAGCCCACGTCATCGGACTTAAGCCGTATTCTGAATATCGTTCTTAAGCTCTTGATCTACTGAAGCTTAAGCTCGTGATCCACTGAAGATAGTCCATGCCTGCAAATGCTGCCTGTGGGCGACTCGGGTTTATTCGCGCGGCTTGATGCAATCGACCGTATAGATGTCCCCCTGCGGACCTTCCTGGCGTTGCAAGCCATGCACATCCGCATCGAAGCCGGGAAAACTGAGATCGAAGGCACGGGCGAATGCCAGGTAATCGATGATCGAACGGGTCGCCGCGGTGAAGCGCTCGCCCGGCATGATCAACGGAATACCGGGCGGGTACGGCACCAGCATCACCGCGGCGACACGCCCTTCCAACTGGTCGATGGGCACGGCTTCGACCTCGCCACGGACCAATTGGTCGTAGGCATCGGCTGGCTTCAGGGCGATTTCCGGCAAGGTCGTGTACATGCGCTTCATCGCCTTGGCGGTGGCGTTGTCGCCGTAACAGCGGTGCAAGGCATCGCAAAGGTCGCGCAGGCCCATGCCCTGATATTGCGCCCCGCCGGCTTGGGCGACCGTGGGCAAGGCATCGATCAGCGGCAAGTTGGCGTCATAGCTGCGCTTGAACTCCAGCAATTCGGTCAGCAGCGTGCTCCACTTGCCCTTGGTGATACCCATGGAGAACAGCACCAGGAAGGAATACAGGCCGGTCTTCTCCACCACCAGGCCGCGCTCCCAGAGGAACTTGCCGACCACCGCGGCGGGAATCCCGCGCCGGTCCAACTTGCCGTCGGCGGTCAGCCCGGGGGTGACCAGGGTGACTTTGATCGGGTCGAGCAGCACGTAATCCGCGGCGATATCGCCGAAGCCGTGCCAATCGGCCTGAGGCTGCAACAGCCATTGCGCGGTCGCCACATCGTCGGCGCCCTCGGCCTGGGGCGGCTGCCAGATGCTGAACCACCAATCCTCGGCGTCGAGGTTCTGCCGCAAATTGGCCAGGGCGCGGCGAAAGCTCAGGGCCTCGTCGAAGGTTTCCTGGATCAGCGAGCGCCCGGCCGGCCCCTCCATCATCGCCGAGGCCACATCCAGCGAGGCGATGATGCCGTACTGCGGCGAGGTCGAGATGTGCATCATGAAGGCTTCGTTGAAGCGGTCGCGGTCGAGCTGACGCACGCCGCCGTCCTGCACGTGGATCATCGAGGCCTGACTGAACGCCGCCAGCAGCTTATGGGTGGAATGGGTACTGAACACCAGTGGCGCCTTGTCCCCACGCATGGTGCCCATGCCATAGCGCCCGGCGTAGAACTCATGAAAGGCCGCATAGGCGTACCAGGCTTCATCGAAGTGCAGCACCTCGACGCTGTCGCCCAGGGTCTGCTTGATCAGTTCGGCGTTATAACAGAGCCCGTCGTAGGTCGAGTTGGTCACCACCACCAGCTTGACCATGGCCCCGCTGCTGCTCGGCACCCGGTTACGCGGCTCACGGTTACAAGCAAGGGGGCTGGCATCGATCTTGGCCTGAATCGATTCGCGGCTGAACTCGTTCAGGGGAATCGGCCCGATGATGCCCAGCTCGTTACGCTCGGGGCTCAGATACAGCGGGATGGCGCCGGTCATGATGATCGAATGGAGGATCGACTTATGGCAGTTGCGGTCGACCAGCACCAGGTCGTCGCGGCCGACCATGGAATGCCAGACGATCTTGTTCGCCGTCGAGGTGCCGTTGATCACGAAGTAGGTGTGGTCGGCACCGAAGTTGCGCGCCGCGCGGGCCTCGGCTTCGGCCAGAGGGCCGGTGTGATCGAGCAACGAGCCGAGTTCCGGTACCGACACCGAGAGGTCGGAGCGCAGCGTGTTCTCACCGAAGAACTGATGGAAGGCTTGGCCAACCGGGCTTTTGCGATAAGCCACGCCGCCGCCGTGACCGGGCGTGTGCCAGGAGTAGTTGGATTGTGCGGTGTGCTGCACCAGGGCCCTGAAGAACGGCGGCAGCAAACCATCCAGGTAATTGCGCGCGGCGCGGGCCACTTGCCGGGCGAGGAAGGGCACCGTGTCTTCGAACAGATAGAGGATGCCGCGCAATTGATTGAGATCGGCCATGGCCTCGGCCGGCGCATTCTCGATGGTCACCTGCTCGCCGAGGGCGAAGATCGGCAACTGCGGCGCCCGTCGGCGCGCGATGCGGATCAACTCGACCATGTCCTGCAACAAGCGCTTGTTCTCCCCCGCCCCTTCGGCGGCCACCAGGATGCAGGCCAGGCCGTGGTGAGTGGAGGCGACGATACGCCCCTCGGCCGAACTGGCGGTCGAAAGAATGGTGAAGCCGTCCTGCTCCAATTCCTGAGCAATGGCGCGCACTCTGTCGCCGGCCACGGTATCGGCCTTGATGTCGCGGTGCACGATAAGCACGGGAAACTTCAGGTCTTTGTACATAGGCATTCCAGCATCCGTCAGAGGCGACTGCATCTGCGTTGAGTAAACACCATACGCGGCAAACACGCACCGGGGCGCTGCATATCGCATCACCCAGTCGTCACAACGCAGTACTGGATCATCGAATTGCTACTTTTCACGTCTTATTGTCGGACAAACCGCCCTCTAGACTGGCTGCGACTTCACCCACTCCGGAGAAAACAACAATGAACGTACTCCTGCTCGGCGCTGGCCATATCGGCTTCACCATCGCGCAATTGCTGCATAACAGTGGCGACTACCGGGTCGTGGTGGCCGACCGCGATGCCGCCTCCCTCAGCGCTATCGCCGCCCTGGGGATCGCAACCCGCGAACTCGACTCCGCCGATGGCGTCGCCCTGGAAGCGGCCATGGCCGACCAGGATGCCGTGCTCAACGCCCTGCCCTACCATATGGCCATCGGCGTGGCCAAAGCGGCGAAGAACAGCCACACCCACTACTTCGACCTGACCGAAGACGTGCATGCGACCAAGACCATCATGGAGTTGGCCAAGGACGCCCAGGTCGCGTTTATGCCGCAGTGCGGCCTGGCCCCCGGTTTTATCGGCATTGCCGCGCACTCCCTGGCCAGCCGCTTCGACAAGGTGCGCGAAGTGAAGATGCGCGTCGGCGCCCTGCCGGAATTCCCCACCAATTCGCTGAAGTACAACCTGACCTGGAGCGTCGACGGCCTGGTCAACGAGTACTGCCACCCATGCGAGGCGATCCGCAACGGCCGCCTGCAACTGGTGCAACCGCTCGAAGGCCTGGAGCACTTCTCCCTCGATGGCGTCGAGTACGAAGCTTTCAACACTTCAGGCGGCCTCGGCACCCTGTGCGAGACCCTCAAGGACCAGGTCGAAACCCTGGATTACAAGACAGTGCGCTATCCGGGCCATCGCGACCTGATGAAGTTCCTGCTGGAAGACCTGCGTCTGTCCGACAACCAAGACAAGCTCAAGGACATCCTGCGCGGCGCCGTGCCGAGCACCATGCAGGACGTGGTGCTGGTGTTCGTCACCGTCAGCGGGCTGAAGGACGGCAAGCTGGTGCAACAGGTGTTCAGCCGCAAGATTTTCGCCGACGTGCGCAACGGCCGGGTCACCAGCGCCATCCAGATCACCACCGCCGCCGGCATCTGCGCCGCGCTGGATCTGTTCCGCGCCAAGCAATTACCGCAATCGGGCTTTATCAGTCAGGAGCAGGTGTCGCTCGACGACTTCCTCGCCAACCGCTTTGGTAAAGCCTACGAGGAAAACGCCGTGCAGAACCTGGAAGCCGCATAGCACCCAGCGAAACAACCTGCCCGCTCAGCGGGCAGGTGCTTGAGTTCAACCCCAACGATACGCCCAGCATGTAGCTCGGATGTAATCCGGGGATTCATTTGTGGCCAGCACCGCTGCCCCGGATTTCATCCGGGCTACAAAAGCAGCTTGCCTGGCTCGCCTTCTACAAGCGCCCGCCGCGATCGATCTTGCACGACAGGATGATCGAGGTCGTGGTCTTCTCCACGCCATCCACCGCGCCTATCTCGTCCAATAGCTGGTCGAGCCGTTCCGGTGTGTCGGCGCGCAGCCAGGCGACGAAGTCGAATTCGCCGCTGACCGTACACAGCTGCTGCACCTCGGGCATATTACTCAGCCGCCGCAGCACCTCCTTACCCGACCGCGGCTGCAGAGTGATGCCGACATAGGCCTGCAATCCGCCCTCGGTCACGCTCTGCCCCAAGCGCACGCCGTAGCCGGTGATGACTTTGTTCTTCTCCAGCCGGGCGATACGCGAAATCACCGTGGTGCGCGCGATGCCGAGCTTGCGCGCGAGCATGGCGACGCTCTCGCGGGCGTCGAGCTGCAAGGCGGCGATCAACTGGCGGTCGATCTCATCGAGACGAATGGCGGAAAGCTCGGGCATCGAGGGCTACCAAGGCGAGGACGGGAAGGAGCGCGGCATCTTAGCAAGAGCGCCGACGGCTACCCCTCCTGCTGCTCCAGTTGCGCCCAAAGCGATGGCGCGCCCGCGGATTTTTCGATGATCGCCAAACGCGCGAGGTGCGCGCTCAGTTCGTCGGCATTGGCGCGGATCACCCTGGTCAAAGCGCGGTCGGCGGCCAGGCGGCGAATCGGGCTGGCTTGCTGGCGACCGTTGCCATCGCCTTCGGACCCCTCGCCGGCCAGTGACAGATTGGTCTGCCCACCGGTCATGGTCAGGTAGACGTCGGCAAGGATCTCGGCGTCGAGCAAGGCGCCGTGCAAGTCGCGACCGGAGTTATCGACGCCATAGCGTTTGCACAGCGCGTCGAGGTTATTGCGCTGCCCCGGATGGCGTTCGCGTGCCATCAGCAGGGTGTCGAGAATCGAGCAATGCTCGCTGATATCGGCGCGCTCGTTCTGCTTGATCAGGGCGAATTCGTTATTGATGAAGCCGACGTCGAACGCCGCGTTATGGATGATCAGCTGCGCGCCCTTGATGAACTCGAAGAACTCGTCGGCGATTTCCTTGAAGCGCGGCTTGTCCTGCACGAACTCATTGGTGATGCCGTGAACGGCGATGGCGCCCTCGTCGATTTCACGATCCGGTTGCAAGTAGACGTGAAAGTGACGCCCGGTCAGCCGTCGGCCGATCAGTTCGACACAGCCGATTTCGATGATCCGGTGGCCATCGGCCACCGGCATGCCGGTGGTTTCGGTATCGAGTACGACACTACGCATGTTTCAAGCCTCTCATTTCATCGACGCCGCGGTTGGCCAGCAGGTCGGCACGTTCGTTACCGGGATGGCCGTTATGGCCGCGCACCCACTGCCAGGTCACGCTATGGCGGTTGACTTGCTCATCGAGCTGCTGCCAGAGATCGGCGTTCTTCACCGGTTGCTTGGTCGCGGTTTTCCAGCCGCGCTTCTTCCAGTTGGGCATCCAGTCCTGAATACCCTGCATGACGTATTGCGAGTCGGTCACCAGGCGCACGTCGCAGCTGCGCTTGAGCTCGGCCAGGGCGCGGATCGCCGCGGTCAGCTCCATGCGGTTGTTGGTGGTTTGCGCCTCGCCACCCCAGAGCTCTTTTTCCACGCCCTTGAAAATCAGCAGCGCACCCCACCCGCCAACGCCGGGGTTGCCCTTGCAGGCGCCGTCGGTATAAATCTCGACCTGTTCACTCATAGTTCGTCTTAATGCTCGGAATTGCGCCGACTGACCTTGGCCACCGGCAGCGGCAACAGCTTGCCCATGGGCTCGCGGCGCGATTGGCGCAGCGGGCGCAAACCCACCACCAATTTGCGCGCCACCAGAATATAGAAGCCGCCGCCCGGCAATTGCCAAGCGTCCCCCCAAGCTTCCAAACCGGCCAGGCGTTCCCGCCAGCCCACGGAAGAAAGCGGCGGACGATAGCATCCGAAGCGGCGTTTCTCCAGCGCAAAACCCAACAGGTGCAGCCAGTCGCTGACCCGGCTCGGGGCGATACAGCGCGCTTGCCTCAGGGCGTCCTGGGTGTATAGATGGCGCACGCCCCAGGCACTCAGCGGATTGATCCCGAGGATCAATAAGTGGCCGCCGGGCCTGACGCTACGCGCGGCTTCACGTAACAAGCCGTGGGGCGACAGGCTGAAGTCCAAGCCATGTTGCAGCACCACGACATCGGCTGCGTGCTCGGTCAGCGGCCAGGCCTGCTCCTCGCAGACAATGTCCACACCGCTGAAAGGCGCGCCCAGACGTACGCTGCGTTGAATCTGCGCCGCGCTCGCGGTTTCTTCCGCGGCGGGGCCGTAATGCACCAGGTAGCTGCCGAAAAACCGTGCCAGTTCTTCCTCCAGCAAACGCTGCTCCTCCCCCAGCAGCAACTGCCCGTGGGGGCCATTGAACCAGCCGCGGGCGGCGCCGATCAGACTCAGCCAATCGGCGTCGGCTTGGGCGAAGGGATGATCAGACATAGGTATCACCTGCGTAGCCGTGAGTATCAAGGAAACCCTAGAAAAGCCTAAGATGCACCTTTGTAGCCCGCATAGCGACCCGTGTCATGATTAAAATCGACGCTCTACCGGCTTTCTCCGACAACTATATCTGGCTGCTGCAAGACAGCGGACAACAGCGCTGCGCCGTGGTCGATCCCGGGGATGCCGCCCCCGTGCAGGCCTGGCTGAACGCCCATCCCGGCTGGCAACTCAGCGATATCTTGATCACCCATCACCACCACGACCATGTCGGTGGCATCGCCCAGCTCAAGGCCGCGACCGGCGCCCGGGTGCTCGGCCCCGCCCGGGAAACCATCCCCGAACGCGATAGCGCACTCAAGGACGGCGACTGCGTCGAAGTGCTCGGCCATACGCTGAACGTCATCGAGGTGCCGGGCCACACCCTCGGACATATCGCGTATTACCAAGCCGAGCAGCACTGGTTGTTCTGTGGCGACACCCTGTTCGCCGCCGGCTGTGGCCGACTGTTCGAAGGCAGCCCCGCGCAAATGCATGCGTCACTGCAGCGCCTGGCCGCCCTACCCGAGCGCACCCTGGTGTACTGCACCCATGAGTACACCCTGAGCAATTTACGTTTTGCCCAAGCGGTCGAGCCCGACAATGCGCAGATCGCCGAACGCCTGCAGCAGGTCGCCGCCTGGCGCCAGGCCGGGCAAATAAGCCTGCCTTCGACCTTGGCGCTGGAGCGTGCCACCAATCCTTTTTTACGCTGCGACGAGCCGGCCGTGATCGAAACCCTCAACAGCCGCGAGGGCGAGGCAAATCGCTCCAGCGCCCAGGTGTTCACCCGCTTGCGGGCATGGAAAGATAATTTCTAAAAGCGCGACCACTCGGCAAAAAACTGGTTAAAACTTGACCAGCCGAGCATCGATTCCTAGAATCGCCCGATTCTCGGTACAACAAGAACTCTTCAGCCAATGCTCTTACCATCATGCAAACTATTGAATTTAAAAGCATTGGCACATAGCACTCCGGCGCTCGCGGTGGTTTTTTGCGTCGTCCTGAGCGGCTGTCAAAGCACCTCGTCCTCCCTCGACCGGAGTCGCGATACCGATACAGCAGTGGGCATGGAACGAGAGCCGGAATGGATCACCACCACGCTGCAAGTGCCGGAACCTGAAGACATCTGGGAGCGCGTACGCAACGGCTATCAATTGCAAGACGCGATAGGTATCAACCCACGAATCGAACAACAGCGATTGTGGTTCGTCAGCAATCCGTCCTTCGTGGAAAAAGTCGGCGAACGTAGCAACCCCTATATCTACTACATCGTCGAGCGCCTGGAAGAGCGCAATATGCCGATGGAGTTGGCGCTGTTGCCGATGATCGAAAGCGCCTATAACCCCCTCGCCTATTCCCACGCCGATGCCGTCGGGCTCTGGCAGTTCATCCCCTCCACCGGCCGCAGTTTCAATCTGCGCCAAACCAGCTGGTACGACGGTCGCCGCGATGTCATGGCCTCGACCAATGCAGCGATGAATTACCTGTCGCGCCTGCATGAGATGTTCGGTGGCGATTGGCTGCTCGCGCTGGCCGCCTACAACGCCGGCGAAGGCCGGGTCGCCCGCGCTATCGAGCGAAACCGCGAGCTGGGCTTGCCGACCGACTACTGGAACTTGTCGCTGCCGAGCGAAACCCAGAACTATGTGCCCAAGTTGCTGGCTTTATCCCAAGTGGTGATGAGTCCGGAAGCCTATGGCGTCAGCCTGGAGCCGATCGCCAACGAGCCCTACTTCGAGAAAGTCGAGCTCAAGCAGCGCATGGATTTATCCCGTATCGCCGCCCTGGCGGATCTGGACGAAGACGAGTTGTACCTGCTCAACCCCGCATTCAAGCGGCGGATAACCCTCGACGGCCCTCAGCATTTGCTGGTGCCGGCGAGCAAGGCCGAACTCCTGACCGCCAACCTGCTGCTGATGAAGCCGGAAGAGTTGGTCGATTGGCAGCAATACCGGGTGCGTTCGGGCGACAGCCTGCACGGCATCGCCACCCGCTATCGGCTGACGGTCAATACCCTCAAAGATATCAATCGGCTGACCAGCAACCACTTGAGCGTCGGCCAGATTCTCAGTATTCCGGCCGAGCCCGGCGTCTCGCCAAGCGAGCCGTTGTTTCAGAGTTCGACCAGCAGTGCAGTCGCCTCCTCGCGCACCTACCGGGTGAAGAGTGGTGACAACCTCTGGCTGGTGGCCAGGGCGCACAAGGTTTCGGTCGCCGATGTGAAGCGCTGGAACAACCTCAGGGGCAACAACCTGCGCGTCGGCCAGGTGCTCAACTTCAAGGACGGTAGCGCGCCTGCGCACCTTGCCTCCAGCGCTTCCGCACGCAAAGCCGCGACTTACTACAGAGTGCGCAACGGCGATTCGCTGTACCTGATCGCCAAGCGATTCAAGGTGCGCATGCAGCACCTGCAAAGCTGGAACCCCAAAGCCGGCAAAGCGCTCAAGCCGGGACAGACGCTTACCCTGTATCTGCCCAACTGATTTCAGGAACGCTTGCTCAGCGTATCCAGGCAACGCCCGGTCAACTGCGAAAAACGCTGAAAAGCGACGAACTGTTCATGTTTCAAAGCCCGCCCCGAGACCCGATTGTCGGCATACACCACGCCGATCTCGCGAGTGCCCGCGAGCAATGGGGCGATAAAGAACATGCCCTGGCCAAGGCACTTGCGAATCGGCTGGGTGACCAGTTCGGCGAGGTTGTAACTGGCCGGCACCCCCATCCACAATGCCTCTCTATTGCGCAGCACATAGCTGAATATGTGCTGTTGCTCGGGTTGGTCGACCGGCAATACGAAATCGCTCAGCCAGCCCTGGCTGCCTTCGCCAACCACCCGTTTGGTGCGAAAACAGCTGTGTCCGTCGGCCAGCACCACCAACATGACCCGCTCCAGCCCGGCGCCCTGGTGCAAGCCCTTGAGCAAGGTGTCGATGATCTGCGCGACATCGCCGCGCTTGTTGGCCATCATGCCGAGGTCTTGTAGCGCCTGTTGCAGGGTCAACAGATTGGGCTGCAGCAAACGGGCTCGGCGTAGCTCCTGCTGCTCGCGGATCTGCTCGGGGTCGGTATTGGGAATAAGCTTGCACAACTTGCTGGCACCGAAGGTGGTCGCCACCTTGACCGCCTCTTCGGCACTGGCGAACACCTGCTGCAAGGCTTCTTCAGGGGTGACACCGATAAAATTCGCCATTTCCTCGATCAGGCTTTCCATCGCCGCCGAGTCCCAGCCCTCCAGCGCCGCCTGACTGATCCGTGCACCGAGGTTGACCGAAAATACCGTCGGGTCGTTGCGGTTGGCGGTGTTGTGCGCCTGGCTGACGATGTCGCCCAGGTTCCAACTCTTGACCAAACCCTGGGTCAGTTGACGAAAGCTGGTGCCCAACACCTGTTGCACCGCCTCGTCCACATCCACTCCCGGCTGCGCCAAGGCGCTCGCCAGCTCGTCAGCCTGATCGCCGCCGCAACCCCAGAACGCCAGTTCGCCCAAGTGAAACAGCAAGGCGGCGATAAACACCTCTTCCTGATGCTTGGCCAATACGTAGCCGGCAATATTGCGCGCCTGCACCGCGGCATGGAACGAACGCGCGAGCAGCTCCTGCAGTTGCTCGCGCGGCGCGCGGACCAGCAAGCCATCGATCAGCGCAACGGACATGCCGATCAAGCGCACGTTGTCGAAGCCGATCATCACGATGGCCCGCGAGATGGTCTTGATCGCTTCCTGAGAGGGGTTGTAATAGACGCTGTTGCCGATGCGCAGCACTTTCGAGGTCAGCGAAGCATCGCGCAGCAACACGTCGGCCAACTGCTGCACCGAGGACTTATCCTGTTGCGCCAGGCGATGCAGGTCCTGCACCACGGCCGCTAGAGCGGGCAACTCGGCTTGATTCAAGCGGTCGATCCAAGATTGCAAGCCGTGGCTATGGGTACCCAAATTCAAGCCCTCTCTGTGATTTCTTCGAGTGTAGCAAGATGTTGCTTAGCATCGCCGCCGGGTACGGTCTTTTTCCTGCTTATACAAGCTGTTACTGTACCGGACCTGTAGCCTACAAGACGCCACGGACTGGATTTTTCACTTGATGCGTCTCCTCTTTGCACTATTCCTCAGTTTGCTCATCGGCGCTCCCGCTTCGGCAAGCCTTCGCGAAAGCCACGGCTATGCGCAATTCGGCGCGCTCAAGTACCCCGCGAGCTTTACCCATTTCGATTGGGTAAACCCCGACGCGCCCAAAGCCGGCACCGTCCGCATCATGGCATCGGGTACCTTCGACACCCTCAACCCTTATACCTTCAAGGGCAGCAGCCCGATCAGCACGGCGAATTTCCAGCAATACGGTGTTACCGAGCTGAACGCGACCTTGATGGCCGGCACCGGCGCCTACGATCCTTCGGGCGACGAACCCGCCTCCAGCTATGGCTTGATCGCCAAGTCGGTCGAGTTCAGCGACGACCGCAGCTGGGTGGTGTTCAACCTGCGCCCCGAAGCGCGCTTCCATGACGGCGTGCCCATCTCGGCTTACGACGTGGCGTTCTCCTATCGCCTGCTGCTCAAGGATGGCCATCCGCAGTACCGCACCAATCTGCAGGAAGTGAAGCGCGTCGACATCCTCAATCGTCATCGCATCCGCTTCGTCTTCAAGCGCTCCGGCAATCCCTTGTTGATCATGCGCCTGGGCGAACTGCCGGTGCTGCCGCAACATTACTGGAAAGACCGCGACTTCAAGGCCACCACGTTCGAACCACCGCTGGGCAGCGGGCCTTATCGTATTACCCAGGTAAGTCCGGGGCGTAGCCTCACGTTCAGCCGGGTGAAGGATTGGTGGGGCGAGCAATTGCCGGTCAACCGCGGTAAATACAATTTCGACCGGATCGAGGTGGAGTTCTATCGCGACAGCCATGTCGCCTTCGAAGCTTTCAAGGCCGGCGAATTCGACTTCTATATCGAGCAACAGGCGAAGAACTGGGCCAATGGCTACGACTTCCCCGCGGTGGCCCAGGGCGAGATCGTCAAAGCGGAAATCCCTCACAGCATTCCGACCCAGACCCAAGCGCTGTTCATGAACACCCGCCGCGCGGTATTCGCCGATCGCAAGGTGCGTGAGGCCCTGGCGATGATGTTCGATTTCGAATGGACCAACCGCGCGCTGTTCAGTAACTCTTATATCCGCGCCAGCAGCTATTACCCCAACAGCGAGTTTTCCGCGACCGGCAAGCCTGAAGGAGCCGAATGGCTGCTGCTTTCGCCCTACCGCAAGCAACTGCCGGCCCGGCTGTTCACCGAAGCCTTCCAAATCCCGCAAACCGAAGGCCGCGGCATCCCCAGGGAAACCCTGCGCCGTGCCCTCGGGCTGCTGGCCGAGGCCGGCTGGAAGCCTTCCGGCGAGCGCTTGGTCAACAGCAAAGGCGAAGTCCTGCGCTTCGAGATCCTGTTGGTCAACCCGGGGCTCGAGCGTATTTACCAACCCTATATCCAGAATCTCTCGCGACTCGGCATCGAGGCCGGTATTCGTAGCGTCGACCGGGCGCAATACAAGCAACGCCTCGATCAATTCGACTTCGACGCCATCTCCCTGACCCTCGGACAAACCCTGAGCCCTGGCCTGGAGCAATGGCTGTATTTCCACTCCAGCCAGGCGAAGATCAAAGGCGGTAAAAACTATGCCGGGATCGATCACCCGGTAGTCGATGCCTTGCTGGAAAAGCTGCTCTCGGCGAAAACCCGCGATCAACAGGTTGCCGCGACCCGCGCCCTGGACCGGGTTTTGCTTTGGCAGCATTACACGATCCCCAATTGGTACATCAATTATCACCGCCTGGCTTACCGCGACCGGTTCGCCTTCGTCACCGTGCCGCCCTATACCCTGGGCCTGCGTAGCTGGTGGCTGAAACCCACGGAGAAAGACCGATGACGCGTTCTCTGCGCACCGCACTCCTGCATGGCAGCGGCGTTCTGCTGCTTGGCTTGGCCAGCCTGGCGCAGGCTGCGCCTAAACATGCACTGACGTTGTACGACGAACCGTCCAAGTACCCTGCCAATTACCAGCACTTCGACTACGTCAACCCGGACGCGCCCAAGGGTGGCACTCTGCGCCAAGCCGGTTTCGGCAGTTTCGACAGCCTCAATCCTTTTATCAATAAAGGGGTCTCCGCCGACGATATCGGCCTGATTTACGACACCCTGACCCGCCACAGCCTCGATGAGCCCTTCACCGAATACGGCCTACTGGCCGGAAAGATCGAGAAGGCGCCAGATAACGCCTGGGTACGTTTCTATCTGCGCCCCGAAGCACGCTTCCACGACGGCCAGCCAGTGACCGCCGAAGACGTCAAATTCACCTTCGAAACCTTGATGAGCAAAGGCTCACCCATGTACCGCGGCTATTACGCCGATGTCGAGCGGGTCGAGGTGGAAAGCCCGAGCAAGGTGCGCTTCGTCTTCAAGCATGCCGGCAACCGCGAACTGCCGTTGATTCTCGGGCAGCTGCCGGTACTGCCGAAACACTGGTGGACCGAACTGGACGAACGCGATGCACCACAACAACCATTATTGGGCGACGAAAATATCGTCGATATCGTCGAAGCGCCGGATAAAGCCAGCATCACCCTGCGTATCCATGAAGACGCCCGCCTCGCCAACGGCAAGAAACTCAACGCCGAGCTTTTGCAATTGAATCTGCAAAAAGCGGCCGATTCGACAAGCGAAGCGCTCAAACCCTTGGCGGCGATCACCGGTTACAGCAGCGCAGACAAACAAAGCTTGCGCATCGACGTGAAAAAGGGCGGTACCGAGCAGTTGCTGCCCGCGCTCGAACAACTGCGGGTATTGCCCAGCAAGCGCGACTTCAGCAAGAGCAGCCTGGAGGTCCCCCTGGGCAGCGGCCCCTATAAAGTCGCCGA
Organism: uncultured Pseudomonas sp.; assembly: GCF_946885885.1. Next base: position 20,215 of record NZ_CAMPHN010000075.1, read on the forward strand.
AGTCCAGGCCGGACGCTCGATTCGCTATGAGCGGGTCAAGGACTGGTGGGGTCAGGATCTGTCGGTCAATCGCGGCTTCTACAACTTCGACGACATGCGCATCGACTACTACCGCGACAACACCGTCGCCCTGGAAGCGATGAAAGCAGGCCAATTCGACTATTGGCTGGAGACCAGTGCGAAGAACTGGGCCACCGCCTACGACACCCCAGCTGTTGCCGAGGGCCGCTTGATCAAGGAAGAAATTCAGAATCACAACCCCACCGGCATGCAGGGCTTTATCTTCAACACCCGCCGCCCGTTGTTCCAGGATCGCCGGGTACGCGAAGCCCTGGGCTTGCTGTTCGACTTCGAGTG
>NZ_CAMPHN010000076.1 GCF_946885885.1 uncultured Pseudomonas sp.
GCACCCAACCGCCTCCGTAGCCTGGGTTGAGCGCAGCGATACCCAGGACGCCATCCCCCGGGTGTCGCTGCGCTCGACCCGGGCTACGTCATCCTCCATCCCAAAAAAGCAGGCACGCCCATGACGTCGGCCACCACGCCTCTCGACCAGGCGCTGTTCTACCCCTCGCCGTTGAAGGAGTTCTGGCAGGCCTTCGCCCACAACAAGGGCGCGGTCGCCGGCCTGCTGTTCATGGTCCTGCTGGTGATCTGCGCGCTGTTCGCACCCTGGCTGGCGCCGCATGATCCCAGCGAGCAATACCGCGAGTTTCTGCTGACCCCGCCGGCCTGGTTGGATGGCGGCCAATGGCGCTTCGTGCTTGGCACCGACGAGCTGGGCCGCGACCTGCTTTCGCGGCTGATCCACGGCGCGCGGCTGTCGCTGCTGATCGGCCTGGCCTCGGTACTGCTGTCGCTGATTCCCGGCATCCTCCTGGGGCTGACCGCCGGTTTCTTCCCGCGCCTGCTCGGCCCCTCGATCATGCGTCTGATGGACGTGATGCTGGCCCTGCCCTCGCTGCTGCTGGCCGTGGCCATCGTGGCGATCCTCGGCCCCGGGCTGATCAACACCATCTTCGCCATCGCCATCGTTTCGCTGCCGTCCTACGTGCGCCTGACCCGCGCCGCGGTGATGGGCGAATTGAACCGCGACTACGTCACCGCCGCCCGCCTGGCGGGAGCCAACTTGCCGCGCCTGATGTTCGTCACCGTGCTGCCCAACTGCATGGCGCCACTGATCGTGCAGGCCACCTTGAGTTTTTCCTCGGCGATCCTCGATGCCGCCGCTCTGGGCTTTCTCGGCCTCGGCGTGCAACCGCCAACGCCCGAGTGGGGCACCATGCTGGCCTCGGCGCGCGACTACATCGAGCGCGCCTGGTGGGTGGTATCACTGCCCGGCCTGACCATTCTGCTCAGCGTGCTGGCAATCAACCTGATGGGCGACGGGCTGCGCGACGCGCTCGACCCGAAACTCAAGAATGCCGTGTGAGGATGCCCGAATGAAACTGACTGCTTTTGTAGGATGGGTGGAGCGCAACGATACCCATCATTGCCAGCCGATCACCGCGATGGGTATCGCTCTGCTCAACCCATCCTACGCTCAGCCCCAGGAGCACCACGCATGAGCCTGCTCGACATCAGCAACCTCAGCGTGCGCTTCGGCGACGCCAACGCCGTGCCGGTGGTCGATGGCCTCGACCTGCATGTCGACAAGGGCGAAGTGCTGGCGATCGTCGGCGAGTCCGGCTCCGGCAAATCGGTAACCATGATGGCGCTGATGGGCCTGATCGACGCACCCGGCATCGTCAGCGCCGACAGCCTGCGCTTCGACGGCACGGACATGCTGCGCCTCAAAGGGCGGCAGCGCCGGCACATCGTCGGCAAGGACCTGTCGATGGTCTTCCAGGACCCGATGACCGCTCTCAACCCCAGCTACACCGTCGGTTTCCAGATTGCAGAGGTGCTGCGCCAGCACCTTGGCCTGAAAGGCAAGGCCGCGCGCCAGCGCGCCCTGGAGCTGCTCGAACGGGTGGAAATCCCGGCCGCTGCCAGCCGCCTCGACGCCTACCCGCATCAACTCTCCGGCGGCATGAGCCAGCGCGTGGCGATTGCCATGGCAATCGCCGCCGAGCCGAAACTGCTGATCGCCGACGAGCCGACCACCGCTCTCGATGTGACCATCCAGGCGCAAATCATGGAATTGCTGCTGAATTTGCAACGCGAGCAGAACATGGGCCTGGTGCTGATCACCCACGACCTCGCCGTGGTCGCCGAAACCGCCCAGCGCGTCTGCGTGATGTACGCCGGGCAAGCGGTGGAAATCGGCAGTGTGCCGCAGTTGTTCGACGCGCCGACCCACCCCTATACCGAGGCGCTGCTCAAGGCCGTTCCTGAGCAAAACTGGGGCGAACACAGCCAGGGCGAACGTCGCCTGGCCACCCTGCCCGGTATCGTTCCCGGCCGTTACGACCGCCCGCAGGGCTGCCTGCTATCGCCGCGCTGTCCGTACGTCCAAGCCCATTGCCGCGAACAGCGGCCGGCCCTCGACGCCCATGCGCGCGGCGCGGTGCGCTGTTTTTATCCCCTCAACCTGACTGCGGAGGTGGCGTGATGACTGCTGACAACAGCGTGCTGCGCGCCCGCGATCTGGCGCGTCATTATTCGGTGTCGCGCGGTCTGTTCAAGCCCAGCGCCCAGGTCCAGGCACTCAATGGCGTGTCCTTCGACTTGCAGGCCGGCAAGACCCTGGCGGTGGTCGGCGAGTCCGGCTGCGGCAAATCCACCCTGGCGCGCGCCCTGACCCTGATCGAAGAGCCCAGCGCCGGCTCGCTGCAGATCGCCGGCCAGGAAGTCGCCGGCGCCAACCAGGCGCAACGCAAGCAACTGCGCCGCGACGTGCAGATGGTTTTCCAAAACCCCTACGCCTCGCTCAACCCGCGGCAGAAGGTCGGCGATCAACTGGCCGAACCGCTGCTGATCAACACCCCGCTATCGCGCGGCGAACGCCGCGAACGGGTGCAGGCGATGATGCAACAGGTCGGCCTGCGCCCCGAGCATTACCAGCGCTACCCGCATATGTTCTCCGGCGGCCAGCGCCAGCGCATCGCCTTGGCCCGAGCGATGATGCTGCAACCCAAAGTGCTGGTGGCGGACGAACCGACCTCGGCGCTCGACGTGTCGATCCAGGCCCAGGTGCTCAACCTGTTTATGGACTTGCAGGAAGAATTCGACACCGGCTATGTGTTCATCTCGCACAACCTCGCGGTGGTGCGCCATGTCGCCGACGAGGTGCTGGTGATGTACCTCGGCCGCCCGGTGGAAATGGGCCCCAGCGAAGCGATCTACACACGTCCGCTGCACCCCTACACCCAGGCGCTGCTCTCGGCGACCCCGACCATCCACCCGGATCCGGACAAGCCGAAGATCAAAATCGCCGGCGAACTGCCCAACCCACTCGCCCCGCCCAGCGGCTGCGCCTTCCACCAACGCTGCCCGCACGCCAACCCCCGCTGCAGCGCCGAACAACCGCAACTGCGCCTGCTCGATGGCCGGCAAATCGCCTGCCACCATGCGGAGACGATTAACGGCTGAGCACGCAGAAAATCGCGGCCAAGGCCGCTCCTACAATGCGATGGACACCTGTAGGAGCGGCCTTGGCCGCGATCCACTTCGTTCAAGTGCGCCTATGACTGCCAAACGACCTAGGACAAACAGCTCCAGGCCATGGTCGTCAAATCGAGCGAATAGGTGCAGTTATTAGCGGTTTCCTCGCCCTCCGCACTAACGACTTCACCTGCACTGATGTGAATTGCCGATTGGCCTAGCGCACACGCCTTGTGCTTATAGATCCAACCAGGGTTCTGGCCATGGGTTGCGATTTTCTCCATGACCAGGGTGTCGCAATGCAGACGGAAAACCGGTGTATAACCGGGTATTCGATCGGCGGGATAACCAAGACAACCGATGATGTATATGTAGTCGCCAACCACTGTGGCGGTATGGAAATCGGTGGGCGGGAATATCTCTCGCGGATAGCCGTAAATGCGGATACCGCCACACCCGTCGTGGACAACCACATCGTTGTAGATGCAGAAATCCGGGTCATAGTAGTCCTCATGCTCGCCAGCGATCTCGATATAGCGGCCATCCGCCAGACGGCTGACCGAGCAGCCGAAGCGATCGAAACACCAGATAGGCTCACTGCCTTCATCTCTTCCTTTGCCTTCGAAGGTAGACCGTGGCTCCCAGGCTCCGGCTCGGCAGTCCACCATATCCAGCCAGAACGGCTCATCAAACAACTCTGGGTTACGGCTGCCAAAGCGGCGGTGCTTGGCCGCGACGTAATCGGCTCGATCGACACGCACCCGCTTATCCCCCCGACAGCCGATGATCTGGCTACGAATAATGAAGTCGAGATCCTCGAGCCCGGCGCCGTGCTCAAGCAACAGGTTGGCCATGTCAGGCGAATAGGCATTAGAAATGATCTCTTGATCCAACTGCGCGCCGGCCCGTAACAGTGCCTGAGCCGATGTAACGCACTCGTAAGAAACGGCCTCGGCCAAAGCGCTTGCGCCAAATTCATTCTTGGCTTCGAGATCGAATCCCTGCTCGATCAGCCAAAGCAGCATGCCGGTATCTTCGCCGAGCGCGTACATCAGCGGCTGCTTGCCGCATCGGCCTTGATCCGAGCGATCCGCTCCCGAATTCAGCAATAACTCGGCTTTCGCCACGTTCGCGGTTTGCAATGAGAGCAACCAAGGCGTGCGCTGCCAAAAGTCTCGCGCCGCCAGATCGGCACCCGCGCTTAATTGGGCCTGCACGTCCGCTACGCTGCCCCAAGCGATAGCCTGCATCAGCGGCGTCCATGCCAAAGGTAGCGGATCGGCACCCGCAGCCAGCAATAGGTGAACTACTTCGAAGTGGCCGTTCCTCGCAGCGGAAAGCAGAGGAGAAGGGCCAACCTCCGCATGGTTTACCGTCGCTATATCAGCCCCGCGCGCAAGCAGAAATTCGACCATCGGTAAATCAGCGTGCCAGTTGGATACCGCATAGGCCAGCGCCTCGCTAATATCGGCGCCGGCATCGAGCAGTGCTGCGGTCTTTTCGATACTGCCGGCGCGCACCGCGTGTAACAACGCAGGCGGCTCATGTCTTTTACCTGCTTGTCGTACATTCGCTCCCCGCCCAAGTAAAAAATCTATGGCGGCAACACTTGCAGCAGGCGATGCAGCAGCACGCATCAGCGCACTGAAACCATCGCGATCCGTTGCATCTATTCGAGCCCCCAGTTCCAACGCACGGCTCATGCCAGCAATATCGCCAGCCTGAGCACACTCTTGCAGTTTCATTTTTTTCTTCCCTGATTAGAAGTTTGTTGAAAACAACGCTATTACCCCGCCGCCTTAACGCCCAAAAAACCGATAAAACTCGCGCAACTCGGCCTGGGTATCGCTGACGCTGACCGGGGTGAAGCACAGGTCGTGGTGGGTGGGGCATTGCGCCAGGCGGCTGAGGTCGAGCGGGTGCAACCAGCCGAGCAGCGGATAGCCGCCCATGGTCGGGTGATCGGCCTGGAGGACGATCGGTTGGCCATCGGGCGGTACCTGGATGGCGCCGCGACTGACGCCCAGCGACCATTGCCGCTTGGGCGCTTGCAGGGCTTCGCCGATCAAGCGCACGCCCATGCGGTCGGACTGCGGGCTGACGCGCCAGCAGCGGGCGAAGAAGCCCTGCAACTGGTCCTCATCGAAACTCGCCGCATCGCCGCCGGTGATTACCCGCAACAACGGTCGAGCGGTGTAATCCGGTTGAAACGGCCAAGGCACGCTGGCCCTGAGCGCGAAAGACGCTGGCCGGCACACCAACAGGTCGCCGCTTTGCAACTTATCGCCACGCCCGTGCAGGCCACCGAGATTCTCCCGCTGATGGCTGCTGACACTGCCCAGTACCGGCGCCGCGCAAAACCCGCCGGCCACCGCCAGGTAGGCTCGCTGGCCGCTGCGGGCGAAGCCCAGGCGCAGACGCTGCTCGGCGCGCAACGGCAGGCGCGACCACCCTGACTGCGGTTCGCCGTCGATGCTCAACGGCATGTCCGCGCCGCAGCAGGCGACCCAGGTGTCGAGTTGCGCCTGCAACTCAACGTCGCCCAATGCGATTTCCAACAGCGGCGTGCCCCAGGGGTTGTTCAGCAGGCGATTGGCCCAGGCCGCCGCTTGCAGGTCCAAGGGCCCGGCCGGCGACACGCCGAGGTGTTGCCAACCCCGTCGACCGCCGTCCTGCAGCAGGCTCAGGGGACCGGGCTTGAGCACCAGCAAGCCCTTCACAAACGCCCACCCTCGGCGCCGAAGCTGCGCTCGTCAATCGCCCGGAAGCGCACCCGGTCGCCCAGTTGCAAAAAGCACGGTGGCTCGCGCCGGGCATCGAACAGTGGCCAGGGGCAGTGCCCCAGCAGGTGCCAACCGCCCGGCGAGCTGTGCGGGTAGATCGCCGTCTGCCGCTCGGCGATCGCCAGGCTGCCGGCCGGCACCAGCACCCGCGGCGTGGCGCGACGCGGCAGCGCCAGGGGCGAGGGCAGGTCGCCAAGGTAAGCGAAGCCGGGGGCGAAACCGATGGCGCCGACCCGGTACTCGGCACCGACATGCAGGGCGATCACCTCGGCGACGCTGAGCCCGCAGAGGCGGGCGACCTCCGGCAGGTCCTCGCCGATATAGCAGATGGGAATTTCATGCAGGCGCCCGGGCGCAGCGGCGCAGGGTTGTTCGAGCCATTGTTCGAGCAACGGCGTCAGCTGCGCGGCGAGGGCCTGATGATCGGTACGGGTGAGGTCGTAATGCAGCAACAGGCTGGTCCAGCCGGGCACCAGGTCGGTGAGCAGCGCGCCCAGTTCCTGACGGATACGCTCGGCCAGCACGGCGATACGCGGCGCCAGGGCGGCGTCCGGTTGCTCGGCCAGCACCAGCAACAGGGCTTCGGCGCCGGCCGGTTCGAGGCGGATCATGTGGCGTCCAGCATCGCCCGTAAACGCCGCAGCACGGCCAACGACTCGGCGTTGTCGCCATGCACGCAGAGGCTGTCGGCGCGCAGCTGCAACGGCTTGCCGTCGATATCGGCGAAGGGCTCGCCCCGGGCGATCGCCAATCCCTGCTCGAGAATCCGTTGCGGTTCGCAGTGCACCGCGCCGGACAAACGCCGCGGCGCCAGTTGACCGTCGGCCAGGTAAGCACGATCGGCGAAGGCTTCGAACAGCAGTGGCACATCGGCTTCGTCGGCCAGGCGCAGCTCGCGGCTGTTGTCGGCCAGCGCCAGAGTCATCAGCGGCAAGCCCTGGCGATAGCAGGCGCAGGCTTCGAGCACCGCGACGAACAAGGCGTCGTTGCAGACCAGCTCGTTGTAGAGCGCGCCATGGGGTTTGACGTAAGACACCCGGCTATCGGCGGCGCGGCAGAAGGCATCCAGCGCGCCGATCTGATAGAGCACCACGGCCGTCACCTCGTCGGGCGACAGCGCCATATGGCGACGGCCGAAACCGAGCAGGTCGGGATAGCCCGGATGCGCGCCGATACTCACCCCGTGCTCCACCGCCAGTTCGACGGTGCGCTGCATGGTCATCGGGTCGGAGGCATGAAAACCGCAGGCCAGATTGGCTTGATCGATCAGCGGCATGGCATGGGCATCGTCGCCCATGCTCCAGACGCCGAAACTTTCGCCCATATCGCAATTCAGCAGGATTCTTTTCATGGCCCCAAGCTTAGAGCCGCTTTGCTGCGGCGTGAAGCCTGCAACGTGCTGCCGCGTTCAATAAGCCAGCTTGAGGCGCTCAAGCTCCGACTTGCTGACACCAGGCAGATCCTTCTTCGGCTGCCAGTGCTTGCCGCTCCAGGCATCCACGCCGACCCAGGCCTTGAACAGCTGCAGATTAGCCTGACGCTCGGCATCATTCGCCCCCAGATGCTGGTACATGCCGCCCGCTTTGCCCTTGCCGTTGCTCCGACCGTCATCCAGTTGACGCACCAACGCGCCGGTTTGCGGCCAGCCGACAAAGTGCAAAAGCTCGGCATAGGTGTCCATGCGCGGGCCTTTGTTCTGTTTCTTGTAGGCGTCCTTATGCTTCTGCCACTCCCCCCAATACACCGACGAAGGACCATGGCAACTGGCGCAGCGCGCTTGCCAGAGTGGCTGGATATGCTGGCTGTAGGTAATGTTCTCGGCCTGGGCCCAAGGGGCCAACAGCGCCCCCCCTAACATCAGTGTTTTAAGCTTCACGGTGTTCTCGTTCTGATTGATCCAGGCTGCTTTCTAGCGAACAGCGCTGGATGGGTGAAATTGACTGTCTCGATGCGCCTGATAGTCAGCCCCGCGTCAGTTGCAGCGGCTCTTTGGGGATACAGCAGCAGGCCAGAATCTGCCCTGCCGGCAGCGCTAGCGCTGGCTGTTGGCGCCACTCCACCTCGCCCTTGCAGCCCAGCCGACAACTGCCGCAATGCCCGCCCCAGCAGTCGGCGGGCAGCTCCACGCCCTGTTCATGCAGGGCATGCAGCAGGCTCGGCTGGCCGTTGTACTCCAGCGCCTCGCCCTGCCAATCCAGGGCGAACTGCCCGGCCCCCGCGCCCAGGGCGCCAGCACCGAAAGCTTCCCAATGCACCCGCGAGTCGGGTAAAGCCAAGTCGGCCAGATGTGCCAGACAGGCCTTGAGCAAGGCGTCACCGGCGCAGATGAACACCTCGCTGTCGGCACTGACGATCTCGCTCAGGCGCTGACGATCGAGCCGACCTTGCCAAGCCACAGGCGCCTGGCTGTCGCGACTAAGCGCTGGGCGATAGTCGAATGCCGGGTGCGCGGCAGCCAACGCCAGCAGCTCTTGGTGGTAGGCCAGGCCGGCCTGGTCGCGACCGCCATACAGCAAGGTCAACCGTCGACCGCCTGGGCGTTTGAGCCAGGCATGCAGCATGGCGCGCATCGGCGTAATACCTACGCCGCCTGCGATCAGCAGCAGGTGGGGGCCGTGCGCATCTGCCAGGGTGAAATGCCCGGCCGGCGGCAGGATGCGTAACGAACGCCCCGGCTGTGCCTGCTCGGCCAACCATTGGCTCATGCGGCCCTGAGGCTCGCGTTTGATACACAGCTGATAGTGCCAGGGCCGGGCATGCCAGGCCGCCAGGGAATAGCAGCGGCGCATGGGCCGCGAACCGGCCGGCTGGGCGAGAACGGTGAGGAACTGCCCAGCAGCGAAACGCGGCAACGGCAAGCGCCAGGGATGCACCAGCTCCAGGTGCAGCAGTTCCTCGCTCAGCCACTGGCTGCTGCGGATACGCAGACGCCTGCCCAAACGCTGCCGCCGCCCACACCACCACAGCCACAGGCCATGCAGGCTGATCGCCAGGGTCGCCAACGCACCGAGCAGGCTCAGGCCGACCAGCAACGCGGCGAGATACAACATCCTAGATAGCGGCGCGGCGACGCGATTGCCACCAGACCCATACACCAGTCAGGCCGAGCAGCGCCAGGGTGAAGCCGAGCACATCGATCCACACCCACTCGCCGGATTTGCCGAAGAAGGCCTTGCCGGTGTGCATATCCATCACCAACTTGCCGACGGTGTAAGGCTTGACCACTTCGCCCTGGGCCGCCAGCAGCGCTTCGTTGCCAGCCCAGGCGTTCCAGCTCAGGCCATCGCGGCTTTGCATAGCCCCCATGTCCTTGACGCTGGCCATCAACTGACCGTCGGCCAAGCGACTGATGCCATGCACATCGCCGTCAAGACGCAGGGCAACATCGTCGCCCTGCAACTGGTATAGGCCCATTTTGCTGGCGACCCAGAGGCTGTCGCCTTCGCTAAGTAACTGGCGCACTTCGAAATCGGCTCGGCGCAGCGGCAGCCCGTCCGCCTGCTGGACAAACAGGCCCTGCTGGCTGCCGAGCCATAAACGACCATCGGCAGTCTGGGTCACTGCGCGCAGCTCCAGCTCCTTGTCTGCCGCCATGGATAGCCAGCTGATCGGCATCTCCTTGGTTCCCAGGCTTTTTTCATGAGCGATAAAGATCGCGGTAACCCCGACGATAAACATCGGCAGGGCCAGCAGCACCCCGCTCCATAGATGCACAAGACGATTCGACATGGTGTAACTCCTCAGGTTTACCAGCTGATTTCCAGGCTCAAGCTATACAGCGGCTCGGAATATTCTTGGTTGACTTCACGGTTTTTCAGCGACCCGTCGGCGTTGTAAGTCCGCTTCTCTTGGTCTTTTTGCGCTTGCCCGATGTTTTCCGCTGCCAGGCGCAGGGTCAAGCTGTCGGTCAAATTGGCGTTGACGAACAGATCGAAGTATTCGACTGAGTCGAAACGAGTGCTCTCGGTGCTTTTGCCAACCTCATCCTCGAAGTCGCCGACTTTGTTCCAACTACCGCCCACGGTCAGCACGCTGGCCGGGATGCGGTATTCCAGACCGACGTTGGCCAGGTAGCCGGGCTGCTGCTTGAAGCGACGCTTCTCGCCGGTCGCCTGATCCTTCACTTCGGAATCCAACCAGCTGTAACCAGCGGTGCTACGCAGGCCATCGAAACCCAACCAGCCCAGATCGCTGGAAAACTCCAGCTCTGCGCCCCAAATCTTGCCATCGCCGGTGTTCTGCGTTTGCTTGTAGTACTCGCCATCGCCGCTGTCGAGGAAGGTGACCTCCTCCATCAGGTTCTCGATATCGCGGCGGAACAGGTTCAGCCCGACCACGCCGTCGTTGTTGCCCAGGTAGTGGTCAACGCCCAGGTCATAGCCCCAGGACTCTTCCGGCTCCAGCGCCGGGTTGCCGATCTTGTGCGGGTCTACGACGGTGCCGCTCTTGCTGTCGGTCATCGGCGTGATGTCGTCGAACTTCGGCCGCCGCACGGTACGCGCCACGCTGCTACGTAGCGCCCAGGCCTCGGCAAAATCCCAACGGTAATGCAGGGACGGGGCGAAGTGCTCTTCACGGCTGTCCGCCGCGAAACCGGGAATCGAACTCTCCAGCTCGGAGCTTTCCCAACGCAGCCCCGGCTGCAGGTGATGGCTGTCGGCGATACGCCAGGTGTCACTGAGATAGAGGTCGAGACGCTTTTCCTCCAGCTGGTATTCGCCATTGGCCTCGGTCTGGGTCACCCCGTTGCTGACCTTGAGCTTGTCGCGCTGGCGCTTCTTGACGCTGGCGTCGTAACCGCCGAGCAACTCGTGGTCGCCACGCCAGTGGGTCAAGCTCTGACCGAACAACCATTCGCGGTCGCTCTTGTCTTCGTCCTCGGTTTCCAGCTTGTCGGCGTTGCCGTTGGCCTTGTAGCTCTGCTTGGTCTTGCGCTTGCTGTCATCGAGGTCGCGCACGCTGAAGTGGCTGTCCAGTTGCAGGTCTTCGGCCAGCGGGCGCTCCCAGGCGAGGCTCAGGCCCAGATTGCGGCTGTCCATCAGTTCCTTCTCGAACTCGCTGCCGTTGCCCGAGCCGTCGGCCTTGAACTTGAGCTTGCTCTTGTCCTTGTGCATCTCGCTGTCGAGCAGCAGCAGGTCGACGCTGAGTATGTCGCCGCCCTCGCTCTGCCAGCCCCAGTGCGGCGTCAGGTAGTTCTCGAAGAAGCGCTTGTTCTCTTGCTCCTCTTCGCGCGCACCAGCCACCCCGACAGCGTTGTAGGTCACCTTGTCCTTGCTCTTGGGCAGGCTGCGGGTCTGCCGGCCGCCGCCGATCAGCCATTGCTGACGCAGGTCTGCCTGGCCCCAACTGAATTGCAGGCTGCCGTCCAACGGGCGCCGATCGCCGCTGGCGGCGCCAAGGATGACCTGGCGCTGCTCGACGCTGCGCTTTTTCAGGATGATGTTGAGGGTGCCGCCGATACCCTGGGCGTCCATCTGCGCGGTCGGCGAACGCAGCACCTCGATGCGGTCGACCATGGCCATGGGGATCTGGTCGAGCTGCACTTCGCGCTTCTCGCCGCTGTCGGGCATGCGCCGGCCATCCAGCAACACTTGCGAGTACTCCTTGTCCAGGCCGCGCAGGCGCAGATCCTTGTTCTCGCCGGGGGCACCGCCGAAGTACATGCCGCTCATATGGCGCAGGGCATCGCCGAGGCTGCCGTTGCCGTAACGGCGCAAATCCTTGCCGTCGATCACCAGTTTGGGCGCCACCGACTGCCGCCGCTCCTGCAAAGCAACGCGCACCCCGTCCACTTGAACCGGCGGCAACGCCGTGACCTCGGCTGCCGCAACCATGCTAGAGGGGGCAGACAACGCCAATAGGATCGCCAATGACAGTCGGCTTGGCTGAGTGTCAGAAGTTGCTCGCGAGTGCTGCATAAGGACCTCCCCAGGAAAAGTGGCGAGATCGTATTGATATCAATTTGCAATTGCAACTGATTATCCAAACACTAGCGACAAACGGCGCGAGATTGCGCTGCGCCTATCCAGGCCATTGCTCAATAAACGTCGCGACGGTAGCGCCCCTGCTCGACCAGCTCGGTCATAGCCGCCGCGCCCAGCACTGCATTCAACTCCGCGTCCACCCCAGCTGCCATGCCTTCGAGGCTGCCGCAAACGTAGATGGCCGCGCCTGCGGCCAGCCATTCGCGCAGCTGCTCGGCGGCCTCGCTCAGGCAATCCTGTACATAGCGTTTGTGTGCTTGGTCGCGGGAGAAAGCCAGGTCCAGGCGCGCCAAGTCGCCGCTGGCGAGCCAACCTTGCAGCTCGTCCCGACAATAGAAGTCATGGGCGGCATTGCGCTCGCCAAACAGCAGCCAGTTGCGTCTGTGGCCAGCGGCAATCCGTGCCTTGAGCAGGCTGCGCAGCCCGGCCAGACCGGTGCCGTTGCCGATCAGAATTACCGGTCGCGCATCTTCCGGCGCATGGAAGGCGCTGTTGCGCCGCACCCGCGCCATCACCCGCTGCTGCAAGGGTACGTATTCGCTTAGCCAGCCGGAACCTATGCCCAGCGAGCCGTCGGCGTGCCGCTCCTGACGCACCAGCAGTTGCAACATGCCGTCGCTGGGCAATGAGGCGATGGAATAGTCGCGCGGCGCCAAGGGCGCCAGGGCATCGAGCAGGGCCTGGGCATGCAGGCCGAGCAGATGGGCGAAGCTCTCCGGCAGTTGCTTGCCGGCCAGGGCCTGCCGCAACGACTGCTGTATGCCGTCGAGGGTGACCGGCTCGTCGCCATCCAGACCGAAGCGCTGCAACCAGGCCCGTACCACGCCATCGGCCTGGCGTGGCAGCACTTGCAGAATATCGCCGGCCAGCCAGTCGTCGGCCGATTCGCCGCGCATCCCGATCATATAAGTGGGCGCGCTCTGGCTGCCGGGGTTGAGCAGTTCGCGCTGGTGCAGCGTCCACAGCCCATAGGCGTTGCCCGCCTGGTTCGTTTGCCGGGCGCCGGTCAAGTCGCTCAATTGCCGCTGCCAATCGGCCAAGGCCAGGCTATCGCAGGCATCCACTTGCACCGGATCGAACAGCGTGCGGGCGCCTTGCTGGCCGAGCCAAGCGTGCAGGCGCTCGGCAAAACCGCAGAAATGCCGGTACTGACGGTCGCCGAGGGCGAGCATGGCATAGCGCAGATTCGCCAGCCCCAGCGCCTGGCCGAGCAATGTGCGCTCGAAGCCGCGGGCGCTGTCCGGCGCCTCGCCATCGCCAAAAGTGCTGACCACGAACAGCGCATGCTGCGCCTCGCTCAGGGTCTGCCGGTCGATACGACCGAGCGGCTCGACCCGCACGCCGTGCCCCGCCGCCTGCAATTGCCCGGCGGTTTGCCAGGCCAACTGTTCGGCGAACCCGCTCTGGCTGGCAAAGCCGATCAACCAGTCCTGCAGACCTTGACCCGCCGGCCGCAGGGCCCCGCGTGCGGCCAGCGCGGCGCGCTTCTTGCGTCGACGATCGAGGTACAGCAGCCAACCGGTAATGGCGAACAACGGCATGCTCAGGCTGGCCAGGAACATCAGGATGCGCCCGGTCAGGCCGAAGTAACTGCCGACATGCAAGGCATAGACGCTGGCCAGCAGTTGATCGCCGAACGCCTGTTCGCGGTAGCGCTTGTGCTGGCCCCGCGCACCGCTTTGCGCATCCAGGCTGAGTTGATTGTAGGCGCGTTCATGGGGGGCGTCGTCGCGCAGGTAGAACACCATGGCCGGCTGCCCCGCGGCGACGGGCAAGCGCAGGCTGTAGCCAGTCAGTTGCGGCCCGGCGGCCTGCTGCAAACCGGCCCAAAGCGCCGCATAGTTCACTGCCGGCACAGCCGCCGGCATGGCGCCGGGCGCGGGCCGGCCGCCGCGTTTGCGCGGCTCGCCAGCCGGCTCGCTGCTGAGCAGGCCGGTCAGGCTTTCGCGGTACCAGTCGTAGGACCAATACAGCCCGGTCAACGCCGCACAGAGGTAGAACGCCAGGCACCAGGTACCGGCCACCGCATGCAGATCCCAGTTGAACGCGCGGCCACGTTTAGCCCAATCCAGAGTCAACCAAGCGCGCCAGTTCATGGCCTGACGCGGCCAACGCAGATAGAGCCCGGAGAGGCAGAAGAAGATCAGCGCCAGGGTGCTGGCGGCGGTGATCTGCTTGCCGTACTCGCCCATGGCGAGAAAGCGGTGCAATTCCAGCATCAGGTCGAAAAAACCCTGCCCGCTCGGCTCACCGAGCAACTCGCCGCTATAGGGATCGAAGTAGCGAACCTCGCCGCGCTTCTCGCCCGGCGGCGGCGCAAATATCACCCGGCCGGCATGCTCAGGCGTCGCTTCAATGTTCAAACGCACCAGCCGCTGCTGGCTGGCCGCCTCGATCTTCGGCAGCAACACATCGGCCGGCAACACGCCGCCGTCACGCACTTCGACCCGCAACACCTCGGGATTGAGCGCGCGCAGCAGTTCGTCCTGGAACGAATAGGCCGCGCCGGTCAGGCCCATCAGCGCCAGCACCAGACCGGCGCTGATGCCGAGCAGCCAATGCAATTGAAAGAGGATTTTCTTGAACACGAAAAAGTACCTGACAGAAGCGACGACCACTGCGGTTGTCACTGCGGCGCAATGCTATTTGAGAAGCAGTTGCATTTGTTTTCGAGGTCCGTGGCTTTACCTCTAATTTACACAGGGGCCGCTTCGCCCCTTGAGCGACTGCAATGCCTCCGGCCCGATACAGGAAAGATCGCGGCAGCCGCTCAAGGCCATGCCGACTTCCAGTTCCTCGCGCAGTAGCTTGAGCAGGTGCGCCACGCCCAGGGCGCCGGCCGTGGCCAGGGCATGGATATAGGGCCGGCCGATCAGCACCGCATTGGCGCCCAGCGCCAGGGCCTTGAATACATCGGTGCCGCGCCTGATGCCGCCGTCCACCAGAATCGTCGCAGCCGCGCCCAGTTCCGAGCGGATGCCGGGCAAGGCCTTGAGCGCCGGCCATTGCGAATCCAGCACCCGGCCGCCATGGTTGGAGACGATGACGCCCGCCGCTCCCGCGTCCATGGCCAAGCGCGCGTCCTCGGGGTGCAGAATGCCCTTGAGCAGGATCGGCAGACGGCTGTGTCGGCACAGCCAGCGCACATCCTCCCAGTTCGGCGCGATTGCCAGCATGCCGTCGAATACCGCGCTGCCACCCGGCGGCACCTGCGGCAGGACTGGCGGCTCGGCGATATTCACCGCGGCTACGCCTTCCGGCAAGACGAAGGCCGCGCGCTGTTCGCGATTGCGCAGCCCCGACACCGGCGCGTCCACGGTCAGCACCAGGGCGCGATAGCCGGCCGCCTCGGCGCGCTGCGCCAGGGCCAGGGTCGCGGGCCCGCCGCCCTGCCAGTACAGCTGGAACCACAGCGGGCCGGGCGCCGCTTCGGCGACCTGCTCCAACGGCGTGGAGGCGAACGAGCTGAGCACCGCGGCGCCGCCCATCACCCCGGCACCCAACACCGTGGCCAACTCGCCCTCGGCGTGGAACAGCTGCTGGTAGGCCACCGGCGCCAACAGGATGGGGTGCTGCAATTCATCGCCGAGCAGTTGGCAGCGGGTATGGCCGCCGCGCAGATCGCGCAGCATGCGCGGCACTATCGCCCACTCCCGCCAGACATCCAGATTGGCCTGGCAGGTCAGTTCGTCCGCCGCGCCGCCTTGCAGGTAGGCCAAGGCATTGGCGTCCAGGCGCTCCAGGGCATAACGCTGATAGTCGCAGGCGGCGACCAGATCGGCCGGAATAGCGCTCAAGGGTTCCATTTCAGTCCGCCCACTGCCGCAGCAGGTTGTGATAAGTCCCGGTCAGGCTCACCACCTCGTCGCTGTCGCCCAGATCATGGCGCAGCTTGAGGATGGTCATGTCCAAGTCGAAGAGCATCTTGCGTTGCCAGGCGTCGCGCACGCGGCTTTGCGTCCAGAGGAAGGAGGCGATACGCGCGCCGCGGGTCACCGGCTCGACACGGTGCAGGCTGGTCGCCGGATAGACGATGGCGTCGCCCGCCTCCAGCTTGATCTCATGCTCGCCATAGGTGTCCTCGACGATCAACTCGCCGCCGTCGTACTCCTCCGGCTCGCTGAGAAACACCGTGGTGGAGACATCGGTACGCACCTGATCATTGCTGAAACGGTCGCGCTGCAGAGCGTTGTCCACATGGTTGCCGTAACGACCGCCGCCGCTGTAGCAATTGAACATCGGCGGCAGCATATGCCGCGGCAGCACGGCGGAAACGAACAGCGGATGACGCGCCAGTGCATCGGCGACACGCTGCGCCAGCCCGGCGAAGGCCGGCGAATCCGGCGGAAACTGCAGATTTTGTTTGAGGCTCGCCGCCTGGGCGCCGGACGTTTGCACGCCGTCGACCCAGGCATGGGCCGCCAGTTCGGCACGTAGCGCGGCGACTTCCTGTTTACTCAACACTTGCGGAATATGTAGCAGCATCGACGCTCTCTCCACAAAATACAAAGGCAATGTCCCGCCAGCGGTGCTGGCGGGTGGTGCGAAACCGTAGGAGCGGCCTTGGCCGCGATGTTTTTCTATTCAGCTCTATTCGCGGGCAAGCCCGCTCCTACAAGGGCTGAGCATTCGACAATAGGCAACTCAGACAGAGCCAGAACAGAACGCAAGAAGCCCACGCTTGCGCGCAGGCTTCCGGTACGGCGGGTCGCTCTATCAGAAGCTCAGCTCGGTGGTGAGCATCGCCGAGCGCGGCGTGCCCATGCGCACCCGCGAGCCGCCATTGTTCAACGTTTCGATGTATTCCTCGTCGAACAGGTTATAGACGTTCAAACGTAGGTTAACGTTGTCGTTGACGCGGTAAGCGGCCATGGCGTCCGCCACCCAGTAGGACGGGATTTTCGGCATGTTCTGGGTGCTCAGATCGGTGCCGGCGGTGACCACACGATCCTGCTCGGAAATATAGCGCGCACCGCCGCCCAGGGTCAGATCGCCCAAGGTGTAGGAGGTCCACAGGGTCGCGGTCAAGTCCGGTGACCAGCGCACACCGGTGTTCTCGCTGATCACACCAGAGTTGTTGCGGCTGACTTGATCAAGCTGCTTGGTTTTCATATGGGCGATACCGGCGGACACCTGCCAGAAATTGCTCAACTGGCCGACCAGGCCCAGCTCGACGCCATCGACGCGGGTCTTGCCCTCCTGGAAATAGCGGGCGGCGAAAGAATCGTAGCTGACCTGCTTGTCGTTCTCGGTGCGGTAGGCCGCCAGGGTCAGCGCCAGGCGCTCATCCAGCAGGTCCCACTTGGTGCCCAGTTCGACGTGTTCGGTTTCCTGCGGGTCCAGACCGACCTGTTCGTTGGACGAGGAGGTGGAGGCGCTGGCGGCCAGGTTGAAATTATTGCTGCCCGGCGGGGTCAGCGAGTTGGCGTAGGACAGGTAGATGCTGCCGTTCTCCGCGGGCTTGAACACCACGCCGGCATTCCAGCTGGTCAGATCGCCCGATTCGTAAGCACTGCCCGGCACCAGCGCGTTACTGGACACTGCGGCGCTGTCGGTCTCGGTGCGGAAGTGTTCGAAACGCACGCCGCCGTTGAGCGCCCACTGCTCGTTCAGGTGCAGGGTGTCGAAGACGTAGAGCGCGGCGGTCTTGGTCTCGCCGTCGGTGTAGGCGCCGGTCTTGTAGGGAGCGCCGAGGGCGTCGTGGGCACTCGGGTCGTACAGATTGGCGGGCGTGATGATTACCGCCGGGTAGGCCACGCCGTCGATGGTCTGGGCGGCGGTGGCGTAGCTGCGGTTGATCTGTTTCTCGCTCATTAGCTCGAGGCCCGCGGCCAGCTCGTTGCGCAGGCCGAAGGTGTCGAAGCTGGCGCTCAGGCTGGTCTGGTTGGCGAGAATCTCGTTTTCCTGATCGACCACCTGGAGCCGGCGCTCTACGGTCCAGTCCGCGGGATCGGCAGTCGGCGCGCTGATGGCGTTGATGCCGGTAAGGGTGCGATCGTTGTTGCTGCGACCCCAGCGCGACAGGTTGCGCAGGGTCAGGGCGTCATTGAGGTCGTGCTCGACCTTGATGGTGAACATGTCGCCGTCGATTTTTTCCTGATCGTTTTTGGAGCCGTAATAATTCTCGCTGTCGACCTTGCCGCCAGCGTTGATATTGGCGTTGGCGTTGTAGAAACCGTGCATGCCGATGGTCGGGATACCACCATCCGGGGTGTTGTCCTGGCGTACATGCTGCGAATAGACATAAACGCGGGTCGCAGTATCCAAACCGAAGGCGATGGACGGCGCCACGCCGTAGCTGCTGTTATCGACGTAATCGCGGCCATCGACATCGCCTTCGCGACGCATCAGGTTCAAACGGAAAGCCGAGTTGTCGCCCAGTTGCTGATTGATATCGGCGGTAAGGCTGCTCTTGTTCGCCGTGCCGTAGCCGACGGTGGCGAAGACCTCGTCGGTCAGGGTCGGCAGCTTGGAGATCAGGTTGATATATCCGGACGACGCACCGCGACCGATATCGGAACCGGTGGCACCCTTGACCACTTCGACCTGCTCGAGGTTGAACACATCGCGGCTGACCGCGCCCAGGTCACGCACGCCATCGACGAAAGTCGACTGCTGGGTGGAGAAGCCGCGCATCATGAAAGTGTCGCCGGCCGAGGTGTTGCCATTTTCGCCCAGCTGCATGGTGATACCGGGGGTGTTGCGCAGCGCCTCCATCAGGCTGTTGGCGCCCTGCTCACGGAGCATTTCCTTCTTGATCACCTGCACGGTCTTCGGCGTATCGAGTAGCGGCTGGGTCAGCTTGCTGTTGGCGCTTTTATCGGCCTTGTAGGGCACCTCGGCTTTGGAGGTCACGACCATCTCCGGCAAGCTCAACTCGCTCGCCGCCTCTTCCGTCTGGGCGAATGCCATCCCTGGGATAGTGGCGGCGATCAGCGCTGCCAGATGACTGACTTTTTGATGCTTGCGACTGCGAATGGTCATGCTTATCCCCAACAGGAAGAAGTCTCCCCCTTGCACCACAAATGGCGATCGACGGGAGGAGAAAGGTAGGTGGAATGAAACGCCGCGGATGCTAACCATTGCCAAATGTAAATGCAATTGATTATCAAATGCCGATTATGGCGTTCTGCCACGCATCCGACAGACGGCAAACTCCCATAAAAAAACGCCACGATTGTTCGCGGCGTTTTCTATGGCTCTGTACCCGTTATGTGTTGAGTCGTCCCGAACAGCTATGAAGTGCATGAGGAGCGGTAAAACGTAGGGTGGGTTAGGCGCGAACCGGGCTCAGGCAAACACCATCAACGCTCAACGCGCCGTAACCCACCATAGCGGTCCACCGATAAACCGCAATGGTGGGTTACGCGGCGCTCGAAATGCGTAGTGCCCTGCCATAACCAGCCCCAGCGCCGCTAACCCACCCTACAAAAACTGCGTGCAACAGGTAGCTGGGACATAGCCTTTTCTATGGGTTCGACTGGCTTCTCGGTTAGAAGCTGACCTGATAACCCAGGGTGAAGGTCCGCCCACGCCCCTTGAACAGCTGATCGTCACGCTTGCTGGCAGCCTGGGCGTAGTAGGTCAGGTAGCCCTTGTTCAGCAGGTTTTCGATGCCCAGACTGGCTTCGCCCACCGGCAAGCGGTAGCCAAGCGAGGCGTCGACCAGGCTGTAACCGTCGAACTCCAGCGCCGCATCATCGAAACCCCGGCTGGCATAATGGTTGGCTTGCAGACGGGTGTTGAGCTTGTCGGTCCAGTTGGCCTGCCAGCTCAGACCGTAACGGTCGGGGGAGATGTTGGCGCCATCCAGATCGGTGTCGACCTTGCCGTCGCCGTCGGTATCCGAACGGCCGTTGACCTGGGCATAGGTCGCCTGCAAACGGTGGACAGCGTTCAACCGCCAACCGGCTGTGGCCTCGATGCCGTCGATCTCGGTGCGCTCGCGCTTGACCTGATAGAAGCCACCGACGTTCTGCAGGCGCGAACCCAACTCGGCGTCGGACTCGAAGTAGCTGATTTCGGCATCGCCCAGAGTTGGCGCACCAAAAAGACGGTGCAGGGGTATCGCCAGGCGCGAATTGCCTGCGCCCCGTAGGAGGGGCCGTGCGGCGTTCCGTGACCTCGGGGCGAGCTTTTCGCTGTATTCGCCAAACGATGAGCAGACAGCCCTGCGGGCTGCTTTCGCCGCGAGGGCGCGCCTCCTACAAGACATCGCAACACACAATAGGTAACGGGGACATAGCCCTCAAAAAAATGCCGCTCACTTGCGCCAAGTGAGCGGCATGACCGCCGCAGCGGTTTATCGATATGAGCGGCTTACAGGTAGTAAGCCTTCAGCGGCGGAAAGCCGTTGAATTCCACCGCGCTGTAACTGGTGGTGTAGGCGCCGGTGGACAGCCAGTACAGGCGGTCGCCGATCGCCAGGTTGAGCGGCAAGCCGTACTTGTAGTGCTCGTACATGATGTCGGCGCTGTCGCAGGTCGGCCCGGCG
>NZ_CAMPHN010000077.1 GCF_946885885.1 uncultured Pseudomonas sp.
GCAGCAGCCTGCGCCAGCAACCGCGCGAGGCGCTGCGCCAGCTCGGCGTGGTGTTCCAACAGAGCACCCTGGATCTGGACCTCAGCGTCGAGCAGAACCTGCGCTACCACGCCGCCCTGCACGGCATCCCAAGGCGCGAGGCGCAGCTGCGGATCGACGAGGAACTGGCGCGTCAGCAGTTGCTCGAACGCCGCCACGACAAAGTCCGCGCACTCAACGGCGGCCACCGCCGCCGCGTGGAAATCGCCCGCGCCCTGCTCCATCGGCCGCGCTTGTTGTTACTCGACGAAGCCAGCGCTGGCCTCGACCCGGCCAGCCGCCTGGCGCTCAACCGGCATGTCCGACAGCTGTGCCGCGACGCCGGTCTGGCGGTGCTCTGGACCACCCACCTGCTCGATGAAGTACAGGCCAGCGACGAGCTGCTGATCCTCAACCGCGGCCATCTGGTCGCCCAGGGCATCGCCGGCCAGATCGGCGCCGACGACGTAAGCCTGGCCGCCACCTTCGAGCGCCTGACCGGCTGCGAGGCGGCGGCATGAATGCTTCGCGCCACCACAAAAGCATCGCGGCTAAAGCGGAGCGCCGCCCGCCCCCTCCCACAGGTTTCAAGTTCACCACTTCCCTTGTGGGAGGGGCTTTAGCCGCGACGCTTTTCGCTTGCTCTGCCCCGTCTGGCAGGACGTTGAAAAACCTAGGCGAGACCGTACGTGCCCGAAAATTCGTGGTGCGCACGGCGCAGCCTACCCCGCGCCCGCCGACGGAGCCCCGCCCATGAACGCCTACTGGTACTGCTTGCAAGGCATCGTGCAACGCGAATGGCTGCGCTTCGTGCTGCAACGCTCGCGCTTTCTCAGCGCCCTGGTGCGCCCGCTGCTGTGGCTGCTGGTGTTCGCCGCCGGCTTTCGCGCCGCCTTGGGCATTGCGATCATCGCGCCCTACGACACCTACATCACCTACGACACCTACATAGTGCCGGGGCTGGCCTGTATGATCCTGCTGTTCAACGGCATGCAGGGTTCGTTGTCGATGGTCTACGACCGCGAAATGGGCAGCATGCGCGTACTGCTGACCAGTCCCTTGCCACGGGCGTTTCTGCTCGCCGGCAAGCTGCTGGCGATCGCCCTGATCTCGCTGCTGCAGGTGTATGCCTTTCTCGCCATCGCCTGGTTCTACGGCGTACAACCGCCGCTCTGGGGCCTGCTCGCCGCCCTGCCGGCACTATTGCTGGTGGCCTTGCTGCTCAGCGCCCTGGGCCTGCTGTTGTCCAACGGCATTCGCCAGTTGGAGAACTTCGCCGGGGTGATGAATTTCGTGATATTCCCGCTGTTCTTCCTCTCCTCGGCGCTCTACCCACTGTGGAAGATGCGCGAGGCCAGCGAATGGCTGTATTGGCTGTGCGCGCTCAACCCCTTCAGCCATGCGGTGGAGCTGGTGCGCTACGCCCTCTACCAACGCCTGAACCTCACCGCCCTGTTGGTGTGCCTGGGCCTGACCACGCTGTTCGCGGCACTCTCGGTGCTGACCTTCAACCCGCAACACGCGGCGTTGCGGCGGGCCAGCTAAGCCACGCACACCAAGCCCGCCCGCACCCTGTAGGAGCGAGCTTGCTCGCGATCGGTCCTCGAGGCTGGAATACGAAACGCCGCATGGCCACGCAATCGCTTGCAACGGCCTGCTAACAGGCCTTCCACGCCTGCGCCTCTACTACTTTGGTACTGCTTTTGCTCTCCATCGTAGAATTTCCAAAGCCTCGGAATTACCCCCTAATACCTCCATAAAAAGAACCGCTACTTAAGCGAGGAGGTATCCGGTGGCAATGCGACCCGCTGCTTTGCTGGTGCTCAATGGCCTGCTGGCCCTGGCCTGTATGGTGCATGCCGAGCCGCCGCTGTTTTCGGCCGATGGCTACCGCATCGAGCACTACCGCAGCCCGACCCCGACGCATAACGAGTACGCTCGCCCCCTCGACACCGCAGCCCTGCAACGGCTGTTGATCGAACAGCCCCACGCCCGCCTGATCGACACCTACCGCCGTCCCTGGCGGCATGGCCAGTTCATCGAAGACGAAACCCACGCCAACCTGCCGGACAGCCTGTGGCTCGCCAACACCGGCGACGGCGAATTGGACGCGCAATGGCAGAGCTACTTCAGCCATCATCTGCAACAGGCCAGCCACAACGACAAAGGTTGGCCGTTGGTGTTCTACTGTCGCGCCGATTGCTGGCTGGGCTGGAACGCGGCGAAACGCGCCCACGCCATGGGCTATAACAACCTCTACTGGTACCGCGACGGCATCGACGGCTGGCAGCAGGCCGGCCTGCCGTTGATCCCGGCGCAACCGGCTGCGCTGCCTTGAGTGCGAGAGATGCTTTGCCGACAGCTGAAAGCCACGCCAAAATTACAACAACGAGGTGAAAGGCCATGTACAAAATTCTGATTGCCGACGACCACCCGCTGTTTCGCGAAGCCATCCACAATGTCATCAGCGACGGCTTCTCCGGCAGCGAAATCCTCGAAACCGCGGACCTCGACAGCGCCCTGGCCCTGACCCTGGAACACGACGACCTCGACCTGATCCTGCTCGACCTCAATATGCCCGGCATGCACGGCCTCAACGGCCTGATGCAACTGCGCAACGAGGCGCCGACCATCCCGGTGGTGATCGTTTCCGCCGAGCAGGACAAACAAGTGGTGCTGCAAGCCATCACCTACGGCGCCGTCGGCTTTATCACCAAATCCTCGCCGCGCGCGCAGATGACCGATGCCATCCAGCAGATCCTCAACGGCAACGTCTACCTGCCGCCGGACATTATCCGCACCCAGGGCAACAGCTCGCGGCGCAGCCACCCGGAAAACCCGAGCATCTCCGCCGAACTGCTGCAGGCCCTGACCCGCAAGCAGCTGCTGGTGTTGGAGCGCATGACCAAGGGCGAATCCAACAAACAGATCGCCTACAGCCTGGATATCGCCGAAACCACGGTCAAAGCCCACGTTTCGGCGATCCTGCGCAAGCTCAACGTACACAACCGGGTGCAGGCGATCCTCTCGGCCGGGGATATCGACTTTGCCGCCTACCTGCGCCGCTGAGCATTGTGTTAGAACGGCGGCTTTGCGACCTGGAGTCCGCCATGCATATCCGCTCCTTCCAACTGACCGACGAGACGGCCGTTATCGATCTGTGGCAACGCTGCGAACTGACCCGGCCGTGGAACGACCCGCAAAAGGACATCCAGCGCAAGCTCAAGGTGCAGCCTGAGCTGTTTCTGCTCGGCGAGATCGACGGCCGGGTGGTGGCCTCGGTGATGGCCGGCTTCGACGGCCACCGCGGCTGGGTCAACTACCTGGCGGTATGTCCCACCCAGCGCCGCCTCGGCCTGGGCCGCCAGCTGATGGAAGAAGTAGAACGCCGCCTCACCGCCCTCGGCTGCCCCAAACTGAATCTGCAGGTGCGTAGCGATAACCAGGCCGTGCTGAGCTTCTACCGCAACCTCGGATACCAGGTGGATGAGGTGGTCAGCCTGGGCAAGCGCTTGATTACCGATGTTTGAGGCAGGGTGAAAAAAGCTGATTCCGATACCGAACTGTCCAAGTCATAGACGCGTCGAATTGCGCGCGTTCATTCATCCTCGCAAAAGAAAACCATGTTCAATTATTTAAAGATCTTTAGCTGGTTTCTCTTCACCTTCGCCATCGTCGGACTCGGCGCCATGGCATTTTTTGACGTTGATCCCGGGATTGGCAGCAAAACCCAAGCACTCGTATTGATGACCTTGCAGATAGCTATCTCGTCCGTGCTGTTAGCGGGTTTCAAGCTCTATAACGCCGGCAAAATCGGCCGAAACACGCTTTTATACGGCGGCTGGGGATTGATACTGCTGCTGCTCGTAGTCGGTCAGGTCTGGATCAATATCGATAGCCCGTAGGATGCGGTTGAGCGCAGCGATACCCATCGGCGTTCGATGAGTCACCACCTCCCCCTGCCTCCAACAGCTTGTGATGGGTATCGCTTCGCTCAACGCCATCCTACGTGTGATCGCAGCCGGGCAACGTAATCCCTAGCCGGTAGGATGATTAGGCGCCCACCGATCTGCGGGCAGCCACAACACTAAACGCGCCGTAACCCATCATCGCTTTATCCATCACCGCGGCTCGATGGTATTTCCTTGTCACCCGCTAAACTCTCTGCGTACTTCTCTGCAAAGGAATGCAGGCATGACCGCTTACCGCCGCGACTGGACGCCGGGCGCCACCTGGTTCTTTACTCTCAACCTGGCCGAACGCCAACGCGACTTGCTGACCACGCAAATCGACCTATTGCGCGCCAGCTTTGCCAGGGTGATGCACCGGCATCCGTGGCGGATCGATGCGATCGTCATCCTCCCCGATCACCTGCATGCCCTGTGCACGCTGCCACCTGGCGATGCGGACTTTGCGCTGCGCTGGCGGCTGATCAAAACCGGTTTCTCCCGCGCCCTGCCCCGTGACGAACGGATCGGCGCCAGCCGTCTGGGCAGAGGCGAACGCGGTATCTGGCAGCGGCGCTATTGGGAGCATCGCATTCGCGATAATCGAGACTTCGCCCGGCACGTCGACTACATCCATAACAACCCGCGCAAACATGGACATGTACAACGGCTCGCGGACTGGCCGTGGTCGTCCTTTCATCGGTATGTACAGGCGGGATTGTTGCCCGAAGATTGGGGCGGAGGCGATGACCCGGATAACGGATACGGTGAGTAGAAAACGAACGGGATAAGCGTGTACCGCTAGGGCTGCAGCGGTTCTTGTGCTTTTCGTAGGATGCGGTTGAGCGCAGCGATACCCATCGGCGCTCGATGAGCCACCACCTCCCCCAGCCTCCAACAGCTTGTGATGGGTATCGCTGCGCTCAACGCCATCCTACGGGTGATCGCAGCCGGGCAACGTAATCCCTAGCCCGCCCCGCGCTCCAACAGATGACTCATCGCCGTCTTCAGCTTCATCGGCCGTACCGGCTTATGCATCAAGGTATGGCCGAGTTCGCGCATCTGCTGTTTCAGTTCGTTGCTGTAGTTGGCGGTGATCATCAGTGCCGGTAGCGGTGTGCTGCGGCGGGCGTTGATCAGGGCGACGGCGTCGACGCCGTTGTGGCCGTCGTCGAGGTGGTAGTCGGCGATCAGCAGGTCGGCGTCGGCGTGGTAGTTGTCGACCTGGCGCGCCAGGTCTTCTTCCGATAGCGCGGTGACCACCTGGCAACCCCAGGCTTCGAGCAAGGTGCGCATGCCGGCGCAGATCGCCGCGTCGTTATCCAGCACCCAGATGCGCGAGCCGCTGAGGCGTTCGAGCAACAGGTCAGGCGTCTCGTGCACCACCCGGGCGCGCGGCGCGCGGGTGGTCAGCGGCACTTCCACGGCGAACATCGAGCCGCGCCCCAGTTGCGAACGGACGTGGATACGGTGGCCGAGCATGCGCGCGATCTTGTCGACGATCGCCAGGCCCAGGCCGAGGCCGCGGTCCTGCTTGCGGTGGGTGACGTCGCCACGTTTGAACTCCTGGAATATCTCGCCGAGCTTGTTCTCGGCGATGCCGATGCCGGTATCCCAGACCTCGATCGACAAACTCTGCCGACGCCTGCGGCAACCGAGCAGGATGCGCCCGCTGGTGGTGTAGCGAATGGCGTTGCTGAGCAGGTTGCGCAGAATCCGCGCGAGCAGCTGGATATCGCTGCGTACCAGTGCCGAGCTGGGGATGAAGTCCAGGCGCAGGCCTTCGCTGCCGGCGATCTGGTGGTATTCGGCGGCGAGGTTTTCCAGCAGCTCGCTGACCGCGAAGGGTGCGATATCCGGCTTGATCAGCCCGGCATCGAGCTTGGAGATATCCACCAGGGTGCCGAGCAGGCTTTCCACATCCTCCAGGGAATTGCTGACGTTGCGCACCAGGCCAGCGCTGCCGGCCAGCTCGCGTTTCTCCAGCAGCGCGCTGGTGAACAGCCGTGCGGCGTTCAACGGTTGCAACAGGTCATGGCTGACCGCGGCGAGGAATTTGGTTTTCGACAGGTTGGCCTGCTCGGCCTCGCCCTTGGCTTCGCGCAGGCGCGCTTCCATCTGCGTGCGCTCGTCGATTTCGCGGCGCAGCTGCTGGTTGACCGTGGTCAGTTCGGCGGTGCGTTCGCGCACCCGTTGTTCCAGATGCTGATAGGCCTGATGCAGCGCTTCGGCGGTGCGCCGGCGCTCGGTGATATCGCGGATCAGCACGAAGATGCCGACCACTTCGCCGCTGGCCTGCCGGTTCGGCACGTAGGAACGCAGCATGTAGCGCTCCTGGCCGCTGTGGTTGGTTTCGGCGACGTCGAAGGTCACGCTCTCGCCGGACAACGCCCGCTCGATATAGGGTTCCAGGCGCCGGCAATGGTCCTCGCTGTGCACCTCGCGCAGGCTCTGACCGAGCATCGCGCCGCGCGGCCAGCAGTACCATTCCTCGTAAACCTTGTTGGTGAACTCGTAGACCAGGTCGGCATTCAGGTAGGCGATCAGTGCCGGCACATGGTCGGTGATCAGGCGGATCCAGCGCTCGCTTTCGCTCAGCGCTTCGGCGTGCCGGTAGCGCTCGGTAATGTCGGTGAAGGTGTTGACGAAGCCGCCGGTGGGCAACGCATGGGTGCGCACTTCGAGCATGCGGCCGTCGAACAGGCGCAGCTCCAGTTCTTCGATTGGCCGGCCGTTGGCGTCGCGGCTGTCGGGGGTCAACAGGGCCAGTTCGCTGTCGGCCATCACTTCGGCGAATGGCCTGTGCGCGTTGATCGGCGCCAGGCCGCAGAGGTCGAGAAAGCGGTGGTTCCACAACTCCAGGGTGCCTTCGGCGTTGACCATCGCCATGCCCTGGGACAGGTTGTCGACGGCGCGCTGCAGCAGCCGCGACTTCTGCGCCAGGGCCTGCTCGCGGCGCTGGGTTTCGTTGAGTTTGACCTCGGTGATATCGGTATAGAGGATCACCAGGCCGCCCTCGCGGGTCGGCCGTTCGCTGACCTGCACCCAGCGTCCGTCGCGCAGGCGGTAGAGCATCTGCTCGCCTTCCTTGCTGCGCTGTTCCTCGACCACCAGGCCGGTGCTGATGCTCAGGCGTTTGATTTCCGCCAGGCGGGTGCCGGCGCTGATGCGCGCACGGCTATGGGCCCAGAACGACTTGAAGTGGCTGTTGAACAGGACGATACGCTGTTCGCGGTCGAACAGCACAAAGCCGTCGGAAATGCTCTCGATGGCGTCGATCAGATGCTGGTGCGCGGTTTCCGCACGCAGGCGCGCATCGCTGAGCAACTGGTTGCTGGATTTCAGCTCGGCCATCGCCTGGTTCAGCGCGTCGGTGCGTTCGCGCACCTGCTCGGCGAGCACCACCGAATGCTGGAACGCGGCATAGGCGTCGTCGCCGCGCGAGTGCACCGACTCGACCCGTTCGATCAGCGCGGCGTTGATCCGCTTGAGCTTGAGGTTTTCCTTTTCCAGCGCCTGGCAACGGGCGTGCAGCTCGACGGTATCAACCCCGGCCAGGTCGGCCGATGGCGACTCCGGTGAAGGTCTGGTTGATGTGCATACCATTGAACTGCTCTCCGTAGGTGTTGAACCCTATGACTGGCTGGTTACGCAGAAACGCCGAGACCGGCTCGACGCCGCCCTGGTCTTCGATTTCCAGGCGGCGCAGAAAACAGTCGCAGCCGATGGTCAGCAGCAAGGGCCCGAGCCGCTCGCGCAGACCGGTGAACACCTGTTCCAGGTTCGGCAACAACGGCCCTGGACGCATGGCGGTGAGTACGATGCCGTTCTCCACCGCACAGTAGAACGTCAGGCTCAGGTCCTCGTTGACCCGCTGGATCGAGCGCACGTAGTACTGCTCGCTGATCCGTACGGCCAGCGGATGGGCGGCGAATACCCGGTGATCCAGCGCCTCCAGCGGCACGCCGATCAACTCGGCGTACTCCTGTGCGGCCGGCGCCGCGTTCAGCTCATAGACCCGCCGACCGGCGCTGTCGGCGCGGGTCACCACCAGCTTGTCGGCACAGGGCTGGATGTGGTGGGTGCTGAACACTTCGAAATCCAGCCAGGTATTGAACAGCACCACCACCGCCGCGCCGGTATGGAACTCGCCGCCGTAGTAGACGTGGGTGTGGGTCAGGTGATTATCGTCGCCGGCCGAACCGCCGAAGTGCGGGATGCTGCCCAGGGCCGCGCTGAGCGCGCCGAGCACCACTTCCTCGCGGCTGGACAGGCCGTCGAGCAGGGTCAGGGCGAAGCTGTGGCCCTTGATCGAGGCCAGTTCGTTGGCGCGACAGTCCTTGACCAGGCGCTCGACCAGTTGCTGGGCGTCGATCAGGCTGAAGCGTTCCATTTCGTCGATCAGGCCACTGGCGATGGAGAAACTGCGGTGGTCGAAGCCCACCGCGCTGACGCAGCCACGGCCATAGCCGTGGGGGGTGATTTCCCCGGCCGTGGTGCAACCGATCAGGTTGATCCCGCCGAAATGCGACTCCAGCGCCTCGCCGAGCCGTTGCAGGTCATAGGCGGCGGAGCAGAAAAACAGCACGAAGCCCAGGTGCGGGTGGATCAGCTGGCGCGCCAGTTCCTGCGCCACCAGCTCGACGTCGGCGGCGCTCGATGTGGCGGTGATCACGCCTTCCGTCTGCCCTTGCTGCATAACTCGCCCCGTAAAAAACCTAACTTTCCGAGATCGATTTTACGAAGCTTGCCGTACACGCCCCATGCCACTTGAGTAGCGCCGGTCTAGTCCCTAAGTAGCACGACCGCGGAAGCTGGCCCTGTCACAGGCAGCGCATCAGGACAATCGGCAGAGCCGCGAACAACAGCGTCATCGGCGACAGGATCAACAGTAAATCCAGGCTGTGGAGTTCCATATTCACCTCGCAAAAAAGACCAGGGTGGATTGCCAGCCGCAGGGCGAGCACGGTCTATGGCCTCGTAGGGTGGACATGCCGAAGATTTGTCCACCATCCGGATGCCAGCGGCGGACAAGGCTGCGCCATGTCCGCCCTACCAACCCGAGCTACGTAGCCTGGATGCAGTTCCGTAGCCTGGATGAAATCCGGGAGCGATTGGCCAGGCTCTGGATTTCCCCGGATTGCGCCTAGGCTTATCCAGGCTACGAAGAGCGAGGCCCAACATTGGATCGCCCATACCTGCCGGACAAAAAAATGCCGCTCACCTGAACCAAGTGAACGGCATTCGGTGCCAGCGTGCTTACCAGCTCAGCACCGCACCGACGGCGAAGGTGTCGGTGTCTTCGGCCAAGCCGCTACCGGCAGCGGCGTCGATCTCGTACTGGTTGTATTCGGCGACCAGCTTGAGGTTGTCGTTGATGGTGCGGAAGTAGGCGACACCACGGGTCTCGTAATCGGCGGCGGTACCCAGACCGTTGCCGTCGTCCTCGGTCTTGCCATAGGACAAGGCCACGCGGTTCTTGCCGAAGGTATAGGACCCCTGCAGCAGATAGCCTTCGCTATCGATTTCGCGCAGCGTGGCTTCGCCGGCATTGTTGGTGAAGAACGGGTTGATGCCTTCGGCCTGGAAGCCGGAAGCGGTCAGCGAGAAGCCGGCCATTTTCGCCTGCACGCCGTAGCCGAGGCCCTGCGAGGTGACGCTGTCGACCGTGTCGTCGGTGTTTTCCGAAGTCTGGTAGGCACCGTTGAGCCAGGAGTAGATGGTCGCGCCGCCGAGGTCGAACTGGTAGCTGACCTCCGACTCGAAGCGCGGTTCTTCCTGGTAGGACTTGCCGACGGCGCTGTCGTCGTTGGTGTCCACCGGGTCCATGATGCCGACGGCGAAACGCAGGCCTTCGGCCAGGTTGTTATTACGGTAGGTGATCTGCGAGGTCGGGAACGGATAGGGATAGCCGGTGCCGATATTGCCGAACGATACGCCGGTGCCGTCGACCAAGCCCAGGGTGTCGCTGACATTGCCGTAACCGGCGAGCATTTCGTCGAGGAAGATGTTCGAGCGCGAGAACAGGCCGAAGTCCTTACCCACCAGCACTTCGCCCCACTCCGGCGACGCCACGGTGCCGTAGAACTGACGCACGTCAATGGCGGTGCTGGTGCCGTTGGCTTCGCTGTCGTTGATGGTGACCCAGAAGGACGAACGGCCGCCAAGCTTCAGCCCATCGATCTGCTTGCCGAAATTGAAGCCGATCCAGTTCGGCAAAAAGCCCATTTTCACCCGCGCCTGACGGCGATCGAACTGCTCGCCCTCGCGGTCGACGTCGCTGTTCACATAGAAGGCGTTGATATAGCCGTCGGTGGAGAAGGTGGTGTCGTCCTGGTCGTACAGAACGATCTCGGCAGCCGCTTGCTGAGCCGTGGCCAGCGCTACGGCAGCCGTCAGGGCCAGGGGCAGGAATCGGATGTTGGCGATCTTGTTGTTGTGCATATCACTCTCCGCTTGAGGGGTCGACCGTCGGGTGGTCGGTTCGGAGGCGATTATCGAAAAGCCGCAACCCCGGCCATACGCTGCTATGGCGCCGGTTGCCTGCTGCTTTGGCCGGGCCCGGCGGCGCGGGCAATAAGGCGTAGTACCTGCGCGCGAAGGTCGTAATCGGCTTGGCCGAAACGCGAACGAACGCCCGCACAACACCAGGACAGGCGAGTGCGGCCAATGGGGGATTGGAGCGAGGATAAAGCGAGGGATGGCGGGTAAGCTTTGTAGGGTGGATCGCGCCTCATCGATCCACCGGAGCGGCGTTCTGATGGATGTAAAAAGTGACATCCACCCTACGGATTCTTTCCTGCAAACGCACCACCACACCCATCAGACGATGATCAGCTTTTGGGTGGATCGCGCCTCATCGATCCACCGGGGCGGCGTTCTGGTGGATGTAAAAAGCGACATCCACCCTACGGATTCTTTCCTACAAACACACCACGTAATCCACCAGCCGACCGATCAGTTCGGCGATAACCAATCCGCGTCCGGTTTGGCGGCATTGGCCAATACGTACCAACCGCCCTGCGCATGGCCAAGTTTGCGCTGGCACTCCAGCAGATCGCTACGGACGATGGACGCCAACGCCTGTTGCAGTGCCGCGTCATGTCGCTCGGGCAGGCCGGCCAAATGTGCTTGCCAGCACTGCTCGGCACATTCCGACGAGGACAGCACCGCACTTTGCAGTTGCTCGCGCAACTCATCGGCTGCATGCCTCAGCTGGTGCTCGCCCAAGGTTGCCAGGCGCTCGCCCTGGGTCTGTAGAAAGGCCTGGATATGCCCGAGAATTTCGACCGGCGCGGTATGCGGCGATTGCACCGCGAACAGGATGCCGCCGCGCCCCCGCACCTGGCGGAAGCCACAGAATACCGCGTACCCCAGTTGCAGCTCGCTGCGCATACGGCGGAAAAACGCCCCTTGGTAGAGTTGCGCAAGCAAGCGCCAAGCGACTTCAGTCGAAGCATTCGACGCGGGTTGCGGGCAGAACAACAGCAGCAGCGAATCGTCGCAGACGATGTCCGCATCCTGCCAATACCGCCCTGCCGATCCAGGTTCAGGCGATTTGCCGGAGGGTAGCGGCGAAACCGCGGCGAACAACGCTTCGATCTCGGTTCGCCCCGCCGCCTCGATAGCCACACCCAGGCCTTCGAATCGCGCCCCGCGGTATGCCTCGCGCAGGCTTTGCGGCGTCAGCTGTGCACGGTCGCCAGGCGGCGCAAACAGCTCAGGCAAACGCCGCAACAATTGACGTAAGGCCATTTCTGCTTGCGCCTGCGCCGCATCCTCCAGGGCCTGACGCACGCTTTGCCGCCAAGCCTCGGGGGGAGGATCGAGGAGGATCGGCAATACCTCGCCCATCAGCCGAGGCAGCAACGCCGCCGGCCCCTGCAACGACAGTTGCCAGGCATGCGCCTCCACCACGATGTGCAGTGCGACGCCGACCTCGGCCGCATCGGCTTCGAGCGCCCGCAGCGCGACGCGAAACAATGTCTGCAACGGCGCGACGGCAACCCGCCCGGCGAACAGGCAACGCCCATGCAATACGGCTTGCCCGTCTGCTTCCGCCAGGGGCGCCGGTAACCAGCGCAGCTGCGCCGGGATAGCGACGGCCGTTAGCGGCGCCAGGCGCGGCTCGAGAAACACGTTTGCTTGCGGTAGTTGCCATGCCCAAGCATGCGGCTCGGCTACCACAGGCGCCTCGCGGCGCATCTGCAAGGTAAAACCGGCAGCGGGCCAATCGGACATGGGCGCGGCATCGGCGCACAGGGCGATACGCCGTGATCCCTCCTGCATCTGCGCCAGCAATGCCGCGACCACGGCAGGCTCGGCCGTGCTCGGTTCCTCGTTGTATTCCAGACACCCCTGCCAGCAACGTGCCAGCGCCAGCGGCGACAAACCGCCTAGCCAGCGCTGCCGGATTCTCTGATAGCGCGCGTGCAAACCAGAGCGTTCAGCGTCGGCGAAGAATGCCAACCAGGCCAGCAACGCCTGGGTCAGACGAGCTTGCGTGGCCGGCGCGGAGTCGACGCCGGAGAAGCTCAACAGCAACAGGCTCTGCTCGGCGTAGCGATAGATCACCTGGGTTTTCAGGCCCTGACACAGCCCCGCCTCGCGCAAGCCGGCAAGCAACCCGCCCGGCGCCTCGCTGCGCAACCAGGTCTGAACGAATTCCAATGCCTGTCCCATGCCCGGCGTCGCCCACTCCAATGCGAACGCCAGGTGCAACGCCGGCCCGGCCGTCGCCACCCGCATGCGCAAGTGCCGCTCGCGCAACGCCAGCAAGGGCACGGGCGGCGTTTGCCGACACCTGACGCCAGGCGTCAGCACGCGCGCATGCTGCTGCGCCATGGCGAACAACTCGTCGACGGACTGCGGGCCGACCAGCAGCAACGACAGTTGCCCGGCCTGATAAAAGCGTCGATGGAACCCCAGCAGGGCCTGCTGGAAATCCTCCTCCTCGACCTTCAGGCTGTCGCGATCGCCCGCCTGAAACGCGGCGCAACGGTGGCCAGCCGGCAACGCCTGGGCGAGTCCCGCCGCGACCAGGGTGTCTGGGTCCTGAGCACGGGCGATGAATTCGGCATGCACCACCTCACGCTCGCGCAGTTGCGCAGCTTTATCCAATAAAGGCCTGGCCAGCATATCCAGAAGTCGTGCGAGGGCCTCGCCGAGCCGTTCGGCCGGCACCTCGTAGAAATATTCGGTGTGCCGCGCCTGGGTCGAGGCATTCAGCTGCCCACCGCAGCCCTGTACGAACGCCATCAAGGCGTCTTCGACGGCGTAGCCGTGGCTGCCGAGAAACAGCAGGTGTTCGAGAAAATGCGCCAAGCCGGGATAAGCCGTCGGCTCGTCATGGCTGCCCGCGGCGACCCTCATACTGATCGCCGCCTTGCCCGCCCCCGGTTGGCTGATCGCCGCCACACGCAAGCCGCCGACCAACTGCCGGCGCTCGGGTTTAAGCGCTGTCAACGGTGGTGAGTTGCTAACGGCGGGCATGATGGGAACTCGGTTCTGGCAGCATTCGGCACCTCAGCATCGAACAATCGGCAGCAGCCCGGCAATGCTGCTTTGGCACGAACAGCCCTGCTACCAAAGTAGCGAACCGGTGCAGCGGCGCCTGTCGATGGCGCGCGCCTCGAACAACGAAAGTTTGAACTTATCCTTTGTTTCAATTTGCCTGTTTCAATCCGGCCATTTATCGGCTGAGGCTGAATTTCGTTTCGTTTCTTCAGCAATTCCCCATGCCCGGCCGCTCTTCTCCGCTGGCGTTCCACCGCATACATTTTCACCGCCAACTATCGCTTGATAGTGCCGTTTTAGAGCGCAAAACGGTCATTTTTCCGCTCGTGTCGGGCAAGCTGCCGATGCCCTTCTATTACTGGATGAAAGGTGCCAATCGCAGGCTATGCGCAAAGATTCCAAGCAGCCCGGAATGCTTGATTAATGGACTGTCAAATCAGCCACGGAAGGTCAATTCATTGATCAAGTTAACAGCCGGTCAGTCCAGACTTCCAACGCCTGGGCTGCCCCCCGACTGCATCTGGTCACGTGCCAGAAGGATCTGTCATGCGTTTGCCCTCACTCCTGCTACCCCTGATGCTTACTCTGGCGTGGGCGGCTCAAGCAGAAACCGCCGAACAGGTGGCCATACGTGCGGATGAAAACCTGCGTCACTATGGCGACCTGCAAGTGAACCTGGAAATGGTGCTGATCAGCCCCAGCGGCGAAACCGCAAGCCGCGCGCTGCGGGTACGCAGCCGCGAGGCGGGCGACAGCACCGACCAGACCCTGATGGTCTTCGAGGCCCCCAGGGATGTGGCGGGTTCGGGTTTGCTGTCGCACAACCGGGCGACCGGCGAAGACGAACAATGGCTCTACCTGCCCACCCTCAAGCGCATCAAGCAGATCGGCGCGCGCAACAAGTCCGGTCCCTTCATGGGCTCCGAGTTCGCTTACGAAGACATAGTCACGCCGTTCTGGCAGAAATTCAGCTACCGCGACCTGACCGAGACGGCGCTGGACGACATGCCCGTCTACCGCCTGGAACGCATCCCCAAGGATGAATATTCGGGCTATACCCGCCAGCTCCTGTGGATCGACAAAGCGCAGCACCTGATCCGTCGTATCGACTATTACGACCGTCGCAACAACCTCCTCAAAACCTACACAGCCTCGGACTTCCAACAGTACCCGGGCGGGCACTGGCGGCCCGGGGAAATGCTGATGGTCAACCATCAGACCGACAAGCAGACGCGCCTGCTGTGGCGCGACTACCGCTTCGATACCGGGCTGACAACCGCCGATTTCAGTCAAAATGCCTTGTTGCGGGTACGCTGATCATGGCCATGAACATCCGCCCCGCCCTGTGGATCCTGGGGCTGGCGGCAAGCCTGTTCGCCTGCTCGCCGGCCGAGGCCCTGCAGCAACGCCATGAATTGGGCCTGGAAACCTGGTACTTCGCCGAACGGGGCGCCCAGGGTCAGGCCCGGACGAATGCTTCCATGAGCCTGCGCAGCGAGTTCTGGCACGACCTGGACAACGGTCGCGATCGTCTCGTACTGGTGCCGTTCGTGCGCGGCGACCTGCGCGATGCCCGGCGCAGCCATTTCGACCTGCGCGAAGCCAGTTGGGACCACCGCGGCGACGGTTTCACCTTGCGCGCCGGCATCCATCAGGTGTTCTGGGGCGTGACCGAAGGCGTGCACCTGGTCGACATCGTCAACCAGACCGACCAAGTGGAAAGCCTGGATGGCGAGCAGAAGCTCGGCCAACCGATGATCAACCTGAGCATCGAGCGCGGTCAGCAGCTGTTCGACCTGTTTCTGCTCACCGGCGCCCGCGAACGGCGCTTTCCCGGCGAGGACGGGCGTCTGCGCCTGCCCCTGGTGGTGGACGAGGACCTGAGCAGCTACGAATCCTCCCGGGAGAACCGCCGCCTGGACCTGGCCGCGCGCTGGCAGCTCAACCTGCCGTCCCTGCGCCTGGGTCTGAGCGGCTTTTCCGGCACCGCCCGCGAGCCGGAACTACGCCCGGTCGTCGACCTCGCCCAGGTGCGCTTCAGCGACGGCCAAGCGGTCGGCTTCGCCCCCGGCTACCAGCCGGTGCTGGCGCCCCACTACCCGCTGATCGAGCAGTTCGGCCTGGACCTGCAGGTGACCCAGGGCGACCTGCTGTGGAAGCTCGAAGCCATCCGGCGCACCGGCGGCGTGGAGAACTTCAACGCCGCCGATGCCGGCCTGGAATACACCCAGGTCGGCGCCTTCGGCACCCGCCTGGATCTCGGCTGGTTGTTCGAATACCTCTACGACAGCCGCGACGAACGCGCCACCACGCCCTTCGAGGACGACCTGCTGCTGGGTTGGCGTCTGGCGTTCAACGATGCGGCCAGCAGCACCTTGCTGGCCAGTTTGATCCTCGACCGCCAGACCAGAGAACGCCTGGTCAGCCTCGAAGGCCAGCACCGGCTCAGCGACGACCTGCTGCTGGAGCTGGAGCTACGCGTTTTCGCCGGCGGCGCCGAACGGCCGCAAAGCGCTTTCGAGTTCGTCAGCGCGACCGACACCCGGCACAAGCTGCGGCCCTTACTACAGGACGATTTTCTGCGCCTGGAACTGAGCTGGTTTTTTTAAACGAAGTAATGACTGGGACAGCCGCTGCATGCGGCACTTCGCTACGCCAGAGGCCTGATATGAAACGATTGCCTAACGCCCTCACCACAGAGCCCCTCGCAGAAAACTGGAGCAGCCGACTGGTCGCCCGCCTCTCCAGTGCCATCGTCGGCCACCCGCTACTGTCCATCCTGCTCGGCCTGCTGCTGGTCGCCGCCTGCGTCGCCGGCATGGGCGGCTATACCTACTCCTTGGATCACCGGGTGTTTTTCAGCCCGGAAAATCCCCAGCTGCAAGCCTTCGAAAAACTGCACGAGGACTATTCGAAAACCGATACGGTGATCATCGCCCTGGCGCCCGAGTCCGGCTCGGTGTTCGCCCCGGAGTTTCTCACCGCCCTGCGCGAGTTGACCGAGCAGAGCTGGCAGCTGCCCTATGTGCAACGCGTCGAGTCGCTGACCAACTTCCAGCATGTGCAGGTCGACGGCGACAACATCGACACCGCCGACCTGGTGCCGAACCCCGCCGAACTGAATGCCGCGGACCTCGCCGAAATCCGCCGCACGACGCTGGCCGAGCCGTTTCTGGTCGATTCCCTGGTCAACCCCGAGGGCACGGTCGCCGGCGTCAGGCTGACCTTGAACATGCCCGGTTTGAAGCAGGTCGAGGAAGTCCCGGAGGTGGTCTTCGCTATTCGCGAATTGGTCGGCGAACTGCGCCGGGCGCACCCGGATATCGATACCCATCTGGCCGGCCAGACCATCGCCAACCAGGCTTTTCCGGAGGAGTCCCAGGCCGACTTCGTGCGCGTCTGGCCCTGGTTCATGCTGACCATGGTGCTGGTGCTGGCGGTGCTGCTCCGTAGCGCCAAGGCGATGCTGGCGGTCGTTTTCAGTTGCCTGCTGGCGGTGTTCGCCGGCGCCGGCCTGGTGGGTTTCGTCAACCCGGTGATCAACGACGCGGTGGTGGTGGCGCCGATCATGATCCTGGCGCTGGCCTTCGCCGACGGCATCCACCTGGTGGTGACCTGGACCCAGGCCATGCATGCCGGCCAGGACAAGCGAACGGCCATGGTGCACAGCCTGCGCACCAATATGGGCGCCATGACCCTGACCACCCTGCTCACCGCCGTTGGCTTTCTGACCCTGCATTTCAACGACTCGCCGCCGTTCCGGGTCATGGGTTACATCGTCGCCGCCGGGGTGCTCATCGCCCTGCTGTTGACCCTGCTGCTCAGCGCCCCGCTGCTGGCCTGGCTGCCGGGCCGGCCGCCGAAACGCGTCTGGCCCATGATGACCGGCGACTCGGCGCAGATGGGCCGCCTGGCAGAGTTCGTGATCCGCCGTCGTTACCCGTTGTTGGCGGCGTTGCTGCTATTGGCCGCCGGCCTGCTCGCCTGGGTGCCGAGCAATCGGATCAACGACGATATCGTCAAGTACTACACCCCCGACACGCAATTCCGTCAGGACATGGAGTTCGTCAACGACAACCTCACCGGTATCGGCGAAATCAACTATTCGCTGCCCGCCGGCGGTGCCGAGCAGATCGTCGAGCCGGCTTATCTGCAGCACCTCGATGCCTTCGCCCAGTGGATCAAGACCCAGCCCAACGTCACTCAGGTCAACTCCCTGGTCGACGTGATCAAGCGGGTCAACCAGGTGATGCATGGCGACGATCCGGCCTATTACCGCATTCCCGACAGCCGCGAGGAAGTCGCCCAATACCTGCTGCAGTACGAACTGTCCCTGCCCCTGGGCATGGACCTGAACTACCTGATCCGCTTCGACCGCTCGGAATCGCGCCTGCGGGTCTCGGTCGGTAGCTCCAGCGGCCAGGAGATCATCGCCTTGGATCGGGCCGCCCAAGCCTGGCAGCGCGATCATCTGCCGGCCGCGATGCAGGCGCCTGGCGCCTCGCTGTCGCTGATGTTCGCGAACATCGGCGCACGTTCGATCGGCGGCATGTTCTCCGGCATGCTCGTTTCGTTGGTCGGCGCCTCGCTGCTGGTGGCGCTGCTGTTCGGCGTCTGGCGCCATGGCGTTGCCTGTTTCGTCGGCAACCTGTTGCCGATCGGCATGGCCTTCGGCGCCTGGGGTCTGCTCAACGGCAATATCGATCTGGGCCTGACCCTGGTGCTGGGCATCGCCTTCAGCGTGGTGATCGACGACACAATCCACTTCATCAGCAAATACGAGCGCGCCAGGCGCAACGGTTTGAGCTGCGAAGACGCGGTGCGCAGCGCTTTTCGCACGGTCGGCTACGCCCTGATAACCACCAGCCTGGTGCTGGGCCTGGGGTTCGCCTGGCTGGCCAACTCGGCGATCCAGATCACGGTCAACACCGCCATCGTCACCTGCCTGAGCATCGCCTTCGCCCTGCTGATGGACCTGTTCCTGCTGCCCATCCTGTTTTTGCTGACCGACAAACGCGATATGGCTCACCTACCCGCCGCGAAGAACGACACCTTGGCACTGGACCTCGCCAGCAGCGACGACACCCCAGCCGCATCCCGCCCCGTCGCGGAAGGAGCTCAGCATGGATAATCACAGTACGCAGCTGGAATACCCGGTAGAACAGGACCTGAACCAAGTCCGCCAACGGATCAGCCAAGCCCTGGGCCGCGACACCATCGCCGCCCTGCACCGGTCGCGGCCCGGGCTGGATGCCCTGGCCGTGTTCGGCTCCATCGGCCTGTTCGGGCTGAACCTGCATCTGCTGGCCAGCCTGCCGTTCGGCCTGACCTGGATTCTGCTCTTCGTGCTCCAGGGGTTCCTGCTGCAGTCGTTCGGCCTGGTCAGCCACGACCTGTTCGTCCACCGTCGGATCTGGGGGGAGCGCGGTTCCTGGCTGGCCAGCCTGGTGCTGACCCTGCCGCGGCTGTCGCTGCCCACCGGTTACGAACAGGCGCACCTGGCCCATCACCGCTGGATAGGTACCGAGCAGGATACCGAGGCCTATAAGCAACAGCTGGACAGCCGCGGCAAACGTTGGCTGTTCGCCACCCTGCTCGGGGTCAAGCTGGCCCAGGCCGGCAAACTCAAGCAGGGCGAGTCGCTCAAGGGCTACCACGATGTCAGTGGCCAGGGTGTCCTGATCGAGCGCCGTGCGCGGATCGAGAAATGGCTGATGCGCACCGGCCTACTGGCCCTGCTGCCCCTGGCCTGGTTCTTCCCCGCCCACACCCTGCTCGGTTACCTGCTACCCACTCTGGTCATCGGCCCGGTCGCCAATAGCCTGCGGATCATCATCGAGCACGCCGAAGCCGACCCGGCCAACCCCTGGCACTGGTCCACCTGCTACCGCACCGGTCCGCTGACGCGCCTGCTGTTCTTCTGGGATTCGGGAGACTGCCATGTGATCCATCACATCTTCCCGCGCCTGCCCTTCTACCACATGGGCCGTGCCGTCGAATTGATACGCCCGCTGTTGCTGGCCCATGGCGTGGTTGAACGCCGTTCCTATCTGGAGCTGCTCAAGGGCTGGTTCGTTCAGGGCTATCCCCACCGCAGCCTTTGGCCCAAGAAGAACCGACAGGGTATTTCCTCGACTTCTTCCGTTTCCTGACAGGGACTGCCATGAACACGCACACCTTAACCGCCACCTCCCCCTTCGCCAGCCGCTTCGGCGCCTGGCTCAGGGAGCGTTTTCCCTTCGCCAATGCATTGTTGTTCTTCATCCTCTATCTCAGCACCGCCGCCGTGGTGCGCGCCGGCCAGGTCGGCAGTATCGGCCTGAGCCTGCGGGACCTGATCGGCTGCCTGGTCACCTGGTCGTTCTTCCTGCTGCTGCGGGTTCTGGACGAGCACAAGGACTACGCCCTGGATTGCCAGAACCACCCGCAGCGGGTGTTGCAGAGCGGCCTGATCGAGCTGCGCCATCTGAAGGTCGTCGGCTTGCTGGCGGTGGCCGCACAAGGGTTATGGTCGTTGTGGCTGGACCGCGCCTACGGTTCGCTGCCGGGGCCCGTGACCCTGGTTTGGGCGGTATCGATGCTCTGGACCGGGCTGATGGCCAAGGAGTTCTTCGTCCACGATTGGCTCAATCGGCACCTGACCTGGTACGCCCTGTCGCACATGCTGGTGATGCCCC
>NZ_CAMPHN010000078.1 GCF_946885885.1 uncultured Pseudomonas sp.
CGCTCTGCCGTGGATTTGCGCGCGTTGTAGCCTGGGTCGAGCGCAGCGACACCCGGGAAAGATGCTCCGGGTATCGCGTTGCTCAACCCGGGCTACGGGTTCGCCTTATGCCGCACTGTTGTGGGTTTGCGCGCGTTATAGCCTGGGGCGAGCGTAGCGACACCTGGGAAAGGTGCTCCGGGTATCGCGTTGCTCAACCCGGGCTATGGGACGATGCTACTCAGCCATACCGCTTCTGCGCTTCGATGGCCAGGCCGCTGCCTATGCTGCCGAAGGTGTTGCCTTCCACATGCCGTGCATTGGGCAGCATCGCCGCGACGCTCTGGCGCAGTGCCGGGATGCCGCTGGAGCCGCCGGTGAAGAACACCGTATCGACCTGCTCGACGCCCACTCCGGCATCGCCGAGCAACTGGGTGACGCTGGCGCGCACGCGTTCGAGCAGCGGCTCGATGGCGCCCTCGAACAATTCGCGGGTCAGTTCGGCGACCAAGCCGGGCTCGACCCTGCCCAGGTCGATGGGCCGCGCCGCCTGCTCGGTCAGGGCGATCTTGCTGTCTTCCACCTGCATCGCCAGCCAGTGCCCGTCGCGCCGCTCGATCAGCTTGAACAGGCGGTCGATGCCGGTGGGGTCGACGATGTCGTAGCGCATGCTTTGCAACGCCCGTTGCGACTGCGCCGAATAGACCGCGTTGATGGTGTGCCAGGTGGCCAGATTGAGGTGGGTGCTGGTCGGCATCGGCGCGTCGCTCTTCATCCGGCTGCCGTAGCCGAACAGCGGCATCACGCCCTGCAAACTGAGCTGCTTGTCGAAGTCGGTACCGCCGATATGCACGCCGCCGGTGGCGAGGATGTCGTGGTGCCGGTCAGCGACCGCGCGGCGTTCGGGCGACAGACGCACCAGGGAAAAGTCCGAGGTGCCGCCGCCGATATCGACGATCAGCACCAGCTCTTCGCGCTCGATGCCCGACTCGTAATCGAAGGCCGCGGCAATCGGCTCGTACTGGAACGACACCTCCTTGAACCCGAGCTTATGCGCCACGGCGACCAGGGTGTTCTGCGCCTCTTGGTCGGCTACCGGATCGTCGTCGACGAAAAATACCGGGCGGCCCAGCACCACTTCCTCGAATGGCCTTCCCGCTACCGCTTCGGCGCGGCTTTTCAGCTCGCCGATAAAGAAGCCGAGCAGATCCTTGAACGGCAGGGCGCTGCCCAGCACCGTGGTTTCGCTCTTCAGCAGTTTGGAGTCGAGCAGGCTTTTCAGCGAGCGCATCAGCCGGCCTTCGTAGCCTTCCAGATATTCCTGCAAGGCCAGGCGGCCGTATACCGGGCGGCGCTCCTCGAGGTTGAAGAACACCACCGAGGGCAGGGTGATCTTGCCGTCTTCCAGTTCGATCAACGTCTCGGCGTCCGGGCGCAGCCAGCCGACCGTGGAGTTGGAGGTGCCGAAGTCGATGCCGCAGGCGCGGGCGGGGGTGGAGAAAGTCATGCGGCGCGCTGTTCCTGAAAAATTACCGGGAGAAATTTTTGACGTCGCGTAGCGACGGCCCGGAGGGTGGCCGCCACGGACGGCATGGCCACAAAAAACGGCCGCGCATTCTATGGGATACGCCGAGGAAATGCTGCGTCGATTGCGCTATGGCACGACGAACGATCCCCAGCCCAGGGTCAGAACGGCGAGTACGGAATAACGCGCGGTCTTGGCCAGGCCGACGATCAGCAGAAACACCCACAAGCGCTCGCGCATAACGCCGGCGACCAGGGTCAGCGGGTCGCCGACGATCGGCAGCCAACTGAGCAGCAGCGTCCAGCGGCCGTAGCGGGCATACCAGTGTTGCGCCTGCTGTAAACGCGGCTCGCTGACCGGAAACCAGCGCTTGTGGCGAAAGCGTTCGATGGAGCGACCGAGCAGCCAATTGACCAGCGAACCGAGGATATTGCCGAGGCTGGCGAGCGCTAGAAGGGCCCAGGTCGGGTAGGCGCCGCTGAGCAACAACGCCACCAGCACCGATTCCGATTGCAGCGGTAGCAGGGTCGCCGCTCCGAACGCCGAGAGAAATAGCCCGAGGTAGGCGCCAGCGCTCAGCACGTCAGATGGCGGTAGGAATGGCTATTCCGCTTGGGCATGGGCCATCACGTCTTCCAGCTTCAAGCCGGTCAGGCCGTGGATGGTGCGCCACAGGTAGTAGAAGATCGCCATCAACATGATCATCGAGGGGATGGCGATCATCGGGTAGCTGAGCAGGTTCATCTGCCCGAGCTCGGCGTTGAAGGCTTCGCTGCCTGCCGGGCTGACCACGATCCACTTGGCCAGGACGTAATTCATCGCCGAGGAAAAGAAGAAGGTCCCGCTCAACCAGTAGGTGGCCTTGAGCAGGCGCGCCTCGAACTGAGCGGTGTTGCCGCCTTGTTCCAAGCGCTCATGGATCTTGTCGACGTTGAGCACGTTCTTGTTGAACAGCATGGTGCGGATCAACGGGTAGCGGGTGCGCGTCGACACCAGCACGGCGACGCCGATCAGCCCGGGGATCAGCGCTTCCTTGATCGCCAGCCATTGGGTGTCCAG
This sequence comes from uncultured Pseudomonas sp., assembly GCF_946885885.1. Next base: position 2,564 of record NZ_CAMPHN010000078.1, read on the forward strand.
CTTCAGCAGGCCGATACCGCCGGTGAGCAGCACGCTGACCAGGCCGAGCAGAGCGATGAAATTGAACTTACGGTAGCGGATCAGTTCGAATGCGCCCCAGCTCAGGGGGAAGGCCAAGGCCAGGATCAACGCGCCATCGGCGCCGAGCTTGGCCTCGCCGCTGAGTTTCATCAGGATCAACGATGGAATCAGGATGCTGATCAGCAAATCGATCAGCGGACGCGGCTTATGGGTGGCAGGTGAAGTCTGGGTAGTGTCGGTCATATCGTTCAAGGCACAGAAAGGAAACCCGATCATCGCCTGCCTGGCTTCCGGCTACCAGTCCAGCCGTCGCTTCGAGGATGAAAAAGTTGAGAAATCCGTGTTGGCGCGCAGGGAAAACGCGCCTGGGCGAGACTCCGTTGGCAGCGCGGAAATCACCTTGATGCTAAAGTGATATCACTTTTTCCAATCCTGGCGGGAACGGATTGGCGGTCTCTCAGGCGCTCATAATCGAGTTGCACGGCCCATGTGTCTGACGCAGTGCTCCAAGGAAACCGGTGCGCGCGAGGCGAAATATTTTGCCATGGGCGAGAAAGCGGGCCACTGCGGTTATGGGGGCGAGTAATGGGTGTGATGCGAACAATCGTTGCTGTCGTTGTCGGTATGGCCTGCGCTTGGACGGCCCTGGCCGCGGAGCCGTTGCGCCTGTACACCGAGGAATATCGTCCCCTGAGCTACAGCGACAAGGGTGGGCTCAGCGGGATGGCGGTGGAAGTGGTCGAGATGCTGATCCAGCGCACCGGGCAGCCCGCACGCATCGAGCTGGTGCCCTGGACACGCGGTTATCGGCAGGCCCAGCGCGAGGCCAACGTCGGCCTGTTTCCAACGGTGCGCACCCCGCAGCGCGAGCGCAACTTCCAATGGATCGGGCCTGTCGCCGCCGGCCATACCAATTTCTACAGCCGTGTCGGCTCTGGGTTGCGCATCCGCGATCTGGCCGATGTCGAGCGCCTGGACGGCGTTTTGGCGGTGCCCAAGCTATGGTATTCCTACGAAATATTGCGCGAGCAGGGCCTGAAGAATCTCTACGGGGTGCCGACCCCGCAGCACATGATCAAGATGTTCAAGCACGGCCGGGTGCAACTGATCCTCGCCAACAGCCTGGCACTCGACGAAATGCTCGCCGGCCAAGGCATGACCCGTGATCAGGTCGAGCAGCAATACACCCTGATGACCAACAGCACCTATATCGCTTTTTCCCTGAATACCGATGCGGCGCTGGTGGCGCGGTGGCGGCAGGCGCTGAACGAGATGAAGCGCGACGGCAGCCTGGAACGTATTCATCGGCGCTGGTTCGCCCACGCCAGCGACGAAGAGTTGGCCCAGGCCCTGCGGGTGGAATAAGGCGTAGCGAATGTCGAGTTAGCGCTCGCGGGCGGATAGCAACTAAGCTGCGTTAATCCGCCCAACCTCGAGCCGCCGATGTCGAAAGCCGCATTCCTTCACCTCGATCAGTCTGCGCGCGCCCAACTATTCACCCACCTGGGTGCCATGGAGCAGGCGGGCGTGCCGGTAGAGCGCGCGCTGGCCAGCCTGAGCTTGCCGCCCCGGGCCAATGCCGCGCTGCACAGCCTGCGCAAACAGTTGGCCGCCGGCAGCGATATCGCCAGCGCCGGCTTGCGCACTGGCCTGCTCAGCCCATTGGACAGCAGCCTGATTAGCGCCGCCCAGGCCAGCGGTAGCCTGGCAAGCGTTTACCGGCGTTTGGCCGAGCGTTACGCCCATAAAGCGCAACAAGCCGCAGCGCTTAAATCGCGCTTGCTGATGCCGATGGCGGTGCTGATTCTGGCGCTGTTTATCCAGCCGTTGCCGGCCCTGGTCGCCGGGCATCTGAGTATTTTGGCGTACCTCTGGACGTGCCTGTGGCCGCTGCTGCTGTTGGCCGCGCTCTACGGTGGTGGGCGGCAACTGCTCCGGTATCGGCAACAAGCTGCGGTGGGCGGCGTCGCGTCCGATAGCCTGCTGTTGCGCTTACCGCTATTCGGCGCGGCCCATGCGCGCGGCAACGTGCGCGATTTCGTCGAAAGCCTCGGGCTGATGCTCGAAGCCGGGATGTCAATGCTCGAGGCCTTGCCCAAGGCCTGCGCGACTATCAGCAATGCCCCGTTGCGCCGACAGTTCGCTCGCCTGCCGGCCGGCATACAGAGCGGGCAGTCATTGACTGCCGCCATGACCAAGCTGGATTTTCCGGATGAGGCGCTGCTAATCGGCACCATTCGCACCGGCGAAGCCAGCGGCACGCTACCCGCCAGCCTGCTGCGTTACGCCGATATGCAAAGCCAGCGGCTCGACAGCCTGCGCGAGCAATGGGCGATCTGGCTACCGCGCCTGTTCTACGCCGGGGTGATGCTGTGGATGGCCTACGGTCTGCTCAGCGGTAGCGGCTTCGGCCCGCAACTGCCGCCGGAGCTGCGCTAGTCCCTGGTTCTCCGGGGCTTGTCAAAATCGCCTCGGGCGCTCATATCTGTAAAAACACTTTCATTCAGCGGGAGATAACCATGGCCAGCGGTTGGGCGAACGACGACGCGGTGCAGGAGCAAATCGACAGCAGCATCGAAGACGCCGTGCAGCGCGCGCGCAGCCAATTACCGCGCGGCCCCAGTCTGAGCCATTGCGAGGAATGCGCCGCGCCCATTCCCGAAGCCCGCCGCCAGGCCATCCCCGGCGTGCGCCTGTGCGTGGCCTGCCAGTCGGAACACGATAAGGAGCAGGCCAGGTTCAGCGGTTACAACAGGCGCGGGAGTAAGGATAGTCAGCTGCGGTAGGAGGTGGGTTAGGCTGGAATCGAGGGTAGGTTGGGCTGAGCTCCGCGAAGCCCAACGATGGTCACCCCGATATCCTTTCGCTCAACCGGCTTGGACCGGCTCAACCCATATCCTTCGATAGGGCTACACTCGAAATACATTCACTTCACCAAGGACGGTGAGCATGCGTTATCGACGTGCCTGGGTGCCGGGTGGCACCTATTTCTTTACGGTCACCCTGGCCGACCGTTCGCAACCGCTACTCACCGAACATATCGACCTGCTGCGCCAGAGCGTGCGTGATGTGCGCGCACGGCATCCGTTCACCATCCTGGCGATGGCTGTCATGCCCGAACATCTGCATGCGATTTGGCAATTGCCGGAAGGCGACAGCGCCTATTCGACACGCTGGGCGCTGATTAAAGCGGCGTTCTCCCGCGCGCTGCTGCCATCTGAACACATTTCATTGTCCCGCCATCTCAAGCGTGAACGCGGTGTCTGGCAGCGGCGCTACTGGGAACACTGCATCCGGGACGCCGAAGACTTGAGTCGACATATCGACTACATCCATTTCAACCCGGTCAAACACGGATATGCCAAACGGCCCATCGATTGGCCTTATTCCTCCATTCATCGCTATGTCAGAGCGGGGTTATTGCCTGAGGATTGGGCGGGAGAAACAGCAAATTGTAGGTTGGGCCGGGCCACTCTGGGCTGAACTCCGCGAAGCCCAGCACGGCGTCATATCGGTCAGCTCATTGTTGTTGGGGCCGTAATGTTGGGCTTCGCTTCGCTCAGCCCAACCTACCTTGCTACACAGTTCCGCAGGAGAAATCGTAGGTTGTGGTTGAGCGCAGCGAAGCCCAACACCCGAGGCCGCTCAGAACAGGAAATACCGTTGCGCCATCGGCAGCACGTCCGCCGGTTCGCACCAGAGCAACTGCCCGTCCGCCTTGACCTGATAGTTCTGCGCGTCGACCTCGATAGTCGGCAGGTAGCCGTTGTGGATCAGGTCGGTTTTCTGTACTTCACGGCAGCCTTTGACCACGCCGATCCGCTTCTTCAATCCAAGCTGTTCGGGAATGCCCGCGTCCAGCGCGGCCTGGCTGATAAAGGTCAGGCTGCTGGCGTGCAGGCTGCCGCCGAAGCTGCCGAACATCGGCCGGTAGTGCACCGGTTGCGGGGTGGGGATCGAGGCGTTGGCGTCGCCCATCAGGCTGGCGGCGATCACCCCGCCCTTCAAAATCAAACTAGGTTTGACCCCGAAAAACGCCGGGCGCCAGAGCACCAGGTCGGCCCACTTGCCCACTTCGATGGAGCCCACCTCGTGGCTGATGCCGTGGGTGATCGCCGGGTTGATGGTGTACTTGGCGATGTAGCGTTTGGCGCGGAAGTTGTCGTTGCCGGGGGCATCCTCGGCCAGGGCGCCGCGCTGTTTCTTCATCTTGTCGGCGGTCTGCCAGGTGCGGGTGATGACTTCGCCGACGCGGCCCATGGCCTGGCTGTCGGAGCTGATCATGCTGAAGGCGCCGAGGTCGTGGAGGATATCTTCCGCCGCAATGGTTTCCCGGCGGATGCGGCTTTCGGCAAAGGCCACGTCCTCGGCGATGCTCGGGTCGAGGTGGTGGCAGACCATCAGCATGTCCAGATGCTCGTCGATGGTGTTGCGGGTGAACGGCCGGGTCGGATTGGTCGAGCTGGGCAGCACATTCGGGAAACCACACGCCTTGATGATGTCCGGCGCATGGCCGCCGCCGGCGCCTTCGGTATGGTAGGTGTGGATGGTGCGGCCCTTGAACGCGGCCAGGGTGGTCTCGACGAAACCGGACTCGTTGAGGGTGTCGGTATGGATCGCCACCTGCACGTCGTATTGGTCTGCCACGGAGAGGCAATTGTCGATGGCCGCCGGGGTGGTGCCCCAGTCCTCGTGCAGCTTGAGGCCGATGGCGCCGGCCTTGACCTGCTCGATCAGCGGTTCCGGCAGCGAGGCGTTGCCCTTGCCGGTGAACCCCAGGTTCATCGGGAAGGCATCGGCGGCCAGCAGCATGCGCATCATGTGCCAGGGCCCCGGCGTACAAGTGGTGGCGTTGGTGCCGGTGGCGGGGCCGGTGCCGCCGCCGATCATGGTGGTCACCCCACTCATCAGCGCCTCTTCGATCTGCTGCGGGCAGATAAAGTGGATATGCGAGTCGATGCCGCCAGCGGTAAGGATCATGCCCTCGCCAGCGATCACCTCGGTGCCGGCGCCGATGGCGATGCTCACGTCCGGCTGGATGTCCGGATTGCCGGCCTTGCCGATCGCAGCGATACGTCCGTCCTTGAGGCCGACGTCGGCCTTGACCACGCCCCAGTGGTCGAGAATCAGCGCGTTGGTGATCAGCGTATCGACTACATCTTTAGCGCATAGCTGGCTTTGGCCCATGCCGTCGCGGATTACTTTGCCGCCGCCGAATTTCACTTCCTCGCCGTAGGTGGTGAAGTCTTTCTCCACTTCGATCCATAGCTCGGTGTCGGCCAGGCGCAGCTTGTCGCCGACGGTGGGGCCGAACATATCGGCGTAGGCTTGGCGGGAAATTTTCATCGAGTGCCTTCCTGTAGGGTGCGTTATGCGCACCATTGCTATCCGCGTTGTTTGTGGTGCGCACGGCGCACCCTACGAACTGTCGCGGCTAAAGCCCCTCCCACGGGATCTACGGTGTTTGTGGGGGCTTTAGCCGCGATTGATGGTTCCCCTGCTCTGCGTGGGAACGCAGTCAGCGGCGTTACAGCTCGCCCATCACCCGCCCGGCAAAGCCGAATACCCGGCGCGCACCGGCCAGCTCGACCAGCTCGACCTCGCGCGACTGCCCTGGCTCGAAGCGCATGGCGGTGCCGGCCGGGATATTCAGGCGCATACCGCGCGTGCTCGCCCGATCGAAGCTCAGCGCGTCGTTGGTTTCGAAAAAGTGGTAATGCGAGCCGACCTGGATCGGCCTATCGCCGCTGTTGGCCACGCTCAGGCTGAGGGTACGACGGCCGGCATTGAGTTCGATCTCGCCGTCCTGGATCTGATATTCGCCGGGAATCATCGGGTGCTCCTTTTAGTCGCAGCTATAAGCGGCAAGCTTCAAGCTTCAAGTTGCAAGTAAGAACAAAGCGGCTTCTGCTTGAAGCTTGCCGCTTGGGGCTTGCAGCTGTCGTCAAGCAATCGGCTGATGCACGGTCACCAGTTTGGTGCCGTCGGGGAAGGTGGCCTCGACCTGGATTTCCGGAATCATTTCCGGCACGCCTTCCATCACCTGATCGCGGCTCAGCAGGGTGGTGCCGAAATGCATCAGCTCGGCCACCGTCTGGCCGTCGCGCGCGCCTTCGAGCAGCGCGGCGGAGATATAGGCCATGGCTTCCGGGTAGTTGAGCTTGACGCCACGGGACAGTCGTCGTTCGGCGACCAGACCGGCGGTGAAGATCAGCAGTTTGTCCTTCTCTCTCGGGGTCAGGTCCATCAGGTACTCCAGATTCTCGGGGGAACGGCCGCGCGGCCGAGTAGTGCCGGACGCAGCAGGCGCCAGAGTTCGATCAGCCAGGCGCGGGCATGCAAGGCCTCGGCGGCCAGGCAGCGGGCCACCAGCAGGCCGGGTAGTTGGGTCAGGTCGCCGCGCACCGCGCTGGCCACTGTACGACAGCGTTCGAGCAGCTCGGCATCGATTTCGCCGCTGATCAGCATTGTGGCGAACACCGGCTGGCCACAGAGACCGATCGGCGAGTCGAGCAGGCCGTCGCCGCCTTCGATGCGCTGGCGTTCGTGCCAGAGCAACTGGCCGTCGCGGTGGATATTCAGTTGCGCCTGGAAGTGCCCGCTGTCGAAGCGTTCGCCGCTGGCTGGGCGGCCGAGGGCGACCATGTCCCAATACAGCAGCTTGGCGTCGCCGAGCAGTTCGATATCGGTGTGCAGCTCGGCCTGGGCGCCCGCGTAGGCGATGGTCTCCTGGGGCAGCCACTCCAGGGTCGCGCCGGCTTCGACGCGCAGCTTGAGGTTTTGGTAGGCGGGACCGGTGGCGCGGTACCACTTGGCCGCGCCGGGGCTGGTCAGTTGCGCCCAGGCGTTGGCGCCGACGCTTGCGCTGATGTCCAGGCGGTCGCCGCCAGCGATGCCGCCCGGCGGGTGGACGATGATGTGCTGACAGACCTGCGGGCCTTCGGCATACAGGTGTTTCTGCACCCGCAACGGGCCTTTGTGGCGGCGCAGCACTGGGCGCGTCGCGTTGCAGAGGCGCGTGTAGCCGAGCTCGAGCTCGGCCTGCCAGTGAGGGGTGAAGGGTTGCGTCAGAACGGTCATGCGCAGCTGCCAGTCTTAGTCGATTGGGCAGACAGCAATAGTCGTGCCTCTACCCGGCGCAATGCGCAGCTTCGGGGCGTGCGAGCCGCACGGCCATGCAAAGAAAGGCCGCAGCGGACGATGGCGCTGCCGCAAATTGCACTCTTATGGTGCGGCGTGCGAATTCCCGGTTCGCTTAGCCCCGTACTGGTGCGTCTGCTTCTGTCGTGGCTCAGGGCTGCCGGGACGCACCGAGCCGGGCGAAGAAGCGCTGCTTGGCCCATTCCGAACACGCCGCATAGAGCAGCGTGATCAGCAGGACCGCCACCAGTACCGTGGCCGGCAGAGGTTGCAAGGCGAACCAGCCGCCTACTGGCGTATAGGGCAGCAGCACGGTCAGCAGGGCGACGAGGAGCGAACTGCCCAGCAGGAAGCGGCCCGGCCGGCTACGGTAGAACGGCTTGTGCGTGCGCACCACGAAGATGATCACCAGCTCCGTGATCAGCGATTCGACGAACCAGCCGCTGCGAAACAGCTTCGGCTGCTCGCCCACCAGATACAGCAGCACGCCGAAGGTGAGCAGGTCGAAGGCCGAGCTGATCAGGCCGAACAGGATCATGAAGCGGCGCACCTCGCCGATGTCCCAGCGATGCGGCGTGCGCGACCAGTCGGCATCGACACGGTCGCCGGCGATGCCGATGGCCGGAATGTCGGAGAGAAAGTTGTTGAGCAGGATCTGCTTGGCCAGCAGCGGCAGGAAGGGCAGGAAGAACGAGGCCACGGCCATGCTGATCATGTTGCCGAAGTTGGCGCTGGTGGTCAGGTAGATGTACTTCAGCGTATTGGCGAAGGTGCGCCGGCCTTCGTCGATGCCCTGGCGGACCAAGCCGAGCTCGTGGCGCAGCAGGACAAAGTCGGCGGCCTCCTTGGCCACGTCCACCGCGTTGTCCACCGAGATGCCGACGTCGGCGGCGTGCAACGCCGGTGCGTCGTTGATGCCGTCGCCGAGAAAGCCGACCACATGGCCGGTCTTCTGCAGCGCGCGGATGATGCGCTCCTTCTGGTTGGGGTCGACCTCGGCGAACAGGCTGACCCGCGGTGCCAGGTTGATCAGCGCCTCGTCGCGCATCTGCCCGATCTCGGCGCCGGTGATGACGCGCTCGACGTCGATGCCGACGCTCTCGGCCACCTGCCGGGCGATCAGACGGTTGTCGCCGCTGATGATCTTCACCGCCACGCCCAGCTCGCGCAGGGTGGCCAGCTCCTCGCGCACGCCGGGCTCGGGCGGGTCGAAGAACAGCAGGAAGCCGGCGAAGACCAGCTCTTGCTCGTCGTCGACGGTGCAGCGCTCGCCTGCCAACGAACGGTAGGCGAGGCCGAGCACCCGGTAACCGGCGGTGCTCCAGGCGGCGAAGCGGGCGCCCAGCGCTTCGCGCCGCTCCGCGGTCAGCGGCAGCACGGCATCGCCCTGCTGCACGGATGCCGACACCTGCAGCACGTTATCCAGCGCGCCCTTGCAGATCAGCCGTGGCGTGGGCTGGTCGGCTTCGCGCACCAGCACGCTCAGGCGCTTGCGGACGAAGTCGTAAGGGATCTCGTCGAGCTTGTCGGCGCCGGTCATGGCCGGCGCCTTGTCGCGGGCGTAGTCGCCGATCGCCTCGTCCAGCGGGTTGCGCAACCCGGTCTGCAGCGCGGCGTTGAGCCAGGCCATGCGCAGCACCGTGGCGCTGGGCTGGCCGTCGGCGCCCAGCGCGCCGTCGAGCGCCACCACGCCGCGGGTCAAGGTGCCGGTCTTGTCGGTGCAGAGAGTGTCCATCGAGCCGAGGTTCTCGATGGCGTTGAGATGGCGCACGATCACGCCGCGCCCCGCCATGCGCCGCGCACCGGCCGAGAGTGTCGCGCTGAGGATCGCCGGTAGCAGCTCCGGCGACAGCCCGACGGCCAGGGCGATGGCGAACATCAGGGTGTCCAGCGGCGGCCGGTCGAGAAACAGGTTGAGCCCCAGCACTGCGGTAACCATCACCAGCATGACCCGCAGCAGCAGGCCGCCGAACTGGCGCAGGCCGCGCTCGAACTCGGTCTCCGGCGGGCGCAGCACCAGCGAGCGCTCGATATGACCGAGTTCGGTGTGCAGGCCGCAGCGCACGGCCAGCAGACGTGCGGTGCCGCTGCGCAGCGAGGTGCCGCGGAACAGGCAGTTGTCGCGTTGCGCGAGGGCGGCGTCGGTGGCGATCTGGCCGGCTTCCTTCTGCACCGGAAAGGTCTCGCCGGTCAAAAGCGCCTGGTTGACGAAGCAGTCGCGCGCTTCGATCAGCCGGCCATCGGCCGGAATCAGGCTGCCGGCCGAGAGCTCGACGATATCGCCAGGCACCACTTCATTCGCGGCAATGTTCTGGAGACGTCCGTCGCGCCAGGCATCGGCGCGGCTGGCCACCTGTTCGCGCAGGTGGGCAATCGCGCGGTTGGAGCGGACTTCGTGCAGGCTGCCGACCAGGGCGCTGGCGAGCACGATGGCCAGCACGATCAGCGCGTCCAGCCAGTCATGGGCGATCAGCGCCACCAGCGCGCCGATAAGCAGGATCAGCACCAGCGGGCTGGACAGCTGGCGCAGCAGCGAAGCGCCGACCTGCCGAGCCAGGCTTGGCCGGTACGCACGCCGGACGGAGGGCTCACGCGCCGCGGCATCGTCGCTGGCGAGCCCGCCCGGGTCCGCCTTCAGGCTGGCATAGAGTTCATCCAGCGGCAGGCTCCAGTAGTCCGGCGTGCTGGGCTCGTGGCTATCCTCGGTTCGGGTGCGCAGCACCTCGCGGGACAGCCAGAAGCCGGGCAGCATCGGCAGCCAGAAGCTCAGGACGCGAAACAGCAGGGTCGCTGACAGGCCGGCCGCCAAGGGTACGCCGGCCCAGCTGAGGGTCGCCACCGCCGCCGCTTCGAATGCGCCCAGCCCGCCGGGTACGATGCCGACGCTGCGCAGCACGCTGGCGAGCATGAAGCTGGCGAAGATGCCGGCGAAGGGCGCCGAGTGGCCGACGGCGTGGAGCAGCGCCCACAAGGTCAGGGCATCGAGCAGGACAATCGCCAGCGAGTAGCCGCTGGCCCATGCCAGCAGGCGCGGATCGCGTGTCAGTCGGGGCTCGGCAGCGAACACCATCGCCAGCAGCCGCTGCATCCAGCGCACGTGCTGCAGACGCTTGGCCAGGGCGCCCTGCGGCAGGCCGGCGATCAGCGGGGCGGCAATGGCCATCAGGCCGCAGAACAGCATGAAGGCTGCGCTGGTGGCGATCACGGCGATGCTGCCGTGGCCGCTGTCGACCGCGATGAGCAGCGCCGCGCCGAGCGCCAGCAGATAGGCTACGAAGTAGGCCGACACGCTGATGATGAAGCAGCTAGAAACCTGGGCCGGGCCGATGCCGCGGCGTTGCAGCAGGGCGACCACCGCCACCGCCCCGCTGAAGCCGGAAGAGGGCAGGGCCTGGTCGATGAACAGCTTGGTCAGGCTGAGCTTGGTGGCCTCCCACAGCGGCAGTGCCGTGCCCGCTGCGGCCAGCACCCGGCGGTACAGCTGGCCTTGAACCGCGTAGGTCAAGCCCTGCAGAACGATGGCGACCAGCAGCCAGCCTGGCTCGGCCTGGCGGAGGATAAGCGCGAAATGGCTGGCGTCGGCCAGTTGCAGGACGCCGATCACCAGCGCGCCGAGCATCGCCGCGCCCAGCAGCCAGGACAGCCAGATCAGCGGCCTGGTGTGTTCGGCCGGGCCAAGTGAATCGAGCGCATCGTGCATGCTGTGCACCCCATACAGGAGCCAACACGGTCAATTATCGGCCTGGCGCCAGAGCCGGACATTGACACCGATCAAGGCGCCCATCGCGGAAGGCTAGATCGCCACCAGCCCACGCACGCCATCGGCTTCCATGGTCTCGCCACGGCCCTGCTGGACGATCTCGCCGCGGCTCATCACCAGATACTGGTCGGCCAGTTCGGCGGCGAAGTCGTAGAACTGCTCGACCAGCAGGATCGCCATGTCGCCGCGCTCGGCGAGTTTCTTGATCACCGCGCCGATCTCCTTGATCACTGACGGCTGGATGCCTTCGGTGGGCTCGTCGAGAATCAACAGGCGCGGCTGGCTGGCCAAGGCACGACCGATGGCCAGCTGTTGCTGCTGGCCGCCGGACAGGTCGCCGCCGCGGCGTTGTTTCATCTCTTTCAGCACCGGGAACAGCTCGTAGATAAATTCCGGCACCACCTTGGCCTGGTTGCCGGGAAACCTTGATAGGCCCATCAGCAGGTTTTCCTCCACCGTCAGGCGGCCGAAGATTTCCCGACCTTGCGGCACGTAGGCGATGCCCGCATGTACGCGCTGGTGCGGCTTGAACGCGGTGATCGGTTTGCCTTCCCAGTTCACAACGCCCTCTTTAGCCGGCAGCAGGCCCATCAGGCATTTGAGCAGGGTGGTCTTGCCCACGCCGTTGCGCCCGAGCAGACAGGTGACCTCGCCGATCTTCGCCTCGAACGACAGACCACGGAGGATATGGCTGCCGCCGTAGTACTGGTGGAGTTGTTGGACTTGCAGCATGTTCAGGCTCTCGATTCTGTAGAGTTTGGAAGGCCGTCATCGCGAGCAAGCTCGCTCCTACATGGGCAGCGCCGAACCTGTAGGAGTGAGCTTGCTCGCGATCCGCGGTATTTACCGGCCCAGCGCGTAGGGTGGATGGCGCTTTATCCATCCACCGTGGGGGTATTCGTGGTGGATGAAAAGAGCGTCATCCACCCCTACGTCCTAACGGCCCAGATAAACCTCGATCACCCGCTCATCGGCTTGCACCTGCTCCAGCGAGCCTTCGGCCAGCACGCTGCCCTGGTGCAGCACGGTGACGTGGTCGGCGATGCTGCCGACGAAGCCCATATCGTGTTCGACCACCATCAGCGAGTGCTTGCGCGCCAGGGACTTGAACAGTTCGGCGGTGAATTCGGTTTCCGCATCGGTCATGCCCGCCACCGGCTCGTCGAGCAGCAGCAATTGTGGGTCCTGCATCAGCAGCATGCCGATCTCGAGGAACTGCTTCTGCCCGTGGGACAGCAAGCCGGCCGGGCGCTGACGCGAGGCCTCGAGCTTGATCGTTTGCAGCACCTCGTCGATGCGGTCGCGCTGCTCGCCGGTCAGCTTGGCGCGCAGGCTGGCCCACACCGATTTGTCGGTCTTCTGCGCCAGTTCGAGGTTTTCGAACACGCTGAGGGCCTCGAACACCGTGGGTTTCTGGAATTTGCGACCGATGCCGGCCTGGGCGATCTCGACTTCGCTCATCCGGGTCAGGTCGAGGGTGTCGCCGAAATAGGCGACGCCGTTATCCGGGCGGGTTTTGCCGGTGATCACGTCCATCATGGTGGTCTTGCCGGCGCCGTTGGGGCCGATGATGCAGCGCAGCTCGCCGACGCCGATATACAGGGTCAGATCGGTCAGTGCCTTGAAACCGTCGAAGCTGACGTTGATCGCTTCCAGGGTCAGGATGGTGCCGTGACGGGCATTGAGGCCCTTGCCGGCGGCGCTGCTCGCGCCTATGGCATCGCGGCCGCTGCCAGCGGGATCGAGCAGGGCCTCGGGAATCGGTGCGGCTCTCATTGCTTGTCTCTCTTTTTCAGCAGGCCGATCACGCCCTGGGGCAGGAACAGCGTGACCACGATAAACAGCAGGCCCAGGGCGAACAGCCAGTATTCGGGGAAGGCCACGGTGAACCAGCTCTTCATGCCGTTGACCAGGCCGGCGCCGAGCACGGGGCCGATCAGGGTGCCGCGTCCGCCGAGGGCGACCCAGACGGCGGCTTCGATGGAGTTGGTCGGCGACATTTCGCTGGGGTTGATGATGCCGACCTGCGGCACATAGAGCGCGCCGGCCAGGCCGCATAGCACCGCGCTCAGCACCCAGATGAACAGCTTGTAGCCACGCGGGTCGTAGCCGCAGAACATCAGGCGGTTCTCGGCATCGCGCAGCGCCGTCAGCACCCGGCCGAACTTGCTGCGCGCCAGCCGCCAGCCCAGATACAGGCTGCCCACCAACAGCGTCACGGTAGCGAGGAACAGCACCGCGCGGGTGTGCGCCGCGGTGATGTCGAAGCCGAGAATCGTGCGGAAGTTGGTAAAGCCGTTATTGCCGCCGAAGCCGGTTTCGTTGCGAAAGAACAGCAGCATGCCGGCGAAGGTCAGGGCCTGGGTCATGATCGAGAAATACACGCCCTTGATCCGCGAGCGGAAGGCGAAAAAGCCGAACACCAGGGCCAGCAGCCCCGGTGCCAGCACCACCAGGCACATGGCCCAGAAGAAGCTCGAGGTGCCGTACCAGTACCAGGGCAGCTCGGTCCAGGCGAGAAAGTTCATAAAGTCCGGCAGGCCATCCCCGGCACTCTGACGCATCAGGTACATACCCATGGCATAGCCGCCGAGGGCGAAAAACAGGCCGTGGCCGAGCGACAAAAGCCCTGCATAACCCCAGACCAAATCCAGCGCCAGGGCGACTATGGCGTAGCAGAGAATCTTGCCGACCAGGGTCAGGGTGTAGGCGGATATATGCAGCGCGTTGTCCGCCGGCAGCAGATGCAGCAGCGGCAGGGCGACGAGGAGGGTGAGCACCAGGCCGAGCACGACGGCGGTAAGTGTTGGGCCGGCTTTCTGCGCGGCCGTGATGGCGAGTGGCTGGTTCATGCGCGGCCGTCCTGTCGATGGGCGATGGCTGGTCTGTAGGGCGGGTGAAACCCGCCGAACAGGCTGAACGGCGACTGCGTATTGGCGGGTTTCACCCGCCCTACGAGTGCTCCGAGATCAGCCAAAGATCGGTGGAGGGTGAGATATCGCTCGATACTCATCAGTCGATCACCCGTCCTTTCAAAGCGAACAGACCTTGCGGGCGTTTCTGGATAAACAGAATGATCAGCGCGAGGATGAGGATCTTGCCGAGTACGGCGCCGATCTGCGGCTCGAGAATCTTGTTGGCGATGCCCAGCCCGAAGGCCGCCATCACGCTGCCGGCGAGTTGGCCGACGCCGCCGAGCACCACCACCAGGAAGGAGTCGATGATATAGCTCTGGCCCAGGTCCGGGCCGACGTTGCCGATCTGGCTCAGGGCCACGCCGCCGAGGCCGGCTATCCCTGAGCCGAGGCCGAACGCGAGCATATCCACCCGGCCGGTCGGCACCCCGCAGCAGGCGGCCATATTGCGGTTCTGCGTCACTGCGCGAACGTTGAGGCCGAGGCGGGTCTTGTTCAGCAGCAGCCAGGTCAACACCACCACGAACAGCGCGAAGCCGATGATCACGATGCGGTTGTACGGCAGCACCAGGTTCGGCAGCACCTGAATGCCGCCGCTCAGCCAATAAGGGTTGGCCACCTCGACGTTCTGCGCGCCGAACAGCACGCGCACCAGCTGGATCAGAATCAGACTGATGCCCCAGGTCGCCAGCAGGGTTTCCAGCGGGCGGCCATACAGGTGGCGGATCACCGTGCGCTCCAGGGCCATGCCGATGGCGGCGGTGACGAAGAAGGCCACCGGTAGCGCCACCAGTGGGTACAACGCCAGGGCCTCGGGGGCCAGGCGTTGGAACATCAACTGCACCAGATAGGTGGAATAGGCGCCGAGCATCAGCATCTCGCCGTGGGCCATATTGATCACCCCGAGCAGGCCGAAGGTGATGGCCAGGCCGAGAGCGGCCAGCAGCAGGATGCTACCCAGGCTGAGGCCGCTAAAGGCCTGGCCGAGCAGTTCGCCGATCAACAGTTTGCGCTTGACCTGGGCCAGGCTGGTTTCCGCGGCGGTGCGCACCGCCTCGTCCTGTTCCACGGCCGGTTCGAGCAAGGCTTCAAGGCGGGTGCGGGCCAGCGGGTCGCCGGTTTCGCCGAGCAGGCGCACAGCGGCCAGGCGTACGGCCGGGTCGCGATCGACCAGTTGCAGATTGGCCAGGGCCAGGCTCAGGGCGTCGCGCACCTGCGGGTCTTCTTCGCTGGCGACCCGTGCGTTGAGCAGCGCGAGTTGCGCCGGCTTGGCGCTTTTCTGCAACTGTTGGGCGGCGACCAGGCGCACGCCGGCGTCTTCGGCGAGCAACTGATGGCTGGCCAGGGTGCTGGCGATCAGGCCGCGCAGGCGGTTGTTCAGGCGTATCTTTTTCGGCGTGCCGACGGGGGCGGCGTCGCCTTCGGCGGCTCGGTAGTTGCCGTCGTTCTCGATAAACGGCGTCTTGTCGCTATCGACGGCCAGGCGGCCTTGTTGCAGCGCTTCGAGCAACGGCAGGCGCGCGGTATCGGGCGCGGCGGCCCAGCTTTCCAGCAGCTTGGCCTGCTTGGACGAGCTGGCTGCGGCGAAGTCGGCGGCATCGCCGGCATGGCTGGCGAGCGGCAGCAGCAGGCTCAGAAATAGGAAAAAGCGGTACACGGCAGTGGGCATAAGAGTGTCCTGGAAGATGGACACTGTAGGAGCCAGTTTGCTGGCGATCGAGGCGAGGCGGTTACCCTGGTAAGCCGCTATCGCGAGCAAGCTCGCTCCTACAGGGGGATTGGGGCCAGGCCCCGTCGGATCAGTGGCTCTTCACCGCGTAATCCGGCTTCTTGTCGTTGCCTTCGATATACGGGCTCCACGGCTGGGCGCGGATCGGGCTGCTGGTTTCCCAGACCACCGAGAACTGACCGTCGTCCTGGATCTCGCCGATCATCACCGGCTTGTGCAGGTGGTGGTTGGTCTTGTCCATGGTCAGGGTGTAGCCGCTCGGCGCGGCGAAGGTTTGCCCTGCGAGTGCGTCGCGCACCTTGTCGACATCGGTGGTGCCGGCTTTTTCAACCGCCTGGGCCCACATGTTGATACCCACGTAGGTGGCTTCCATCGGGTCGTTGGTCACGGCTTTATCGGCACCCGGCAGGTTCTTGGCCTTGGCGTAGGCTTTCCACTTGTCGACGAACGCGGTGTTGACCGGGTTTTCCACCGACTGGAAGTAGTTCCAGGCGGCCAGGTGACCAACCAGCGGCTTGGTGTCGATGCCGCGCAGTTCTTCTTCACCCACGGAGAAGGCCACGACCGGTACGTCGGTGGCTTCCAGGCCCTGGTTGGCCAGTTCCTTGTAGAAGGGCACGTTGGAGTCGCCGTTGACGGTGGAGATCACCGCGGTC
Organism: uncultured Pseudomonas sp.; assembly: GCF_946885885.1. Next base: position 18,785 of record NZ_CAMPHN010000078.1, read on the forward strand.
TTGCCGCCGGCGGAGAACTTCTTGATGTTGGCGACGATGGTTTGATAGTCGCTATGGCCGAACGGGGTGTAAACCTCTTCGATGTCCTTCTCGGCCACGCCCTTGGAAATCAGGAAGGCGCGCAGGATCTTGTTGGTGGTGCGCGGGTAGACGTAGTCGGTGCCGAGCAGGAAGAAGCGCTTGGCGGCGCCGCCGTCTTCGCTCATCAGGTACTCGACCGCGGGAATCGCCTGCTGGTTAGGCGCGGCGCCGGTGTAGAAGACGTTCGGCGACAGCTCTTCGCCTTCGTACTGCACCGGGTAGAACAGCAGGCCGTTGAGTTCTTCATAGACCGGCAGCACGGATTTGCGCGAAACCGAGGTCCAGCAGCCGAAGGTCACCGCGACCTTGTCCTGGGTCAGCAACTGACGCCCCTTCTCGGCGAACAGCGGCCAGTTGGACGCGGGGTCGACCACGACCGGTTCGAGTTGCTTGCCGAGTACGCCGCCCTTGGCATTGATCTCGTCGATGCTCATCAGCGCCATGTCTTTCAGCGAGGTTTCCGAGATGGCCATGGTGCCGGACAGCGAGTGAAGGATGCCGACCTTGATGGTTTCGGCGGCCTGCAGGGTGAAGGGGAACAAACCGCTTAACAGCAGGGCGCTGGCGGCGATAGTCGATTTCAGCAGGGGACGGCGTTTCATTGTTATGGCTCCGTGCGCAACTGTTGGGTGAGACCTAGGAGCCTGTCGGGCTTAACCGTTCGTAGCGAGGGAAAGTTCGGGTTGAGGCAGTTTTGTGGCTTTTCCGAGGCGAATAGCTGGCTATTTAACGAGGGAAAGCAGCAAAAATGACCAATCCGACTTTTCCGCAGTAGAACAGTGTTAAGCCCGGCAGGCTCCTAAAGGTCGTCAGTCCAATGGCAGCATCTGTGCCAATCAACGCAAGGGTTTGGTTTAGATAGTTTTTTTCATTTAGGGCGGCAATCGCTCAAGGTTCTGTCGCGCCGCTTTGGTGCGCTCGTCACGTCGAAGTGCGTTCCGGGCGGCATGGCTGCACCAATTTAGAGCCCGAGATAGTTTTTCACCCCGGTGAAGATGATCTGCGCGGCCAGTGCGCAGACGAACAGGCCCATCAGGCGGCTGACGATCTGCAGGCCCTGATCGCCGAGCAGGCGTTCGAACTGGTTGGACA
>NZ_CAMPHN010000079.1 GCF_946885885.1 uncultured Pseudomonas sp.
GTTCGGCCTTGACGCACTCGGAGGCGATGATCAGATCGCCTTCGTTCTCGCGGTCCTCGTCGTCCATCAGGATGACCATCTTGCCCTGGCGGATGTCTTCGATCAGTTCTTCGATGCTATTGAGTGCCATGTGGCGAATTCCTTAATTCTTCAGGTAGCCGTGTTCGGCCAAAAAGCTTGCGGTCAGGCCCGAAGCGCTCGGCTCGGCGGCCTTGTCGCCGAGCAGCAGGCGCTCCAGGTAGCGCGCCAGCAGATCCACTTCGAGGTTGACCTGGCTGCCCGGACGGTAGTCGACCATGATGGTTTCGGCGAGGGTGTGCGGCACTATGGTCAGCTCGAATTCGGCGCCATTCACCGCATTGACGGTGAGGCTGGTGCCATCGACGGTAATCGAGCCCTTGTGCGCGATATATTTCGCCAGCTCGCGCGGCGCGCGGATTTTGAATTGCACGGCGCGGGCATTGTCGGCGCGGCTGACGACCTCGCCGACACCGTCGACGTGACCGCTGACCAGGTGACCGCCGAGGCGGCTGGTCGGGGTCAGGGCCTTTTCCAGGTTGACCTTGCTGCCGGCCTTCAGGCTGATAAAGGCGGTGTGCGCCAGGGTTTCGCGGCTGACATCGGCCCAGAAGCCATCGCCCGGCAACTCCACGGCGGTCAGGCACACGCCGTTGACCGCGATGCTGTCGCCGAGCTTGACGTCGCCCAGATCGAGCTTGCCGGTTTCCACGTACACCCGCACATCGCCACCCTTGGGGCTCAGCGCACGGATGCTACCAATCGCTTCGATAATTCCGGTAAACATCAGACCTCCCCTGATCGCGACTTGCCGCACGGGCACCAGCGCCCGCCAACGGAAAGAAAAGCATAAGACATAGATACGCACTCCTGTTTGCAGACAAACAGGGCGTTTCGGATCGATAGGGATTGCTCGGGCACGGACAAACCGCGCCACTGGCGGGCTGTCGAAAAACCAGCTGCGCTGCCGATGCGTCGTTAAACAGGCTCGACAGCCTCGCTTGCGTTTATCAACGGCCTACTAGAGGGAATCCCGCTCTCTCTTTATCCGGACTTTAACCGTCGGCCCCGGAATCGCACCGGCTCTGCTGACCTTGTCGTAGCCCAAGGACTGCGACAAGCGCTCGCGGGCTAGACGCCTTGCGCGTCATTACCGCCGGTGGGGAATCTCACCCCGCCCTGAGAACGTTTCGGCCATCTGCATGGCTGGCAGGCGTTTTATCACACTTGGCGGCGAAGTGCATGGCGATCGGGGCGATGAAGAAGAATATGTACCCATTAAGTAAGTGTTGCCGCTTGCTTGGACCCTTAGCAGGCCGTTGAAAAATGTAGGCGAGGCAGGCAAGACAAGGACTAGGCGTCCCCACAAAAACGGCCGAAAAAGCGGACTGGGCTCGCACGCGAGTTTACTGCTGTAAATGAGCATTTTGACTGGGCTCGCATCCGAGGCCGTTTTTAACACAGCATTGCCAACGCAGGTAGTTTTTCAACGACCTGTTAGTGAAAGCGGGAACACCTAGGCCTTGCCCGCAAGCGTCTGCCTTGCCCTTTTCGCGACCAAGCCCCCTCCCACAAGGGCCCGCGCGGCTTTGACCGTCGTCCTGGCAACCCCATACAGAGCCTTGAAGGATGATCGATGGCTTTCGTGCGATGGTCTGTGCGTCGCTATGACCCGGGCCACTGGGCAGCACCGGCGAGAGCATTCTCACGAAAATCTGTTCGCCCATGAGTGGCGGCTCCTAGACTCGGCCCTGCCGGTTACGCCGTCACATGTAGACGAGGCCCGCAGTACCGGATGGTATGGCTTTCGTAAGAGCCGCCTCGTCAAGCCCGTCTGCCCTGCATTTTTGCAACCGGCATTTGCAGCAGCGGCAAGGCCACGGTCACGTTTTCTTCAAGTTGCCTCATCCATCATTAGCGCCCAGCCCATGCGACCCCGAACCACCAGGCCAGGCGTGTGGCCGCTAACCGATACAATAACGGGCCAAGGAGAAACAGCCGTGCATCGTCACACCAGTGCGAGAGGCCGAATAACATGGATTGCCAGCGGGTTGTTAATGCTGTGCCTCATGCCACAGAGTCAGGCCGGTCAGGTCGGGGCACCCCTTTCGGATAACGCGGCGGAACGCCTGGCGTCGAATGCCCTGTTCGGTATCCGCGGGCTACCCCAGGGCAAGCCCACCGCCCCCATTAACTACAACCACGAACCGCTGCCCCAGGCGCCGGTCATTCGTTCTAATTCGGCGACCCGCGAACTTCAGGTCGAATTGCGCGCCGCCTACGCCAGCCGCAGCTTCACGACGCTGCGTAATGGCCAGTCCGTCACCGAACAGCTCTATCTGCGCAGCTACAACGGCCAGCCCGTCGGCCCGACCCTGGTGACCCGACCCGGCGATACGCTGAAGATCCGCCTGGTCAACGATCTACCGCCGGATATCCCAATGCCGCACTGCAACGCGCATGGGGTCTGCAACCACAACTTCCCGCACCACTTCAACACCACCAACCTGCATACCCACGGGCTGCATGTGGACCCGAACGGCAAGAGCGACAACGTATTCATCCGCCTTGCCAATGGCCAGGCCTTCGATTACGAGATCGAGATTCCCGCCGATCACCCGGCCGGCACCTTCTGGTACCACGCCCACATGCACGGCTCGACCTCAGTCCAGGTCGGCAGCGGTATGGCCGGGGCCTTGATAGTCGAAGGCGACTATGATCGCACGCCGCGCCTGAAGACTGCGGACAAGCGCACCATCCTGCTCCAGGAAATCGCCTTTGACCAGGACGGCCGCATCGAAAACAACGACACCTATGCCCCCACGGCATGGACCGACCAAGCGGCCCAGCGCGGCTGGCACATTTCGCTCAACGGCAAGGTGATGCCGGAAATTCGCCTGCAACCGGGTGAAGTCGAGTTGTGGCGCCTGATCCATGGCGGCGTGCGCAAACTGCTCAACCTGCGGCTGGTCGCTGCCTGTGCAAGCGGGCCGACTGTGCCCCTGGTGCAACTGGCAGCCGATGGCATTCCCTTCAGCAGCAAGCGTCTGGCGGTGGACCACGGCGTGTTTCTCGCCCCTGGCTACCGCAGCGATGTCGCGGTGCGGGCGATCCAACCTGGCCTGTATTACCTGATCGACAGCGAGAGCCCAACCGCCGCGCTCGAACTGCCGGCCAGTTATTGCGATCGGCAGCGCGGCGATGCCCCCCTGGTCCTCGATGGCCATGCCCAGAACATACTCGCCCGCGTGGTGGTGAGCGGTTTCCCACGATCGATGGCTTATCCCCGCAATGCCCAGTTGGCCCGACTCAACCGCCCCGACCCCATCGCCGACCATGAACTGGCCGCGCTGCCGCAGTACGTCAGGTTTGATATAGACATCAGCCGCGCCCCCTGGGTGGGCCTGATCAACGGCAAGGCCTACGATCCCGAGCAGCCGCGCATTCTCAAACTGGGCGAGGCGCAGACCTGGTACATCTCCTCGGTATTCTCCCACCACCCCTTCCATATCCATGTCAATCCGTTCGAGATCATCCAACGCGACGCCAACGGCAACATAGTCGATCGCTACTGGAAGGACACGATCAACACCCCGGAGATCGACCCGAACGACGAAGCCGGCAGCACCATCGAGGCTCGGATGCGCTATCGCGACTTCTCCGGCGCGTTCGTCAGCCATTGCCACATCCTCGACCATGAGGATCACGGAATGATGGAAAAAGTCGTCATCCAGCCCTAACAGGCTAAGCCCCCCCCATTCGCCATCCCCTGGGCCGCCCGCGGCGGCGCCAGGTCTGTTCATCCTGAAGGAGGACATCATGTCCATGGATACCGCAGTTGCCCCCCTCATCAAAAGCTCATCGACTTGCGCCAAGGAAGACATCACTCAGCATGAAATCGCAGCATTGAAGACCCGCTTCAACCTGGCCGATGCCCATACCCACCAGAAGCAGAGCCGCAGCCAGCGCGGCATAGTCGAGAGCCTGCCGAGCCTCTGGTATCAAGCCGAGAATCAAACCCAGTACCAGAGTGAGCAGGAATTCATCGAGGCGTTCTACGGCTTCCATGGCCAACACCGGGCCTTGCAGCGCAAGGACGAGATCTACCTGGTGTATGCCGCCTCGATCGGCATGCACATCACCGCCACCTACCTGAAGAAGCACAACCTGCGGGTAGGCCTGATCGAGCCCTGCTTCGACAACCTGCACGACCTGATGAAACACATGCAGGTGCCCATGTCGCCCCTGAGCGAGTTGCTGTTTCGCGACCACTCGGCCATCTACGGCAATCTGGTGGAGCATGCCATCGACCTGGATGCCATAGTCCTGGTCGACCCGAACAACCCCACCGGCTTCAGCCTGTTTTCCCCGGGTCCGGAAGCTTTCATGGAGGTCGTCCGCTTCTGCCTGGACCATGACAAGCTGCTGATCATGGACTTCTGCTTCGCCGCCTTCATGCTGGTCTCCGACCAGCCTCGCTGCGATGTCTACGCCATCCTGGAAGACACCGGCGTGCGCTACATCGCCATGGAGGACACCGGCAAGACCTGGCCCCTGCAGGATGCCAAGTGCGCCACCATCATGGCCAGCCGCGACCTCAACGAGGATATCTACAACATAGTCACCAGCGTTTTGCTGAACGTCTCGCCCTTTATCCTCAATCTGATCACCCGCTACGTCCAGGACAGCGCGGCGGACGATTTCGCCTCGGTGCGCGAGGTGCTGGAAACCAATCGCGCCTACGCCCGGGAACAGCTGAATCTGCCCCTGCTCAGCTATTGCGAACCCATGGTCAGAACCAGCGTGGCCTGGTTCCAGATCACCGACCCCAGCCTGAACGCCGACGAGCTGCAGGACTACCTGCTGCGGCGCAACATCTACGTACTGCCGGGCAAGTACTTCTACTGGAACCACCCCCAGCAGGGCCAGCGCTACATCCGCCTCGCCCTGGCCCGCGAGCCGGAGCTGTTCGCCAGCGCCATGCAGGCCATGCGCGTGGCGCTGGAGCAATTCAATGGCTGAGGTCGCACCCTTTATCGATGCCAGCGTCTTCCTCGGCATGCATCATGAGGACGAGACGATTCGCCGGCGCTCCCTGGCTTTTTTCCACGGACACTACCGGGCTCGCGCGCGGATGAACTTCGAGCAGGTCGGCATCTGCGACGCCATCATCTGGCGTCAGCCGCGAGCGGTGCAGGACCTCTACTACCCCTTTATGGACCTGCTGCACAGCGACATGCAAATTCTGCGCGAGGGCTATACCTTCGCCGATTTACAGCGGGCCCTGGATGACCGTGCGCTCAGACACCTGCGTCCGGAACAGGCGCTGCTGGTCGCCCAGGTGCTGCTGAGCCGCGAGGGGCGGCTCTACACCCATGACACGGCGTTACTGAAACTCCCCTGCCTGGAAGCCCAGTTGGGCAACTTCGACGACCTGCCGGCCCTGGGAGCGTTCCCCCCCGAGCTGCAAGACCTCTACCAGGCTTCACGCGCCTTCATTCTGACCGATAAGGATTGGCACCATGTCGAGATCCGGCACCTTCATACCCTTGATCACACCGCTTGATGAGCATGGCCTGGTTTGCCGGCAGAGCGTGGCCCAACTGTTGGCGCATGCGCGCCACGCGGTGAACGGCTACATCCCCTGCCTGACTTCCGGAGAAGGCTGGAATCTGAGCCCCAGCCAGTGGACCGACATGCTGCGCTACACCCTGGCCGAAGCCGGCGAACAAACAGTGATTGCCGGCATCGAACGAGGCAGCACCGCCGAGGTCCTGGACTACGCGCGGCAAGCCGCCCAACTGGGGGCTCGCGCGGTCATGTTGACCTCGCCCTTCGGCGCCAATGTCGATCAGCCCGCCATACTCGCCCATTACCGGACGATCCATGACGGCACCGATCTGGATATCTACATCTACAACGAGTCGAGCTTGTCGGGCAATGAAACGGCCTTCGAGACCCTGCTGCAGATCGCCGAACTGACGCGGGTGGTGGGCATCAAGGACTCCTCCGAGCAGCCGCGCAGCCCGGAACAGATCGCCGCCTTGCAGGCCCGCGGCCTGGCCTACTACCTCGGCTGGGAACACCGCCTGGCCGGCGATTTGCCGGCCGATGGCAACGTGGTCTCCCTGGCCAATCTGGAGCCCATGCTCTGCCGGATGGCGCTGGATCGCTCGGAGCCGGCCATGCAGCGGGAAATCAGCCGCCTGAGTGAGGCCTACGACCTGTTCAGCGAGGACTGGTACCGTCACGTCAAGTTGGCACTCAAGGCCCGTGGGGTGATCACCTCGGCCCGAACCGTATGACGGGGAAGTGAAGATGCTCGACCAACAACAGCTGTACTTCCACAACCGCGGGCTGCTGCACAATCCGGGGGGAGGGGATCCCGCCCTGCTGGCCTTCGAACGCCACTGGATCGCCGAACGACTGGCGCAGTTCCCCGTCGCGGACAGCCCGACCGATCTGCCGCAGCTGCAGCGCTGCCTGGCCAGCCTGATCGAAGAGGAACAGCGCGAGCTGCCGGACAGCGCCCGCTATGTCGGCGAATCCATGCCCCGGGAGGAGTTCCGCATCCTGGTCCAGGAATTCGCGGTAGACGGCCTGACCGAGGCGCAGGTGTTCTATTACATCTTGCCGCGCCTGCCCCTGGAGGCGCAGATGCCCATGCTGCGCATAATGATCGACGAGTTCGGTTCCGGTAATCTCGCCCGCGCTCATACCAGCCTGTACCTGGCCCTGTTGCGCGAACTGCGGATGCCGACAGAGCTGGCCTTCTATGGCGACCGCCTGGCGCCGGACAGTTTTGCCTTCGTCAACCTGTTCTTCTGGCTCACCCTGCGCGCCGACGACCCGTCCTATTTCGCCGGCGCAATCACCTACCTGGAGACCGCCATACCGAGCTTCTTCGCCTGCTATGTACAGGCCTGCGCGCGCCTGGGCATCCAGGCCCATGCCTATTACAGCGAGCACCAGCATATCGATGCCTTCCATGCCATTGAGGGCCAACGCCTGCTGCGGACCATGCAAGCCACCGACAGCCTGTGTCCGTCCAAGGCTTGGCTTGGCGCCCAGCTCGCCAGCGCCATCACCGGCAGCGCCTTCGAGACGGCGGTCGCCAAGGCCCGGCGGTTGCAGCATCTGCCATTTCCCGCCGACGTGCCGCCCCAGACCTTCGACCTGGATCGCCAGGGCAGCTATTACCGCGTGGGCAAGCCGCTGGAAAAAGGAGAGATCTGCCGATGACCCTGGATGATTACCGCGAGGAGGGCAGTTTCCGCATTGAACTAGACGGACAGGAGTACCAAGTGCCGCACCATTGTCCGCACCGGGCCGGGCGCCTGATCCATGGCCAGCTCAACCGCCAGCGCAAGACCATCAGCTGCCCGCTGCATCAGTCGGTGTTCAGCCTGGAAACCGGGGAGCAATTGAGCGGGCCGCCCTGCGCTCCCCTGGCGGTGCGCAGGTGCGGACCTCGGAGTGGCTGACGGCGCCTGTTCCCGCAAGGCCCGTTTGCAACTTTTGGCAATCCCCGGGGCCCGAACCACCACCATACACTAGCTATCACCCTTTATTGTTTGGAGCTACGCAATGGAAAACACTACCTACTCGGATCGCTATCAGGCCTACGGCGCGCTACTGCTGCGGGTCTCCCTGGGCATAGTGCTGCTTGCCCATAGCCTCTACCTCAAACTGATGGTGTTCACCCTGGCAGGCACCGCCCAGTTCTTCGGCTCCATCGGCCTACCGGAGTGGCTCGCCTACCTGGTTTTCGCCATGGAGGCGGTCGGCGGCATACTGCTGATCCTGGGGGTGCAGGTCCGGGCCGTGGGCCTGGCCCTGCTGCCCATACTGCTGGGCGCTACCTGGGCCCATTCGGCCAATGGCTGGCTGTTCACCGCCCCCAACGGCGGCTGGGAATACCCACTGTTCCTGGCCGCGATGTCCGCCTGCGTGGCCTTGATCGGTGCGGGGGCTCACGCCCTGGCGCCCGTGCCGAAGCGCAACCTGAACCCGGTTGGCGGCAAGCCTTCGACCAATGCCGGCTGAACCTTATCGATCCTCGCCCCCTTGTTCCTGGCGGCCTTCGGCCCCAGGGATTTTTAAGGTGTATTAGAAACATGACGACTTATAGCGCCGAACAAGTCTGGCCGCCTTTCTCCGAATCCCTGCTGGAGTGGGACAAGGCCTTCCATGAGCTGATGCTGAACGACAGGCTGCGGATGACAGCCTACCGTCAGGCGATTTTCGAAACCGTCAAACCCGGCGACCGCGTGCTCGACCTGGGTACCGGCACCGGCATTCTCAGCCTCTGGGCTCTGGAGGCCGGGGCCGAGCGGGTCTACGGCATCGAGCTGAACGCAGTTGTTCTGCAGCAGGCAGTGGAGCGCATGGCGCGCGCCGGTTTCGCCGAGGCCTTCGAGCCGATCAACCGACTGTCCTACGAGGTGGAGCTGCCCCAACGGGTGGACGTACTGATCTCCGAGATCATCGGCAATATGGCCGACAACGAGGACTTCCAGCCGATCCTCCAGGACGCCATACAGCGTTTCCTCAAGCCAGACGGCATCGCCCTGCCCCGCTCGACCAGCGCCTACCTGGTGCCGGTCGCGGCCCATACGGCCCACCATGACCTGCGGACCGGCAATATCGCCAGCCTGACGCCCCATTATCAGATCGCCGAGCTGTACCGGCAAAAATGCATAGGCTCACCCTTCAACCTATATTACGACTGCATCCTACCCAGGCGTCTTTACCTGAGCGCTCCCCAGCTGTTGCGCCGCTACGACGGTGTCTGGGACCAATCCGCCACCTATGACATCGAGTTGCGCTACCGACTGGCGCACCAGGATCGCCTGACAGGTTTCAAAGCCTACTTCATCGCCGAGCTGACCGAAGCCACCCTGCTGGACATCTCCGGCGACAACATCGAGGGGGGCGGGACCTCGGACAGCTGGAAGCATGCCTATCTGCCCATAGAGCGGCCGATCGACGTGCAGGCGGGCGACCAATTGACGATCAACTTCTCTCGTCAGTATCCCCCCCAAGGCGCCGCCTTTCGCCAAGTCTACCGCTGGCGCGGTCAGGTCGAGCGCGCCGAAAAAATCGTCGGCAGTTTCGATCAATGCATGGATGAAAGCGCCTTACTCGCCCGGCAATCCGCCTTCGCCTGACGCCTTCCCACCCCAATCGCCGTGCGATGTGGGGTGATTCATGGGGCTATGTAGATGTGCAGAAGCCAGCTTGCTGGCGATCCTCGGTTCCGGTGGTAAGCCACCTTGGCGAAACCCGTGCACCTGTACTCTTACAGAGCCTGTTGAGCGTTTTTTTGCTCAGTGCTGCTCACGCTCGAGTCGGCCATGGCGATGCGATGGCTGAGGATGCTATCGCGTTGCTGCACGAACTCCTTAAGCAATTCGGGATAGTCTCTGCTGACCGCCACCCTGACCGACGGCCGCACGGATAGCTGGACGCGCCAGGCGTTCACCCGTGGGCAACCCTCGAATGGATCCAGCGGCAGGTAGCGATCCAGGGTGTCGAAGTAACGGAAAATCGGCCCATAGGCCGCATCCACCAAGCTGAAGTTTTCACCGGCGAAATATGGGCCGCTCACCACCGTTTCCAGGCGTTGCAGCTTATCCCGGATCAGCTTGGCGCTGTCGATGAAAGCGGCGTCATGGGTAGCGTTGTAGAGCCTGGCGATCTCGTTGAGCAATTGCGAGCCGAACTCGATCCAGGCCCGGTGCCGGGCCTTTAGCAAAGGGTCGGCGGGATGCAGTGAACCCGGGGTGATTTCATCGAGGAACTCGCAGATGACCGCCGATTCGAACAGGGTTTGTTGGTCATCCACCTGCAGTAGCGGAACCTTGCCCAGCGGCGACATGGCCAGAAACCAGTCGGGCTTCTTGGCCAGATTCACATAGATGCGCTCATGATCGATCTGCTTTTCGTTCAGAGTGATGACCGAACGTTGCACATAGGGGCAGAGCCTATGGCTGATAAGCACCAATTTTTCGTATTGCATGGCGAACGTCTCCATGGGCTCTCGCATTGTTTGGCTACCGGCGGTAGCCTTTGTGCAGGATAGGACGCGGCGGAAGCAGAGCGGAACGGCAGAAACTGCAAACCGCGTTTCCAACAATGGAGAGTGAAGCGAGACAATGGACCTGACCGATCTGAACTGGAGCGACCTGAAGTTCTTCCTAACCGTGGCCCGCTGCGGCTCCCTGGGCAAGGCTGCCAACCGGCTCAAGGTGACCCACTCCACGGTATTCCGCCGCATCAACAGCCTGGAGTCGGCCGCCGGCATCAAGCTGTTTGCCCGTCACCCCGAGGGCTATCGACTGACAGGTGCCGGCGACGAGGTGCTGGCCTATGTCGAGCGCATCTCCGACCGCATCGACGAACTGCAGCGGTTGCTGGATAACCGCACCGACCAGTTGCGCGGCGTGATCAACGTCACCGCGCCGCACAACCTGGCCTACAGCTACCTGCCGGGCTATCTGGTCGAGTTCCACCGTCTCTACCCGGATATCCACGTCAATCTGCTGATCGGCAATGACGACCTCAACCTGTCCCGTCGCGAAGCGGATCTGGCGATTCGCGCCACCCCGACGCCGCCGGAGCACCTGATCGGCCACAAGCTGTGTTCCCTGGCCTGGGCCGCCTACGCCGCGCCGGCTTATCTCGATGTACACGGCAGTCCGGCCGACGAGGAGGCCCTCAAGGAACATGCCATCATCTCCTCACACAATGAACTGCTGCGCTTGCCGGCATTCGACTGGGTGGAGCGGCAGATCCCGCCGCAACAGATAGTCGCCCGCTGCAGCGACCTGATCGGCATGTCCGCCTTGGCCGTGGCCGGCCTGGGTATTGCCCTGCTACCCGACGACCAGGCCAAGCCCGAGCTGCAGCGCCTGTTCACCTTCACCTCGGGCCACTACAGCGACCTCTGGGTACTCACCCACCCGGACCTGCGGGACAATCGCTGGATCCGGGTATTCAAGGAGTTCATCATCGAGAAGTTCAGGACCGATCCGGTCTTTATCAAGTACGGCGTCCACCCCAGACCCCCTCAGCCGACCATATGAAACCGGCAGCTAAGCAGACCCCGGCAGTTTTTCCAGTTCCCCTACCCTAGTGTCACGACAACCATGATATGTCGGATAACTGTAGAGCGGCGCCAGCCTCCGAACGAACAGGCACTGTCATCGTGGTGCGCCGCCTAACCCACCAGAAGATATACCTTCATTGCGCCAATGGTGGGTTACGGCGCCACGGAACTTATTGGTTCATCGCCATCAGCTGCGTGCGCCTAACCCACCCTACGGGATCGCGGCACATGTAAGACCGCGACCAACCGACATTTCAATGTTGTCGCGACACTAACGGTGCTGCGGCACCGCGGTAATCCGCCAGTCGTCGCCGACCGCGCGCATGTCGACGATTTTCAACTCCGGCGCCTCGGCCATCCGCGCCAAGGGCAGATCGAGCAGCGGCCGGGCGCTGGAGCCGAGCAGCTTGGGCGCGACGAACAACTGGTATTCGTCGATCAAACCGAGACGGGCGAACGCGCCGGCCAGGCGCGGCCCCGCCTCGACCAGCACCTCGTTGGCACCGCGCGCGGCCAGTTCGGCGAGCAGCTTGCGCAAATCGACATGGCCGTTACTACCCGGCACGGCCAGCAACTCATGGCCCTCGTCCAGGTAGCGGTCGCGCGCCGATGCCGCGGCGCAGGTCGCCACCAGCGCCGGAGCGGTCTGAAAGAACACCGAACTCAAGGGCACGCGCAGGCGGCCATCGACCAGCACGCGCAGCGGCGGACGGGTAATCGCCAGCGCCGTGAGCTCGGCGCCCAGGCCCAGCTCCTCGGCGCGCACGGTCAGCCGCGCGTTGTCGGCCAGCACCGTATCGGCGCCGCTCAGCACCACGCTGGCACTCGCGCGCAAACGCTGCACCGCGGCACGCGCCGCAGGGCCGGTAATCCATTGGCTTTCGCCGTTGGCCATCGCCGTGCGCCCATCCAGGCTCATCGCCAGCTTGGCCCGCACGAACGGCATGCCGTGCTCCATGCGCTTGATGAACCCGGCATTCAACGCCCGCGCCTCGGCTTCCAGCACACCGCTGTGGACGGCGATACCGGCCTGGCTCAGACGCGCGAGGCCACGGCCGGCGACTTCCGGGTTGGGGTCCTGCATGGCCGCCACGACGCGCGCGACGCCCGCGGCGATCAGCGCATCGGCGCAAGGCGGGGTGCGCCCGTGATGGCTGCAGGGTTCGAGGGTGACATAGGCGGTGGCGCCCCGCGCCTTGGTCGCCGCCTGACGTAGCGCATAGACCTCGGCGTGCGGCTCGCCAGCACGGGCATGCCAGCCCTCGCCGACGATGCGTTCATCGTTGACGATGACGCAGCCGACCCGCGGGTTCGGGTGAGTGGAGTACAGGCCTTTACGGGCCAGTTCCAGCGCGCGGGCCATAAAGGCGTGATCGCAGTTCATCGTCAGCCTTTCGTGGGTTCGCGGGACAAGCGGTCGATTTCCTCGCGGAATTCGTTGAGATCCTGAAAGCGTCGGTACACCGAGGCGAAACGGATATAGGCAACTTCATCGAGCTTCTGCAGCTCGCCCATGACCAACTCGCCGAGCACCAGAGACTTGATCTCGCGCTCGCCGGTGGCCCGCAACTTGTGCTTGATATGGGCGATGGCCGCTTCCAGACGCTCGATGCTCACGGGGCGCTTTTCCAGCGCGCGCTGCATGCCGGCACGCAGCTTGTCCTCGTCGAAGGGCTGGCGGCTGCCGTCCTGCTTGATCAGGCGCGGCATCACCAGCTCGGCGGTTTCGAAGGTGGTGAAACGCTCGCCGCAAGCCACGCATTCGCGCCGGCGACGCACTTGCTCGCCCTCGGCGACCAGGCGGGAATCGATGACCTTGGTGTCGTTAGCACCGCAGAAAGGACAGTGCATAAATAGAATGGCCTTGGGGTCTATGGGGGATTCGTAGCGGCCGCGACCGAACGTAAACCGGTCCCGGCGCGAAAACCGCCATGGTAGCGCATCCCATGGGCAAGACAAGCAATGCGCTTTGCGGTATACAAGCGCGCTCCGATCATCCCGGCTCGATTACCGATGAACGTCAAAACGCCACCATTTGTGCCCCATGTACAACGCCTACCGAGCGACTGGCGCCCGGATAGCGCGCCATGACGCCGCCCGCCAGCTTGCAACAGGCCCTCGATCAGCTGCTCGGCGACGCCCGCTTGAGCGCCGAAACCCTGCCGGGCACCGATCTGCGTCTGTGGCTGATCGATGCGCAGAATATGGATCGCGCATTCAGCCCCGAGGAAACCCGGCGGATTCTCGAAGAGCCACCCTATTGGTGCTTCTGCTGGGCCAGCGGCCTGGTGCTGGCACGCTGGCTGGCCGAGCGACCGGAGTGGGTGCGCGGCAAGCGCGTGCTGGATTTCGGCGCCGGTTCCGGCGTCGCCGCCATCGCCGCGGCCAAGGCCGGCGCGCTGGAGGTGGTGGCCTGCGACCTCGATCCGCTGGCGCTGCTCGCCTGTCGGGCCAATGCCGCGCTGAATGACGTGGAATTGAGCTACTCGGCGGACTTCTTCGCCGAGGCCAACCGTTTCGACCTGATCATCGTCGCCGACGTGCTCTACGACCGCGCTAACCTGCCGCTGCTCGACCAGTTCCTCAGCCGCGGACATCAGGCGCTGGTGGCCGACTCGCGGGTCCGCGACTTCCAGCATCCGCTGTATCGACGTTTGGGCATTCTGGAGGCCTGCACCTGGCCGGATCTGGCCGAGCCGGCGGAGTTCCGCCATGTCAGCCTCTATCATGCGCAGCGGGATTGAGCCGCACTTGTATCCAGCGCCTCGCGCCCACATTTATAGTCCACTTATCATTTCGCCCAGCCGAGACCGACCATGAGCGACTCCCCCTACATTTTTGATATCTCCGGCAGCGCCAGCTTCGAACAACTGGTCATCGAAAATTCCTTTCACAAGCCGGTGCTGGTGGATTTCTGGGCCGAATGGTGCGCGCCCTGCAAGGCGCTGATGCCGCTGCTGGCGCAGATCACCGAGGGTTACCAGGGCGAGTTGCTGCTGGCCAAGATCAATTGCGATGCCGAGCATGACATAGTCGCGCGCTTCGGCATCCGCAGCCTGCCGACCGTGGTGCTGTTCAAGGATGGCCAACCGGTCGACGGCTTCAGCGGCGCACAACCGGAGTCGGCGATCCGCGAAATGCTCAAGCCCCATGTGGCCGAACCGGCGCCCGCCGCGGCCGATCCCATGGAGGCCGCTCAGGCGCTGTTCGCCGAGGGCCGCATCGGCGATGCCGAAGCCCTGCTCAAAGTACTGCTGACGGAAAACAATCAGCATGCCGTAGCGCTGATCCTCTACGCCCGCTGCCTGGCCGAGCGCGGCGAACTGGGCGAAGCCGAGGCCGCGCTCAACGCGGTGAGCGGCGATGAACACAAACAGGCCCTGGCCAGTGCGCGCGCGCAACTAACCTTCCTCCGTCAGGCCGCCGACCTGCCCGATGTCGCCAGCCTGAAAACCCGCCTGGCGCAAAACGCCGAGGACGACGAAGCCAGCTACCAACTGGCGATCCAACAGCTGGCGCGCCAACATTACGAGCCAGCGCTCGACGCCCTGCTCAAGCTGTTTATCCGCAACCGCAGCTACGCCGACGGCCTGCCGCACAAAACCCTGCTGCAAGTCTTCGACCTACTCGGCAACGAGCACCCACTGGTCACCGCCTACCGGCGCAAGTTGTATCAGGCGATTTATTGATCGCAGCTGCAAGCTGCAAGCGAATCAGGGTGACGTCCGTCCGGGCAGCGCAAGCTCTTGCTTGCAGCTTATGGCTTGAAGCTTAGGGCTGCGGCTCGCCCACCCAATGATAGATAGGCGCATCCACGCCCGTCTCCATCCGCACCTGGGTGCTATGGCGCAGGCGCACCAGCAGGCGTTTGCCGGCGGCCTCGCCACCGGCGAGCGCGGCCAGTTGCCCGAGCAGTTGCGGGCCGTCGATCTGTCCGGCGCTACGCAGCAGGTCCAAGGTGGTTTGCCACAAGGCATCGCCTGGCGCCGGCATGGTGGCGGGCTTAGCGGCGGGCAGCGGCTCGGCCGGTGCACTCGGCGTGAGGTGCTGCGCCAGCTGGGCCCAATCCTCGGCGTCCAGCTCCACTGTCAGATCCACCGGCCAATCACCGACCCGTCCACGAATGCGCACCATGTCTCTATCCTCGAATGATCTGCGGGCATGCTCCCATGTCGCCCGCATATCGCCAAGGGATGCTGGCCAGACGAGGGTCAAAATTGTTATAACGTAACGCTAATTAGCCACCATCATCGGAGACATCCATGCGCCGCCTCTTGCTTGCCCTGCCTTTCGCCCTGTTGCCGCTGGCCGTTGCCCAGGCCAGCGACCACGAGCATGCCCATGACCAAGACGAACACGGCAGCCTCGACGCCCACGAGCATGGCATCGCCCAGCTCAATGTGGTGCTCGATGGCCAAGCCCTGGAGCTGGAGCTGGAAAGCCCGGCGATGAACCTGGTGGGCTTCGAACATGCCGCCGAGAGCGACGCCGATAAGGCCAAGGTCGCCGCCGCGCGCAGCCAGTTGCAGGACCCGCTGGCCCTGTTCGGCTTGAGCGCAGGCGATTGCAGCCTGAGCGAAACGGAGCTGGAGAGCCCGCTGTTCGAAGATGACGAACACGAGCATGAAGACGAAGAGCACCACGCCCACGATAAAGACAGTGAGCACAGCGAAATCCATGCGCATTACCGGCTCGACTGCAAAAAGCCCGGCGAACTGAAGCAACTGAACCTGGGCGAACTGTTCACGCGCTTCCCCGCCACCGAGAAAATTCAGGTACAACTGATCGGCCCGAATGGCCAGCAAGGCGTGGAGTTGACGCCTGCCAAGCCGTCCCTCGGTTTCTAAGAACGTAGGGGTGGATGGATGAAGCGTCGGCGACGCGCCCCGATCCACCCTACGCGCCAAACGAGTTTCCTATGAGTTCAGCTCTGATCCAACTGTCCGACCTCGGCTTCGCCTGGCCTGGCCATGCCGAGTTGCTGGATATTCCCGGCTTCACTCTGGAGCGCGGCGAAACCCTGTTTCTCAAAGGCCCGAGCGGCAGCGGTAAGACCACCCTGCTCGGCCTGCTGGGCGGCGTGCAGAAGCCCAACCGCGGCATCATCCAGCTGCTCGGTCAGGACTTGAGCAAATTGTCCGCCGGCGCCCGCGACCGTTTTCGCGTCGACCACACCGGCTACATTTTTCAGCAGTTCAATTTGCTGCCGTTCCTCTCGGTGCGCGAGAACGTCGAACTGCCCTGCCATTTCTCCAAGCTGCGCGCCGGCCGCGCGATCCAGCGCCATGGCAGCGTCGATAACGCCGCAGCGAGCCTGCTCGCACATCTGGGTTTGCAGGACGCCGGCCTGCTGGAACGGCGTGCCGATGAGCTATCGATCGGCCAGCAGCAGCGAGTGGCTGCCGCCCGCGCATTGATCGGCCAGCCTGAATTGGTGATCGCCGACGAACCGACCTCGGCCCTCGACGCCGATGCCCGCGAAGCCTTTCTCGAACTGTTGTTCGCCGAATGCCGTGCGGCCGGTTCGAGCCTGTTGTTCGTCAGCCACGACCAGAGCCTGGCGCGTCTGTTCGACCGCAGCCTGTCGTTGGCGGAACTCAACCGCGCGACTCACTCGACGGAGATTTAAAGGTGTATCTATTGCGTCTGGCCCTGGCCAGCCTGGGCAATCGCCGCTTTACCGCGCTGCTGACGATGTTCGCCATCGCCTTGTCGGTCTGCCTGCTGCTCGCCGTCGAGCGGGTGCGCACCGAAGCCCGCGCCAGCTTCGCCAACACCATCAGCGGTACCGACCTGATCGTCGGCGCGCGCTCGGGCAGCGTGAATCTGCTGCTGTACTCGGTGTTCCGCATCGGCAATGCCACCAACAATATCCGCTGGAACAGCTTCGAGCGCTTCGCCGCGCACCGCCAGGTCAAATGGGCGATTCCGATTTCCCTCGGCGACTCGCACCGCGGCTACCGGGTGATGGGCACCAGTGCGGCATATTTCGAGCACTTTCGCTATGCCCGCAGCCAACCACTGAAGATCGAGCAGGGCCGCGCCTTTGCCGATGATCCCTTCGAGGTGGTATTGGGCGCGGAGGTGGCCGAGGCGCTGCACTATCAGCTCGGCGAGGAACTGGTGCTGGCCCACGGCGTTGCGACCATCAGCCTGGTCAAACACGACGACAAACCCTTTACCGTGGTCGGCATTCTGCAGCGCACCGGCACCCCGGTGGACCGCACCCTGCATATTTCCCTCGGCGGGATGGAAGCGCTGCATATCGACTGGCAGAACGGTATGCCGGCCCGTGGAGCTGGAGTGGTCAGCGCCGAACAAGCCAGAAATATGGATTTACAGCCCAAGCAGATCACCGCCTTTCTACTTGGTCTGAACAGCAAGATCGCCACCTTCAGTTTGCAGCGCGAGATCAACGAGTTCCGCGGCGAACCGCTGCTGGCGATTTTGCCCGGGGTCGCCCTGCAGGAACTGTGGAGTCTGATGGGCACGGCGGAACAAGCGCTGTTCGTGGTCTCGCTGTTCGTCGTGCTGACCGGGCTGATCGGCATGCTCACGGCGATCCTCACCAGCCTCAACGAGCGCCGTCGCGAGATGGCGATTCTGCGCTCGGTCGGTGCCCGACCTTGGCATATCGCCAGCCTGCTGATTCTGGAAGCCTTCGCCCTGGCGCTGGCCGGCGTGCTGTTTGGCTTGCTGCTGCTGTACGCGGGCATCGCCGCGGCGCAAGGCTATGTGCAGGCCAGCTACGGCCTGTACCTGCCGCTCGCAGCGCCAACGACCTATGAGTGGACGCTGCTCGGCGCTATTCTGGCGGCCGCCCTGCTGATGGGCTGCGTGCCCGCCTGGCGGGCCTATCGGCAATCGCTGGCCGATGGCCTGTCGATTCGTTTATAACGCCGCCTATGATCCTTCTCGAAACGAGGTAACACCATGCTCCGCCCCCTGCTCGCTGCTGTGCTTATCGCCCTGGCCGCGCCCGTATCGGCCACCGAGGTGCGCGAGCTGAACTGGTCGGAGATGGTCCCGGCCGATGCGCCCGCGCAAGTCGCCGAACCCGCCCCCATTCATGACCTCTCGCAACTGGCGGACGCCCTGTCCGAATCCGGCCCGGCCGCAACGCAGCAATCGCCGGCAGCACCGGTAGTCGAGGAGCTCGACGGTCAGATGGTGAAATTGCCGGGTTATATAGTGCCGCTGGATGTGACCGACGAAGGCCGGGTCACCGAGTTCCTGCTGGTGCCCTACTTCGGCGCCTGCATCCACGTACCGCCACCGCCGTCGAACCAGATCGTGCACGTCACCGCCGAGCTGGGCGTGCTGCTGGATGCGCTGTACCAGCCGTTCTGGATCGAAGGGCCGCTGAAAGTCGAACAAAGCAGTAGCGAGCTGGCCGAAGCCGGTTACCAGATGCAGGCCGAGAAGATTTACGCCTACGAGCTGCCGGAGAGCTGAGTCGCCGCCGCCTCAACCGAGCTCGAAGGTGCTGATGCCGAATACCCGTGGCAACTCGATCTGCGGGGCGCGGCCGGCATACATTCGCGCCGTCTCGAATACGCAATTCATGCCCTGCGCCTGAACCAGCGCCAGCGCCTCGGCGTTCTCCAGCGGCACGTCGAGGAACACCGCTTCTCCCGCCGGCACCTGGGCGCAGAGCGCCTCGAACAGCCCGCGGGCGACCTGCGCATTGTCCGCCAACAGCGGGCCGATCTTGTGCCCTTCGCGGCAGCGACGAATCACTCCCCAGCCGGCAAGCCGCCCCTCTTCTCGCCACAGCAATGCGCTGGCCTCCGGCATATCCAGCCAGGCGCGCAGGAAGCCTTCGCGCGGGGCGGGAAACACGCGCCGATCATCGGCGCACAGCGCGGCGAAATCCGCCTCGCTCACCGGGCGGATCTGTGCGGCAAGCGCCTGGTCGGCTCGCCTGGCCCGGACGGCATAGCGCGCATTGCGCCAGGCCAGCGCAAAGCCGGACTTGCGGTAGTTGTCCTGCTGCTCCGGCACCCCATCGAGACCGACGACCCGGCCGTTCAGACGCTGCATGCCTTGCTGCCACAGGCGCATGCCGATGCCTTGACCACGGAATTCGGGAGTCACGATATACAGGCCGATAAAGCCGAAGAGCGAGCCGTAGGCCACCGCGCTGATGCAGCCGGCCAACCGGCCCGCCACCTCGGCGATCAGGAAACCTTCAGGGTCGGCCCGATGGAAACAGGCGGCGTCGTGCAAGCCGGGATTCCAGCCCTCCCGCGCGGCCAGTTCGATCGCCAGGTCGAGCTCATCGCGGGTCATGGTGCGGATACTGACGTCGGGCATGGCCGCAAAGCTCCTTCGCTGGGCAAAGGGGCGATCCTCGCGGATTAACGGGGATGGCGTCAATTGTGCCGCACGGGCTGCGCAGGCCCGCCGCGCGCTCTTCGCCTAGTTGGCCGCTAGGCGCTTGTCGCGCTGGTAGCTCAGCTCGCTTTCCGCCCAGTTGCGCCAGGCGCGGACTTTGCCGCGTTCGGCGCCGGCACGTTCGGCTTTGGTCAAGGCCTCGAGCCCCGCCTGCCAACGCGCCTGCTCCAGTTCCAACTGGGCCAGATTCAGCCAGTGCTTGGGGCTCCCGGAACGCCCGGCCAGCTCGCGGAATACCCCGGCGGCGGCCTTGCGCTCGCGGGCCTGCCACCAGAGCAGGCCAAGACGCTCCTCGCGCGCAACGCTACGCGGCAGCAAGCCCTGATCGAGCATACCGGCGAGCAACTTGGCGCCCTGCCAAGGCTGGTCGGCGGCGCCGGCCAGCAATACCAGGTTATCCAGCTCGCTTTCGCTGA
>NZ_CAMPHN010000080.1 GCF_946885885.1 uncultured Pseudomonas sp.
CGTCCGCCTGACTGAACAGGCCGCCGCTGCGGACCTCGAGGCGGGTGTGCACATCTTCGTCGCCATAGCGCAGCACTTCATCGAGCAAAATCATATCGCCGGCATGCGGCAACAATTCGGCAATCGGCCATTGGCAATTCATGGTGCATCTCCAGTCTCTTCACCCGTCTCTTCACCTAAAATCAGGCTGATATTGCTGCCGCCGAAGGCGAAGGAATTGCTCATCAGGCGCCGGCCCTGGCTACGCGCCATGCGCGCGCCTTGCTGGACCAGCTGCAGGGTCGGCAACTCCGGGTCGGGCTCGGCGTCCCAGAGGTGCGGCGGCAGTAGATTATGCGGGTTGTGTTCGCTCAGGCTGAGCCAGCAGAAGGCCGCTTCCAGGGCGCCGGCGGCGCCCAGCGTATGGCCGGTCAGCGGCTTGCTCGAGGAGCAGGGCACGCCGGCCGGGAACAGCGCCTGTACCGCCAGGCTTTCCATGGCGTCGTTGTGCCGGGTGGCGGTGCCGTGCAGGTTCAGGTAGTCGATATCCTCGGCTTGCAGGCCCGCTGCGCGTAGCGCTTTACGCATCGCCTGTTGTGCGCCGAGCCCCTCAGGATGAGGCGCGGAAATATGGTGGGCATCGGAGCTGGCGCCGCCGCCGAGCAGGGCGATTGGTACGGCACTCCGTGGGCTCTGCTCCCGGCTCATCGGCTCTCTGGTCATCAGAAACAGCGCCGCGCCCTCGCCGATATTGATCCCATGGCGGTTCGCGGAAAACGGATTGCAGCGCTCGGCCGCCACCGCCTCCAGCGCGCTGAAGCCGTTCAGGGTTAGCCGGCAAAGGCTGTCCACGCCGCCGCAGATCACTGCATCGCAGTAGCCTTGGGCGAGCAAACGCTGGGCGCTGAGCAATGCCCGCGCGCTCGAGGTGCAGGCGGTGGAGATGCTGTAATGCGGGCCTAGCAGGCCCAGCCAGTCGCCGAGAAAGCGCGCGGGGGCGACCATCTCCTGCTCGGCGTAGCGGTAGTGCGCCGGTAGCACGCCCTCGTGCACGTAGCGTGCGATGCTCTGGCTGGCTTCGTCGATTCCCGAGGTGCTGGTGCCCAGGACCAGGCCGACGCGACCGGCGCCGTAGCGGGCGATGGCGGCTCGGATCGGGGCCTCGATCTGCAGTGCGGCGGCCAGCAGCAGTTGGTTGTTGCGGCTGTGCGCCTGTTCCAGGCCGGCCGGCATGGCGGGCAGTTCGGCGGTGACCGCGCCGACGGTCAGGCTGCGGTCGGTGACCCAGCCTTCTTGCATGCGCATGCCCGTTGTATCGCCGGCGAACAGGGCATCGGCCACCGTCTGTTTGTCGTGGCCGAGGGCGCAAATCAGACCCAAGGCATTCAGGTAAGCGGGCATCAGGGAATCTCGTGGTCTGCGAGCGCGTGGACCCGGTAACGCGGCCCTTCGGCTCGGTGCAGGGTGAAATCCAGGGGCGCCAGGTAGTCGATGCGCCAGTGCGGGGCGAGCCAGCGTTGTCCGCCGGCCAGCGCTTGCCAGGCGCTCGGCGCATAGCCTTCGGTCAAGGCGTCGGCTGGCGTTACGGCGAACAGCAGGGCGGCGAACAGTTCGCGCGCTTCGTCGTTCGGCGGCAGCAGGCCGTCGGCGCGCCAGGCGCCATCCTCCAGCAACTGCCGCGCCAGGGGCACGCCAAGCGGATCGAACAGCGACCAGCGCAAGGCCGGCCCCTCGGCTTGCACCACCAGCCACCAGCTCTGCTGCTCGTCGCCTTGCTCGCGCTCGATCTGCAGCGCCAGTGGCAGCGGCGCGTTCAGCGGCGGCGCCGCGGAGGGCAACGGCGTGCGCGCGGTGCAGGCGGCCAACAGCAGGCAGAGGCTCAGGCAGGTAGCGCGAATAATCACCTGACGTGCCCCAGCGGTTTGCGCGCCGCGACGTTGACCAGGGTTTCGTCGCGTTGGCCGACCGGCTTGGGCCGGCGCAGGCCCCAGCGTTCGAGCAGGCCGAAATCCTTGGAGCGGCTCCACCACAGGTAGGGGTAGGAAAGATTGCGTTCGGTAAATTCGAAGCCCTGGACACGCAACATCTCCAGGTACTGCTCGGCGCTTTTCTGCACCTGCATCGGGTGGCGGAACAGCCAGCGGATCACCCAGGTGTCGATATAGAACTTGGTCGATTCGGCGAACAGCAGCAAGCCGCCGGGCTTGAGCACGCGCCAGAATTCGCCCAGGGCTCGTTCCTGTTCCACCAGGTGATGGAAGGTCTGGTGGCAGAACAGCAGATCGACGCTGGCATCCGGCAGCTCGATGGCCGCGCAGTCATTGGCGATCAGTTGTACATCCAGGCCCAGGCGCTCGGCTTCGGCGCGCGAGCAGTCGAGGCTGTGCGGGTCGGCGTCCAGACCGAGCAAACGCGCCGGCTTGAACGCGCCGGCCAGCAGGCCGAACGACTTGCCCTGGCCGCAGCCGACATCCAGTAGCACTGGCGTCTCGGGCAGCGGCGTATCGATCAGCCCCTTGAGGTCGTCGATCGCCACGCGCAGCACATGGTGGTGCCAGACGTGGCTGCGCAGGAACCAGAAACCGAAACGGGTTTCCTCGACATAGGTTGCGGCGACGGGAGCGGGGGCGGTGTTGTTCATCGATATCCTTATCCGTTCGTGGCGCAGAGTTCGCTGAGCACCCGCAGGCGGCGCCTGGGCTCGGCGACATAGGGGTTGCGTTCGTCCCAGGCATAGCCGGCGAGGATCGAACTGATCATCCGACGGATTTCCGGGGTGGCGTGTTGGTAGTAGATGACATCCTGGAAGCTGCCATCGTACCAACCCTCGACATACACGCGGAACGTGTCCACACCGCGTTTCAGCGGAATCGCGAACTGCCGCTCCCAATCGATGCTTTCGCCGCTCAACTGACGATGCAGCAGGCCGGCGGCCATGCTCGCCGAGCGCATGGCGATGGTCACCCCGGAGGAAAATACCGGATCGAGGAATTCCGCGGCGTTACCGAGCAGGGCAAACCCCGGCCCGTGCAGCGTTTTGACATTCGCCGAATAGCCGCCGATGGCCCGCGCCGGGGTGTCCCAGACGGCGTTCTGCAGCGGCCGGCTCAGGCTCGGGGTCTCGTCGACGAACTGACGCAGGCAGGCGTCCAGGTTTTCGGGTCGCCCCTGGAAGCGGCTGGCATCGGCGACCACGCCGAGGGAGCAGCGGCCGTTGCTGAAGGGAATGGTCCAGAACCAGACGTCGCGCAGGGTCGGGTGGGTGGTGATAAGGATTTTTTCGCGGTCGAAGCCCGAGGCCGCGTCGATGCGGTCTTCCACATGGGTGAACAGCGCCTGGCGCACCGGGAAACTCGACGGCGTATCGAGATCGAGCAAACGCGGCAGCACCCGGCCGTAGCCACTGGCATCGAGGACGAAGGCGCATTCCACCTGGTAGCTATGGCCATCGCTCAGGCGTTTGACCGTCAGGCGCGGGCAGGCCCCGTCGAACTCGGCGGCGACTATTTCTTCCTCGTAACGGATTTCCACGCCCTGCAACTCGGCCTGATCGGCCAGCAGCTTGTCGAAGTCGGCGCGCAGCACCTGATAGGTCGAGCCCTGGCCCGGGGTGAAGGTGTCGCGGAAATCGAATTCGGTATAGCGCTCGCCCCAACCGAAGGCTGCGCCGTGTTTGGTCTGAAAGCCCGCGGCCCTGACCGCTTCGAGCATGCCGGCTTCCTCGACGAAATCCAGGCAGTGCGAGAGCAGGCTCTCGCCGATGGAAAAACGCGGGAAACGCTGGCGTTCGAGCACCAATACGTCATGTCCCTGTCGCTTGAGTAAGGCGCTGGCAATGGCCCCCGAAGGGCCGGCACCTATGACTACGACCTGGCGTTGCTCAAGCTCAAGAGACTTCATAACGGCGTGCCTCGTTAACGGTATTGGCGGGAGTGGCATTGCTGGGGTAAGGGGCTCTGCCGGTCAATGCCGGCAGCAGGGTGGCGATCAGGCCCATCAGCATCAGCGCGAAGTACAGTTCGGCGCCGATTATCCGCTGCTGGAGCAACAGGTTGAGGAAGACGATTTCGGTCAAACCGCGGGTATTCAATAGCAGGCTTTCGCGCCATTTGCCCAGGCGCGGCCCCAGGCGTTTTTCCGCCCAGGACAGGCCCAGCCAGTTGCCGGCCAGTTTGCTGAGTATCGGCAGCAGCAACAAGGCAATCAGTTGCAGCCAGGAGTAGCTGCTCCAGGCGCTGCGCCAGTCGACGTGCAGCATGCCGTAGCTGAGGATCAGCGGCACCGCCAGCCAGGTCTGCAAGGCGCCGAACCAGGCGGCCGGCAAGGGCAGGCGCAGCGGTAGGCGCAAGCCGGAGAGCAACAGCAGATAGGCGATGGCGAAGACCAGGGCATTGAGTTCGAGCCGGTGCATCGTCAGCAGCAGGGCGAAGAAGCACAGGCCGTTGAACCAGGCCGAACGCACGCGCAACAGTTTCAACAGCAGCGGCAGGCAGGCTGCGAGCAGGGGCCAGAGCAATTTTTCCGGCGCGCCGCTGCCTTCGGCCAGGGCGAAGATCGCCCAGCACAGCAGGTCCATCAGAATCGCCGCTTGCAGCAATTGGCGGATTTTCCCCGGCGGGTAGCCGAAATGCCGCAAGTAGAGGAACAGCACCGGAATCGCGGTCAAGGCGAACAGCAGGCCGATGGCGATGCTCGCCACTGTGCTTTGCGCCGGCAACAGCCAGAGCGCGCAGGCCAGGCCGCAGAAAAACGGCAGGAAGAAACTCGGCACGGCGATCTTGAGGCTGCCGGCATCCAGGTCGAGGTCGACCGCCTCGCTGAGGATTTGCCCCAGCACCAGGGTGAACGCCAAGCCATAGAGCAGCGCCAGCCAATCCGGGGCGAGCAATTCTTCGGCGCCGAAGCCCTGCGGCGTGCTCCATAACAGCACCAACGGCAAACCCAGGGTGGCCAGCAGCAGTTGGCTGACGATGGGTATCACGCGCAGACGTCGACCCAGCCAGGTGACGCCGGCGAACAGCGCCAACAGGCCGAGCCAGCACAGGGCGATGCTCATGCCGCCACCGCTGCGCCGGCCGGCACGGCCTTGCTCGCCCAGGGCGCGAGCAGGCAGCAGAACAACAGGCCGAGGCTGACCGCCAGGCCGAAGTTGGCGATGGCGGGCGTCTGGCTGACCAGCAACAGGCCGAACGACAGCCAACTGGTGGCCGCCGCGAGCAGGGTGCCGATCAGACTCACCGCCGCGCCGCCGATGCCCTCGCGCATCAGGATCGCGTAATCGACGCCGATCGCGGTGATCAACAGCAGGCCGAACAGGCTGAACAGGGTCAAGGGCTGGCCCAGCCAGCCGAGGCAGGCCAGGGCTGCGGCGGTGGCCAACAGCGGCAGGCAAACCACGCGCAAGGCGCCGGTCAGGCCGAAGGGCAGGCACAACAGCAGCACGATGGCGGCGCAGGAGGCCAGCTTGAGTTGCGCCGCGCTCAGTTGGGTGGCGGCGAACAGGCCATTCAACTCGCCCAGGCGGTCGACCAGTTGCACGCCGGCCAGCCCCGCGGCCGCGGCGTCGAGCTGCGCCCGCTCGATCTGGCCCTGCAAGCTGACCAGACCGGCGACCTGGCCCTGGGCGTCGGCGCCCAACCACAGTGGGCGCCAAGCTTCGCCGAGGGGCGTGGCCAGGGCTTGGCCGATCGTCGGTTGCGGAGTGTTCAGCAATTGCTGCAGTTCCGCTTGCAGCGCGGCCTCGGGAATACCGGCGGCGAGCAATGCTTGCCAATGTTCGGGCAGCTCGCTCAAGGCCGCGCGCAGCGCCTGCCGCTGTTGGGTGGGCGCGACCAATTGGCTGAGCGCGCGGTAGCCGCGTAAAGCGCCGTCCTCGACCAGGCGATCCAGGCGTGCGCTGAGTTCGGCCTGGCGTTGCAGCAACTGGGCTTCATCCGCGGCGCGTACCAGGAAAAACTGGCTGGTGGGTTGTTGCCCGGTCAGTTCGGCGATGCGCTGGGCTTCGCCGAGCAAGCGTGGCTCCTGGCCGAGCCATTGGCGCAAATCGTTTTGCGTGTGCAGCTGCCACAGGCCGCCGGCGCAAAACAGCACCAGCAGGCCGAGCAGGGGCGCACTGCCGATTTTGCCGAGCAGGCGGGCACGCAAGCTCAGGAGTTTTTCGCTGAGGGGCAGCAGGCCGGGCGCCGGGTTCGGGCGCAGGCCCACGAGCCACGCCGGCAGTAGGCACACCGAGCAGAGGTAGGCGGCGATCAGGCCGGCGGCGGAAAACAGCGCGATCTGGGTCAGCGCCGGAAACGGCGTAAAGGCCAGCGCCAAGTAGCCGAGCAGGTTGGTGCCCAGGCTCAGACTCAGGCCAGGCAGGGTAGCGCGCAGGGCGGCCCAGCTGCGCCAGTCGCGCTGGCCCCAGCTTTTACTCAAGTAGTGTTGCGGATAATCCGCGGCCACGCCGATCAGGCTGGCGCCGAGTATCAGGGTCAGCGCATTGATCTGGCCGAACACCAGCACGCAGGCGCTGATGCCCGCCAGCAGTGCCACGCCGACCGGCAGCAGGCTGAGCAGCGCGCGGGCGCGTCTGTAGGCCAGTAACAACAGAAGGAGAATGCCGAGCACCGCGCCGCCGCCGATCCAGCCGATTTCGCGGCTGGCCTGGGCCTGGCCGGCCGCGGCGTACAGCAGGCCGCTGGCCGCCAGTAACTGACCGCCCTCGCTCGTCACTTGGGCGCGTACTTCGGCCACCGCCGTGGCGATGGCCAGTGGTGCCTGCAAATCGAAGGAGTCACCGCGCACGCGAGCGCGCAACAGCGCCCAGGTCGTGCCGTTGTCCTCGACCAACAGGGCGCCGCTGCCGAGGTCGGCCTGGATGCGGCTGTGCGGGGTCAGCGCCTGCTGGGCGCGGGCGCCCAGGCCCAGCCAATCCTGCTCCAGCGGCAGCAGGCCGAAGGCGGCGAAGGTGTCGAACAGTTGCGCGCTGCGCTGCTGGATAAACGCCTCGGGCTGTTCGATCAGCAACTGGCGGTCGGCTGGCGATAACAGCGCCAGGCGGCTGGCCAGTAGTTGCTGACGCAGGGCCGGCAGGTCTGCTTCCAGGTTCCACTGCACGCGCTCGAAAGTCTGGTTGGCGCGCCATTGCGCGCCGACTTGCTGCACCAGGGCAATGGCCTGTTCGCGTTGGCGATGGCCGATCAGTAGCAGCAGTTCGCGGTTCAAGGGCTCCTGCATGCGCTGTTCGGCTTGCAGCACCAGGGCGTCGCCAGCGCCTGCGGGCAGCAGGTCGAGCATGCTCGCGGCAACGGGCGGGCCGTTGCGCCATTGCCAGGCGGCCAGGGCCAGCAGCGCCAGCAAAAAAACGCCGAACAGCCGCGGCAGGCTGCGCTCCAGCGCGCGCTGCTCAATGGGCAAAATCGCGGCGCTCCTGCTCGTTCAAGGTATCGCCGGGCTGGCTGTCGGGCAGGCGCAGCACGGTTTTGTCGCCCTGGGTTTCCAGCAGTTCGATGCGCTCGACCAACGCGCCGCCGTCGATCCGGATGCGCTGGAAAATCTGCTTGAGCAGCAATGAATGGGGAGTGAGGTTCAGCTGCCAAGCCTCGCTGCCTCCGCTCAGTTGCAGGTCGAAATCGCGGGCCAAGCCGCTGTGGTCGCCCTTGAGTACGGCGAGGAACAGCCGGCTCTGCTGCGCGGCGACATCCTGGCCGGGTTGCAGCTGCCAACCCTTGGCGGTGCGTTTGGCGATGCCGCTATGGTCGATGCGGTAATCCTGCTTGAGCGGGCTTTGCAGTTGCCAGAGCAGGCCCAGCTCGGCACTCAGGACGAATTGACCGTGGCTGGTCAGCGGTTGCGGCAGGGCACGCAGGTGTTTTTCCTGGATCAGTGGGCCGCGTACCACGGCCGGCTTTGCAAGTTGGGCGCTGAGTTGTTCCAGGTCGAAAGCGTAGGCATTGCTGGTCAGAAGCAGTAGGAGCGCCAGTAACCCGGATGCAATCCGGGAAGCGTAGGCAAGTCTTGCACTGCTCCCGGATTGCATCCGGGCTACGGGGCTGTGCCAGCGCAGAAATGAAGATTGAACAACTTCAGTCGGGCCAGGATACGGGGTCCCCTCAGGAGGCCGAGTGGAATCCCTGCGTAAGGGGTTGAGCGGCATGGATGCCGCGAGAGCTGCGATGGGCCAGGGATGGCCCTTTGCAGCGTGCCCCTGGAGCAGGGATGGAGCAAGGGAAGTCGAGCGCAGCGAGACCCGTATGTGGGGTGTGCTTTCTCTTTGGTTACTTTCTCTTTGCACAAGCAAAGAGAAAGTAACTCGCCCGGCAGGGCGAAACCGGTCGCATGGCTGACTCAGGAAGTTGGCACGCCCAGATTCTTGAGCAAGAAATCCGCGTTGGGTTTCGCAACGCTCAACCCAACCTACGGGATTGGTTTCCGCCGGGCGAATGGCGTTCAGCCAGCGCCGGAAGCCGGCCGGAACGATCCTCACGCCAGCACCCGCTCTACCGCGTCGACCAAGACTTTGGGCGAGGCGAATTGCATTTCGCGGCTGGCGATTTCCACCGCGACCTGCACGCTGCTACCGCGGGTCATGCGTTCGCCGCTGGCGGCATCAGTGATCAGGTAGTTGATCTTCAGGCGGTTCTCCCATTCCACCAGATTGGCGTGGACGATCAGCGTCTGGCCGAACTGGGCGCCGCGGATATAGCGGATCTGCAGGTCGATCACCGGCCAGGCGTAGCCGGCGTCGCGCATTTGCACATAGTTATGGCCGAGCTTGTCGAGCAGGGCGCAGCGCGCTTGTTCGAAGTATTTGACGTAGTGACCGTGCCAGACCACTTCCATCATGTCGACGTCGTAAAACGGCACTACCAGTTCGATTTCGGCCTGCAATACGCCTTTGCTACGCATGTTTGGCTCCTTGGCGGGTGGTGCGCGCGGCGCACCCTACGCGGTAGCTGGCCGTAGGGTGCGCTGTGCGCATCGGTATGGCGTTACGCATACAGGCTCCAGTGCTGCTCGCGGATACGCACCAGGCACAGGCGCAGCTCGCCTTCGAGGGCGCGGTCTTCGATCACTGGCGGGAAGTCCGCGGCCAGCTGTTCGCGCATGGCGGCAACCGGCGCAGGGATATCGTTCTTGCCGTTGCGCTGGCGCAGCCATACGCCTTGGTTGGCGGCCAGCAGGGTGGCGGCGGCGACCTGTTCGGTCAGTTCCAGGCTGCGCAGGGCATCGCGCGCGGCGATGGTGCCCATGCTCACCTTGTCCTGGTTGTGGCACTCGGTGGAGCGCGAGAACACGCTGGCCGGCAGGGTGTTTTTCAGGGCTTCGGCGGTCCAGGCGCTGACGCCGATCTGCACCGCCTTGAAGCCGTGGTTGATCATCGCGTTGACCGCCGGGGCGCCGGACAGGTTGCTCGGCAGACCGTGGTTGTAGCGCACGTCGACCAGCAGGGCGAGCTGGCGGTCGAGCAGGTCGGCGACGTTGCCGACCAGGTTCTTCAGGCTGTCCATGGCGAAGGCGATATGCCCGCCGTAGAAGTGCCCGCCATGCAGCACGCGCTCGTCTTCGGCGTCGATCAGCGGGTTGTCGTTGGCGCTGTTCAGCTCGATCTCGATGAACTGTCGCAGCAGGCCCAGGCTATCGGCCAGCACGCCGAGCACATGGGGCGCGCAGCGCAGCGAGTAGCGGTCCTGCAAGCGGTGCAGCGGCGCGGTCGGCGCATCGATGGCCAGATCCTGACGCAGCCAGGCGGCGACCTGGGTCTGTCCGGGATGCGGCTTGGCGGCGAACAGGCGCTCGTCGAAGTGTTCCGGGTTGCCTTCCAGCGCCACCACGTTGAGCGCGGTGATGCGCGTCGCCAGTTTCAGCAGATAGTCGGCGCGGGCGAACGCCTGGCAGGCCAGGGCGGTCATTACCGCGGTGCCGTTCATCAGCGCCAGGGCTTCTTTGGGGCGCAGCACCAGTGGCGTCCAGCCGAGCTCGGCGTGCACGTCGGCGGCGCTACGTTGCTCGCCGCGGAACAGCACCTCGCGTTCGCCGCTAAGGGTGGCGGCGACGTAGGACAGCGGCGTCAGGTCGCCGCTGGCGCCGACCGAACCCTCTTCCGGGATCAGCGGCAGTACGTCGTATTCGAGAAATGCCTGCAAGCGTTCGAGCAGTTCCACCCGCACCCCGGACACGCCCTGACACAAGGATTGCAAGCGCGCCGCCAATACCGCGCGGGTGCTCGGCGCATCCAGCAGCTTGCCCAGGCCGCAACCGTGAAAGGTGTAGAGGTGGCGCGGCAGCGCTTCGACCTGATGCAGCGGCACCGCCACCACGCAGGAGTCGCCGTAGCCGGTGGTGACGCCGTAGATCACGCCTTCCTTGTCCAGCAGGCTGTCGAGGAAACGCGCGCCCTTGGCGATCTTTTCGCGGTAGGCGGCATCGTTCTGCAACCGCGCCGGTGCGCCGCGGCGGGCCAGGGTCACGACCTGCTCGATGCGCAGGGGCTGTTCGCCGAATACGATGGGATCAGGCTGATTTGTCGTCATTTTCGTTCCAGAACGGGTAGAAATTGAACCATTGCAAGGGCGCACTCAGGCAGTGCGCAGCGAGACGCTCGGCGTAGCGCTGCACCCAGCCGGCGAGCACCGCCTCACGCTCGGCACGGGTCCATTGGATGCGCTCGGCGAAGGGCTCGATGATCACCTGGTAGCGGCCGTCGATTTTCAGGCAGTTGATCAGGTTGACCGGGCACTGTAGCAGCCCGGCCAGCAGCCAGGGACCTTGCGGAAAGGCCGCCGGCTCGCCGAGAAAGTTCACCCGGGTCTTGCGCCCGCCCTTGAGCGGCACGCGGTCGCCGGCGATGGCCAGCCATTCGCCGCGCTCCAGGCGTTCGGACAGTTGCAGCATCACCGCCGCATCCAGCTCGCTGACCTGAATCAGGCGCAGGTTGCTGGCGCCGGCTTCACCGAGCAGGCGGTTGAACTGCTCGGCGTGCTTGGTATGCACCAGCACGTTCATCTGCACGCGCTCGCCGAGTTCGGCCAGGGCGCGACATACCTCGAGGTTGCCCAGGTGCGCGGCGACCAGGATCTGCCCGCGGCCCGCGCGGTGCAGCTGCCCGGTCACGTCGCTCGGGTCGATCAGGGTCACCTGTTCCAGGCGCAGCGCGCCGTTCCACACGTCGAGCTTGTCCAGCAGGGTGTCGGCGAAGGCCATGAACTGGCGGAACACCGCGCGCCGGCTCGGCCGTAGTTCGCTGCGCCCGCTCCAGGCGGCCAGGTTCGCCTGGTAATGCCAGATGCTGCGCCGCGCCTGACGGCCGAAGACAAAGAAATACAGCACGATCAGGTAGATCAGCGGGGCGATCGGACGGCGGCCGAGCAGGCGTGTCATGCCGACGGTGAACTTCATCAGAATGAAACTGCCGCGCTCGCGCTGCCTGGCCCAGTGTTGCTTGCCGCTCATCGACGGCACCTGCGCCAGAGTATTCCGGGGGCCCGCACGAGCATGCCGAAGAACAGCTTGGCGTGCATTTTCGAGATCAGTGCGTTGTCGTGCCACAGGCGAAAGTGCGAGAGCCCATCCAGCGGGTAACGCACGCGGATCGGCAGCCAATGCATGGGCTGCTCGCGCCAGGCCAGGCGCACCAGAATATCGGTGTCGAAGTCCATGCGCCGGCCGATGGTCACGCTGTCGATCAATGCCAGGGTCGGTTGCAGCGGGTACACGCGAAAACCGCACATGGAGTCGCGGATGTTCAGCGACAGGCTGTTGATCCACACCCAGACATGGGTCAGGTAACGCGCGTACAGGCGGCTCTTGGGCACGCTGGCGTCGTAGTGCGGGTAGCCGCAGATCAGCGCCCGTGGCTCGGCGCGCGAGGCATCGAGAAACTCCGCCAGGGCGCCGAGGTCGTGCTGGCCGTCGGCGTCCACTTGCAGGGCGTGGCTGAAACCCAGGCGGCGGGCCTCGCGCAGGCCGGCCATCACCGCGCCGCCCTTACCCTGGTTGAGCGGCAGACGCACCAGATGGATATCCGCCTGTTCGGCCAGGCGATCCATCACCGCCGCGCAGGCGGGACTCGACGCGTCGTCGACCAGCACACAGGCCAGCCCGGCCTCGCGCAGCGCCGCGACCACCTGCGGTAGCGCGTGCTCGTGGTTGTACACCGGGATCACCGCGCAGGGCTTATGCATGGAGAACCTGCGCGCTGGTGTCGTCCACCCACAAATGGGCTGCTACGTAGGTTGCTGCTTTGGGGATGTAGGTTGGTGCTGAGCTTGCGAAGCCCAACATGCCCGGCACCAGGCGAACGGTCGGAGATTGCCCGAGCGCACTGCGTGCGCCTTGTTGGGCTTCGTGCCTCAGCGCCAACCTACGTATCCCGCGCATCATTTGGCGTTACCCAGCAGGATCCGCCCGGACGAGCAGGCCGCTTCGCCGTTGCGGAAGGCGAAGTACAGCTTGCCGCGCGCGGCGTCGAAACGCAGGGTCAGTTGCAGGCGGTCGCCGGGGCGTACCAGTTGCTGGAACTTCAACACTTCCATACCGCCGAAGCGCGGCGGCAGATCGGCGATCAGGGTTCGCGCCAGGTGCTGCGCCCAGTCGATCTGCACCACCCCCGGCAGTACCGGGGTGTGCGGGAAGTGGCCGGTGAAGTGGGCCAGATCCAGGGGTACCTCCAGCTCCAACTGCCACTCGCCGTCCTGTTCCCGCGCGCTCAGCGGCTCGACCCGGGTCGGTCGTGGGGCGTCGATCAGGGCGTCGACCGTCGCCTGGGCCAGTTTGCCCTGGCTGCTGTAGGGCAATTGACTGAGCAGACGCCAGCGTCGCGGCAGGGCGATGGCTTCGCAATGGCTGGAAAGATGCTGGCGCAACGCATCGGTCACCGCGCGACGGCCCTGGTTGCGCAGGGCATGGACACCGGCCGGATCGAGCGCCACCAGGGCGCCGAGAAAGGCGCGTCCTTGCTGGACCACGCCGAAGCGGGCGTCGGCGACCCAAGGGTGATTGGCCAGGGCCTGTTCCAGCATGGGCAGGGAAATGCGTTTTTCTTCCAGCTTGACGATGCGGTCGAGGCGCCCGCGCAACAGAAAGCGGCCGTCGGCCTGGATTTCCACGGCATCGGCGGTCTGTTCGCGTTGCCCTTCTGGCAGATACGGCGAGCCGACGTTGAGCGCGCCCTGTTCATCCACCTGTAGTTCGACGCCGGCGAAGGGTTGCCACAGCTCGCCGCCCTGGCGCCAGGCGATGCCGCCGGTCTCCGAGCTGCCGTAGATTTCCGCGGGCCATTGGCCGAGCTGTTGGTGCAAGGATTGCGCGGCCTCGAGGGGTAGGGCGCCGCCGGAGGAAAACACCTTGCGCACCGCGCCAAGCGCCGGCCAGTCGAGGTTGTCGCCCATTCTTTTCAATAGCGCGGGGCTGGCGACCCAGGCAAAGCCGTCGGCGCAGGCCAGGCTTTCGCGCTGCAAATCTTCCGGGAAGGGCTGGGCGCGGCGCTGGAAGGGCCGGCCGGCGCACAGCGGCCAGAGCACGCGAAACAGCAGGCCATAGATATGCTGGGCGGCGACGCTGCCGAGGATGGTCGCGCCTTGCAGCTCGGCGCCCCACAGCTGTTCCAGGGCGTCCACTTCATTGGCCAGCTGGCGCAGGCTCTTGTCGATCAGCTTGGCTTCGCCGCTGGAGCCGGAGGTGCAGAGGGTCAGGCGGCATTGGTCGAGATCCAGGCTGGCCGCCGGCAGCGGGGCCGTTGCCGTGAGACCGTCGAGCGCAGCGACGCCCGAGCTGTCCAGCCAGAGCTCGCATTGGCCGGCCAGGCGTTGGCGGCTTTGCGGCTGGGCATCGGCCGGCAACAGCACGCTGGCCCCGGCGCGCCAGGCGCCGAGCAGGGCCACGGCCAACTCGCCGGCATCTTCCAGATACAGGGCGACCCGTTCGATCCCGCGCTCTTGCAAGGCGGCGGCCAGCTTCAGGGCACGACCCTGCAGCTCGGCGTGATCCATGCCGCTGGTGACCGGGCGGCCAGGGCGAGCTTCGCTCAACAACTGCTCAAGGTTCACCCAGCTCATCCTTTTCTCCTCACGCGCTGGCGCACCAGCCATTCTCCAGCGAACAACAAACCGATCAGGCCGTAGGAAATCAGCCCGGTATACAAGGTCCACCAGCTCAGCGGCGCCCACAGGGTCAGTGCCGCCGTCGCCAGGCCATTGAACAGAAAGAAACCAGCCCAGAGCTGGGTGACAGTGCGGGTGTAACGCACCGCCACTTCCGGCAGCTCGGGTTCGCGCAGCCGCGCCAGGCGCTCCACCAGTGGCGGGCCGAACTTCAGGCTGAGGCCGAATATGCTCAGCAGCAGGGCGCTGAGCAATACCGGGTACCAACGCAACAGCGCGGCTTCGCCGGACAAGCCCAGCAGCAGGCAAAAACTCAAGGCGGCCGTGGCCATCCAACGGCTGCCCGGCTGCCGCCACTGGCTCAGTGCGCGGGCCAGCCACAGGCCGCCGAGCAGCAGGGCGAACAGGCGTGGCGATAGGTGCTCCATGCCGTAATACACGGCAAAAGGGTAGAGCAGGCCTGCCACTATCAGCAGCAGGCCGAACAAGCGGGCCATAGGGTCGGTCTTAATTCGGTGCGGCGTTGACGACGTTGAGCACGGCTTCGACCACATCGCCGACGGTGCGTACTGCCTTGAATTCCTCGGCGGCGATCTTCTTGCCGGTCTGACGCTTGATATGGTCGATCAGGTCGACGGCGTCGATGCTGTCGATTTCCAGGTCCTGGTACAGGTTGGCGTCCAGGGTAATGCGCTCGGCGTCGAGTTCGAACAGCTCGACCAGGGCATCGCGCAGGGTGGCAAATACTTCTTCACGGGTTTGCATCTGCGGGCGTCCTCAGGCGGTTTTTTGCGCGGTAACGAACGCCGCCAAGCTAGCAACGTTGGCGAAATGCTTGCGGGTGTCCTTGGCTTCGGCGTCGATCTTGATGCCGAAGCGCTTCTGGATCGCCAGGCCGAGTTCCAATGCATCGACCGAATCCAGACCGAGACCTTCGCCGAACAGGGTGAGGTCGGCGGCGATATCTTCGGCAGCCATGTCTTCCAGGCCCAGGGCGTCGATGATCAGGTGTTTAATTTCCAGCTGTAAATCGCTCATCTTTAGCGAGCTCCTTCATGAAATGGTGGTGCAGGTGGTCGTTGAGTTTACGCGAGGCAACCGGAGCTGGCCCCAAGGCATTGAATCGTTGCGGGTCGATATCTTCGCCAACCTGCAATTTAAAGTGAAAGCGGCGCGACGGAATGCTGTACCAGGGCTCGGCTTTGGTCAGGGTGGTGGGCGTGACGCTGATCACCACCGGGGTGACCACGCGGGCGCCGCGCAGGGCGATGGCCGCGGCGCCGCGATGGAACTGCGGCGCCTGCCCGGGTTGGGTGCGGGTGCCCTCGGGGAAGATGATCAGGGTCTGGCCGCTGCGCAACGCTTCTGCGGCTTCGTCGAGCATGTCCATGCTGCCGCTGTTGCTGATGAACTGTGCGGCGCGGATCGGCCCACGCATGCAGGGGTTGTCCCACAGGCTCTGCTTGACCACGCAATTGGCGTCGCGGATGAAGGCGATCAGCACCACCACATCGATCAGCGAGGGGTGATTGGCGATCACCATCTGGCCGGGGCGACCCAGGCGTTCGACGCCTTCGACCGAATAGGTGAGTACGCCGCTGCGGTACATGAACGTGACGAACATGCGGAAGGTCTTGCTGACCACCAGGCGCGCGCGGGTACGTTGCGTCAGGGCATCGCCGGGCAGCAGGGCGAGCAGCGGAAAGACCAGCACCCGCAGCAGCACCCCGCCGATGCCGAACAGGGCAAAACTCAACGCAGTGGCGATCAGGCGCCAGCAATAGGGCGCGCTGTAACGGCTCAGGCCTTGTTGCGTGACCAACTCCATTGACGGCTCTTCCAGTGATGTTGCAGAAAGTCTTGTTCGTCGCTCAGGGCGCGAAGCAGGTTGAGTGCGTGGGGCCATTCGGCGGCCGGGCCGTCGGCATGGCGCAGTTGCAGTTGCCAGTCGTCGCCCGGTGTCAGCAGCAACGCGACGGCGTGGGAGAACGGCACATCGTCGATATAGGGCGCATAGAGCGCGGGCGGACGCTCTTCGGCCACCACCAGCAATACCGCCGGAGCCCCTTCGCCGAGCAGCGTGCAGGCTTCCAGCACGCCTTGCTCCAGGCCGTCGTTCTCGCCGGCGAGTGCGGTCATTTCGCTGGTGTCGCCGCGCATGATCGACCACAGACCGATGACCGCGTTATGCACCGAAAGGCTGAACTGGGTCGGCGACAGCGCCTCGTCTTTGGCCAGGTCGGTGATGATCGCCAGGGTCCGCGGGGTTTCGCCATGCCGCGAGACGAACACCAGGGGCAGTTGATCGCCGTGCGCTTCGGCCAGCGGCCAGGCGACATGAAAGGCCATACGCGCCAAGGGACTCAAACGGCGGCGTTGCATGGCCGGCAGAAAGCTGACATCCGGTTGGGCCGCACTCGGTTGGACCGCACCCGGTTGGGCCGCATCGGACTGGGACGGGGATTGTTCGGCAGCGCCGGGTAGGCGCGCGGGTGCGTGGGACCAGAGGCGCCAGTCGTCCGCGCTTTCCAGGCCAGGGGCCCAGGCACGCCATTGCTCGATCCTGAAGTGCATCACTCGGACGATCCGGCCCTTGCAGGCTTCCATGTAGAGGTCGGCAGCCAGGCATGACAAGGGAATGTCGAGATTGCCATGGCGAATGGCCGGCATTATCCAGACCGCACGGGCATCGTGCAAATTTTGTACGGCTGTTCTGACGAGAGGTTTATGGTCATGGGGTGACCGAATGCCTCGCCCTTGTCATCCGCTTTGCATAGAATGCTCCAGCATTTGCGGTTATCGATCGAGAGGTGTGATATGCGGCGCGTGGTATTCAATCAGAAGGGCGGCGTGGGCAAATCCAGCATCGCCTGCAATTTGGCGGCCGTCAGCGCGTCCCAGGGGTATCGCACCTTGCTGATCGACCTGGATACCCAGGCCAATTCCACCCATTACCTCACCGGCCTGACCGGCGCTGAGATCCCCATGGGGATCGCCGAGTTCTTCAAGCAGACCCTGGCCAGCGGGCCGTTCGCGAAAAAGGGCCGGGTGGATATCTACGAAACGCCCTACGAAAACCTGCATGTGATCACTGCCACCGCCGAGCTGGCCGACCTGCAACCCAAGCTCGAGTCGAAGCACAAGATCAACAAACTGCGCAAACTGCTCGACGAGTTGGCCGAGGACTACGACCGCATCTACCTCGACACCCCGCCGGCGCTGAATTTCTATACGGTGTCGGCACTGATCGCCGCCGACCGCGTGCTGATTCCGTTCGACTGCGACAGCTTCTCGCGCCATGCGCTCTATGGCTTGTTGCAGGAGATCGAGGAACTCAAGGAGGACCACAACGAAGGCCTGGAAGTCGAAGGCATAGTGGTCAACCAATTCCAGCCGCGCGCGACCTTGCCGCAGCAACTGCTCGACGAATTGCTCGCCGAGGGCTTGCCGGTGTTGCCGGTGAATTTGATGAGCTCGGTGCGCATGCGCGAATCGCATCAGAGCTGCACGCCGCTGATCTATCTGGAGCGCAGCCACAAGCTGACCCAGCAATTCGTCCAATTGCACGACCTGCTGGACGCGTCCTAGGTCGGCTGGCCCCCTTGGGCCCTGTGTTGTTGCGCAAGGACCACACCACCATCTCGGCGCCATCGGTGGGCAAGGCGCGTTTTTCAACCCGGGCGGGTGCAACCCGCCAAGCCGTTGTAGCTCGGATGCAATCCGGGGGCGATTGATCGGCACCCAATTTCCCCGGATTTCATCCGGGCTACAGAACAGCAAAGGCGCCCAGGGGCGCCTTTCTGGTCCCAGCCGCTACCTCTTAACGCACCACGAAAATATCGCAGGGCGCACGGTGCAGGAAGTGCTGCGCTAGGCTGCCGAGCAGGGCCTGGGATAACGCACTGCGGCCATGGCTGCCGAGCACCAATACTTCGATATCGCGGCTGCGGATGTTCTCTTGCAGGCAACGCAGAATCCCGCCTTGCTCCACCGAATGGCTTAACGAAGGGCCATCGTCCGGCAGCTTCTGCGCTTCGTCGAACATCAACTGATCGATCAGCCCGCATTGCAGTTGTAGCTGATCCTGGATTTGCTTGGATGAACCCTTGATCGGCTCGAATACATGCAGCGCATGCAGCTCGGCGCTGGCGGGGAGCATGTGGTAAGCCTGATTCAGGGCGCTGACCGCGCACAGCGAAAAGTCGATGGCCGACAAGGCGCGCTGGTAGGGTTGGTAGTCATTGCGCGCGACCAGCAAGAGCGGGACCGGACAACGCCGGGCGATGCGGTCCAGGCTGGTGCCGGAGAAAAAGTCATGGCGCTGGTGATGCGCGCCTAATACCAGTAGGTCGCACGCCAACTCCTCGAGCTGTTGCAACACCACGTCGGAAGCTTTGCTGCCGCTGCATACGCGCAGTTCGCAGCCCGCCGGCGCATAACGGGTCAGGCTGAGATCGAGCGCCTGGCGCGCTTTTTCATGCTCCTGGTCGCTTTGATTCGAGTCCAGCACATGCAGCATGGTCAGCTTGGCATCATGCTGCTGCGCCAGTTGGGCGGCTCTGCACAGGGCCATATCGGCAGTGTCGCGCAGGTCATGGGCAATCAATATATGTTTGAACATGGTTACGGCTCTCCTGCCATGCATGTCGGATCTAAAGATGAGTCCACCGTTGAGTGTGGGTCCATCACCTATCTGGTCTTTTGATTTGTGACAAGTTCCCGCGTCGTTCATGCAAGCGTAATTGATACAGCGCGTGACTCTCAGCAACCACTTCGCCATCCTCGGCGGTGAGTTGTAGCGTCAGTGGGTATTGCGCTTTCCCCGACTCGGCCGCCTCATCCTGCAACTGCTCGATGAGCGTTGCACTGAGGCGCGCTTCCACCCGGATATCGCCGGTTGCGGGGCGCCGGAAGCGCAGGTTGATTTCCTTGATGATCGGGTAGAAGCGCTGGGTGTCGAAGCTGGTGAGAAAGAGCGCGCCGCCGGGAATTTCCGCCAGGGTAAACAGAGCCCCTGCGTACATGCTGCCGATATGGTTCTGGTTGCCGACCAGCGGCATGCACAAACGTACGTGGCCGGGTTCGAGGACTTCCGCTTTCAGGCCGCTGCGTTTGACGAAGGCGATCTGCTCTTCGGTGAGCCGGCGGGCAATTTCCTGGGGTAACGACATGCTGAGTGCGCTCTCGTATGGGGTTGCACCGGGCTCCAATTTCGTTGCACTCGCAACGAAGCATCAACAGACCCTAGCAAATAATGCAGCGCTTGCAATTGATCCCAGGTGACGGCGTCCGCTGACCGATTGGCTCAGCGATTCTGTTGGTCGATCCAGGCCAGCAGTTGTGGCAACGACATGGCGCCGCTTTGCCGGGCGACTTCCTTGCCAGCGCTGAACAGGATCAAGCTGGGGATCGCGCGAATCGCCAGTTGCGCGGACAGCTGCGGGTTGGCTTCGCTGTCCAGTTTGCCCAGGCGGTAACGGCCGTTGAGGCGGCTGGCGGCTTGCGCGAAGGTCGGTGCGAACGCGCGGCATGGGCCGCACCAACTGGCCCAGACGTCGACCAGCAGCGGCAGGTCGCCCTTGAGTTGGCTGGCGAAATTGCCCTGGTTCAATTCGATCGGCTGGCCGGGCAGCACCTCGGATTTGCAGCGCCCGCAACGCGGTGCATCGGCGAGGCGTTCGGCGGGTATGCGGTTGAGGCCATTGCACTGGGGGCAGGGGATCAGCAGGGGTTGGCTCATGG
>NZ_CAMPHN010000081.1 GCF_946885885.1 uncultured Pseudomonas sp.
CAGATGCTGGATGACTTTCTTGTCGCCTTTCATGTCCGGGATCTGCCTTGTGGGGTTCAACGCGAAATTTTGGTCCTGGAAGTGGATGCTGTCAAATCTAAGTATTTGAAAATAAAATGAAAAATAATATAAATAAGAATGATTAGGCTCCGTATTCGGAGGCTAAATGCTTGAATTGCAGGCATAAAAAAACCGGACAGAAGTCCGGTTCTTTTATGCCTCTTGCCGCCGCGCTTGAATCAGGCGGCGACAAAGTTGGCGGGGTAGGTCATGCCCGCATGACTGCCTTGCAGATCGCTCAAGGTCTCGCGTACCACCTGTTTGGCCAGGCATGCACATTTACCGCATTGGCTGGCAACCCCGAGGGTGTTGCGCACATCGCGATAGCTGCAGCAGCCATCGTAGATGGCTTCGCGTATTTGACCGTCGGTAACACCTTCGCAGAGGCAGACGTACATATGAGGTCCATCGCTGAAGAATGACTATGGGGCGGATGCTAATGCTAATGAGAATGCATGTCAAAGATGATTTATTCTTCTGTGTAACGGCACGATAAGTGGTCATCGCTCGCCACTGGGGCGGCGAGCGAATCTATGGCTAAAAAGCGGTGGGCGGTGCTCAAAATCGGGGTGTATGATGACCGGCCCTGGAACTGCGCGCCGTGCCTTGCGGCGGTTTGGATTATTCGATCCGGCGCGCGCCAAACCATGACTCAAGGAGATATTCAATGAGCGTACTCGTAGGTAAGCAAGCCCCGGATTTCGACGTTGCCGCGGTACTGGCCAACGGTGAGATCGTTGACAGTTTCACCCTGTCCTCGGCGATCAAAGGCAAATACGGCCTGGTGTTCTTCTACCCGCTGGATTTCACCTTCGTTTGCCCGTCCGAGCTGATCGCTCTGGATCACCGCATTCCCGAGTTCCAAGCGCGCAACGTCGAAGTCATCGGCGTATCCATCGACTCCCACTTCACCCACAACGCCTGGCGCAACACGCCGGTGGACAAGGGCGGCATCGGCCCGGTCAAGTACACCCTGGCTGCCGACATCAACCATGCCATCTGCAAGGCTTACGACGTCGAATCCGAAGGCGGCGTAGCTTTCCGTGGTGCCTTCCTGATCGACACCAATGGCGTCGTGCGTTCGCAGATCGTCAACGACCTGCCGCTGGGCCGCAACATGGACGAACTGTTGCGTCTGGTCGATGCTCTGCAGTTCACCGAAGAGCACGGCGAAGTCTGCCCGGCCAACTGGAAGAAAGGCGACAAAGGCATGACCGCTTCGCCGGAAGGCGTGGCCAAGTACCTGTCCGAGAACGCTGCCAACCTATAAGGTTTGCGCGTGGTTCAAAAAAACCGGCGAAATGCCGGTTTTTTTGTGGGTGATAGCGGCGGGGCGTTATCTAGCCCGGATGCAATCCGGGGGCGCTCGCGACTTTACATATGGATGAGCGCTGATTAGTCGCCGAAGTCTTCCCAGCCGCCCATTTCCTTCCAGCGGTTGACGATGCCACAGAACAGTTCCGCGGTTTTCTCGGTGTCGTAGCGCGCCGAGTGGGCTTCGCGGCCGTCGAACTCGATACCCGCCACCTGGCAGGCTTTGGCCAATACGGTTTGGCCGTAAGCCAAGCCGGCGAGGGTCGCGGTGTCGAAGCTAGAGAAGGGGTGGAAGGGGTTGCGCTTGAGGTCGCAACGCATCACCGCGGCATTCAGGAAACCGAGGTCGAAGCTGCTGTTATGGCCGACCAGGATCGCCCGTTTGCAGCCGTTGGCCTTTAGCGATTTTCGCAGGCCGCGGAAGATCTCGCCCAAGGCATGTTCTTCGCTGACCGCCATGCGCAACGGGTGGTCGAGCTTGATCCCGGTAAAGTCCAGCGCCGCCTGTTCGATATTGGCGCCGGCGAATGGCTCGATGCGGAAGAAATGGGTGTGGTCGGGGTAGAGGAAGCCTTGTTCGTCCATCGCGATGGTGGTCGCGGCGATTTCCAGCAGGGCATCGGTGGCGCAGTTGAAACCGCCGGTTTCCACATCCACCACCACCGGCAGATAGCCGCGAAAGCGCGCCGCCATTGGATGACGCGGTCCCGAAGGGGCATTGATGTCCTGGTCGTCTTCGTACAGGTCTTCGCTCACAGGGAGGTCTCCAGCAGACGCCAGCGCAGGGTTTCACCGGCGCGCAACGGGACTACGCTCTGGTCGCCCAGGGGCAGGGTGCTCGGAGCGGTCCAGTCTTCGCGCACCAGGGTGATGGTCTCGCTGTTGCGCGGCAGGCCATAGAAGTCCGGACCGTGTTGGCTGGCGAAGGCTTCCAGCTTGTCCAGCGCGTTGCGCTGCTCGAACGCCTCGGCATACAGCTCGATGGCGGCATAGGCGGTGTAGCAGCCGGCGCAGCCGCAGGCGGCTTCCTTGGCGTGGCGGGCGTGGGGCGCCGAGTCTGTGCCGAGGAAGAATTTGACGTTGCCGCCGGTGGCCGCGTCGAGCAGGGCTTCCTGGTGCACATTGCGCTTGAGAATCGGTAGGCAATAGAAGTGCGGGCGGATGCCGCCGACCAGCATGTGGTTGCGGTTGTACAGCAGGTGGTGGGCGGTGATGGTCGCGCCGACATTGGCCGGGGCTGCTTTGACGAACTCCACCGCATCGCTGGTGGTGATGTGCTCGAACACCACTTTCAGCGTTGGGAAGCGCGCGACCACCGGGCTCAGTTGCTCGTCGATAAAGAATTTCTCGCGGTCGAATACATCGACCTCGCCGCGGGTCACTTCGCCATGCACCAACAGGGGCAGACCGACTTCGGCCATGGCTTCGAGCGCCGGGTAGATCTTCTCGATAGCGGTGACGCCGGAGTCGGAGTTGGTAGTGGCGCCGGCCGGATAGAGCTTGGCCGCATGCACGAAGCCGGCGGCCTTGGCCTGGCGTACGTCCTCGGGGCTGGTGTTGTCGGTGAGATAGAGCACCATCAGCGGCTCGAAGCGGCTAGCGGCCGGGCGCGCGGCCAGGATGCGCTGGCGGTAGGCGTCGGCCTCGGCGGCATTGCGCACCGGCGGCACCAGATTGGGCATGATGATCGCGCGGCCGAAGGTGCGGGCGACATCGGCGACGGTATGCGGCAGTACGGCACCATCTCGCAGATGAATGTGCCAGTCGTCGGGTCGCAGCAAAGTAAGGCGGTCGGTCATGGGGGCTTCCAGGCGGGTAAAACGTGCGGCGAATGCTACCGGAAAAGCCTTGCCGGGGCACGCCGAAAGCGGACCCGGGGCGACAAAACGGGTCGGATGGCCTGCTTCCCGGCTCTGCGGGAAAACCAATCGAGCCTCAAGTATTCGCGCGCGCCACCGATACCCAAAGGGAACGCCGTTATTCCTTGTGGAGCCTGCCGTGCGCCAGCCAACCCTCGCTTTGCTTAGCCTGCTCGCCAGCCTGCCGCTGTGCTTGCCGGCGTGGGGCATCAGCTTTCAGACACGCTTGGAAAAAGTCGAATGGCAGGTCGAGGGCGATCAATTCGAATGCCGCTTGTCGCAGCCCGTTACAGATTTCGGCGCGGGTGAGTTCGTCCGCCGTGCCGGCGAGCAGGTGACCTTTCGCCTGCAAGCGCGCGAGCGTTGGCTGGGCACGGGTTCCGCGCTGCTCTTGGCGGCGGCGGCGCCCTGGCAGCCGGGGCGCGGCGATATCAATCTGGGCGTGGTGAAGG
This sequence comes from uncultured Pseudomonas sp., assembly GCF_946885885.1. Next base: position 3,686 of record NZ_CAMPHN010000081.1, read on the forward strand.
TGGGCACTGGCGAGGTGCCGTTCAACAGCACCGAGGAGCAAGGCGCGCGCTTGCTCACGGGCTTGCTGGAGGGCCGCAGCCCCTTGGTCAGGCATCGCACCCAACATGGCGGCGAGGGACTGGAAGTGCGCCTGCTGCCGGTCAAGTTCCGCAAGGCCTATGACGACTACCTGGGCTGCACGGCCAAGCTGTTGCCGGTGAATTTCGATCAGGTGCGTCAGTCCAGCGTCGGCTTCCCTGGCGGCGGGGTGGATCTGGATCCGCAGGCCAAGGCCAAGCTGGATATCGTCCTGACCTTCCTCAAGGCCGACCCCAGCGTCAATCGCATCCAACTCGACGGTCACGCCGACAACAGCGGCAATCGCCTGACCAATCGCGATCTCTCGCGGCGTCGCGCGCAAGCGGTGATGGAGTACCTCAAGGCCAACGGCGTGCCGGCGGAGAACATCACCATGCGCTTCCATGGAGAGCGTTATCCGCTGGTGCGCAACAGTAGCGAAGCCAATCGGGCGAAAAATCGTCGGGTCAGCATCCTGCTCGACCGTGCGCCCGAGGTGCAATCGACAGCGCCAGATGCGCCTGTGCCGAGCTCCTGAGCCCCGCTGGTAGGCAGTTTCCGGCGACGAAGTCGACACCTGGTCGTTGCAAGCGCTCGCGGCCCTGTAAATTGCCCGCCAAGGCCAGTAGAATCACGGGTTTTCCCGCACAACCCCGTGGAGTTGATGGCATGGCCGACGTAAACAAGGTAGTCCTGGCATATTCCGGTGGCCTGGACACCTCGGTGATCCTCAAGTGGCTGCAAGATACCTATAACTGCGAAGTGGTGACCTTCACCGCCGACCTCGGCCAGGGCGAAGAAGTCGAGCCGGCCCGCGCCAAGGCCAAGGCGATGGGCGTCAAGGAAATCTACATCGACGATTTGCGCGAAGAGTTCGTCCGCGACTTCGTCTACCCGATGTTCCGCGCCAACACCATCTACGAAGGCGAGTACCTGCTGGGTACTTCCATCGCCCGTCCGCTGATCGCCAAGCGCCTGATCGAAATCGCCAACGAAACCGGCGCCGACGCCATTTCCCATGGCGCCACCGGCAAGGGCAACGACCAAGTGCGTTTCGAGCTGGGCGCTTATGCGCTCAAGCCGGGCGTCAAGGTGATCGCGCCGTGGCGCGAGTGGGACCTGCTGTCGCGCGAGAAGCTGATGGACTACGCCGAAAAGCATGCCATCCCGATCGAACGCCATGGCAAGAAGAAGTCGCCGTACTCCATGGACGCCAACCTGCTGCACATCTCCTATGAAGGCGGCGTGCTGGAAGACACCTGGACCGAGCACGAAGAAGACATGTGGCGCTGGACCAAGTCGCCGGAAGCCGCGCCTGATACCCCGACCTATATCGAGCTGACCTACCGCGCCGGCGACATCGTCGCCATCGACGGCAAGGAAATGACTCCGGCCACCGTACTGGCTGAACTGAACCGCATCGGCGGCGAGAACGGCATCGGCCGTCTGGACATCGTCGAGAACCGTTTCGTCGGCATGAAGTCGCGCGGCTGCTACGAAACCCCCGGCGGCACCATCATGCTCAAGGGCCACCGCGCCATCGAGTCGATCACCCTCGACCGCGAAGTCGCCCACCTGAAAGACGAGCTGATGCCGAAATACGCCAGCCTGATCTACAACGGTTTCTGGTGGAGCCCGGAGCGTCTGATGCTGCAACAGATGATCGACGCTTCCCAGGCCAACGTGAACGGCGTGGTGCGCCTGAAGCTGTACAAGGGCAATGTGATCGTCACCGGGCGTAAGTCCGATGACTCGCTGTTCGATGCCAATATCGCCACCTTCGAAGAAGACGGCGGCGCATATAACCAGCAGGATGCAGCGGGCTTTATCAAGCTCAATGCCCTGCGCATGCGCATCGCCGCGGGCAAAGGGCGCAAGATGCTCTGAGGCTGAGTAGGAGCGAGGGGCGCCGAGTCCTTGCTCGCGAAATGATCGCGAGCAAGCTCGCTCCTACAGGCAAAACGCAGCCCCGGCCACAAGCCGGGGTTTGCATTTATAGGGTCGTAAAGAGGAGAACCTCGATGAGACTGTTGCACACCATGCTGCGCGTCGGCGATCTGGACAAGTCCATCGCCTTCTACACCGAAGTGCTGGGCATGACCTTGCTGCGACGCAAGGACTACCCGGATGGCCAGTTCACCCTGGCGTTCGTTGGCTATGGCGACGAGGCGCACAACAGCGTGATCGAGCTGACCCATAACTGGGGCGTCGACAGCTACGAGCTGGGCACCGGCTACGGCCATATCGCCCTGGAAGTGAGCGATGTCTACAAGGCCTGCGAGGACATCCGATCGCGCGGCGGCAAAATCACCCGCGAGCCGGGGCCGATGAAGCACGGCAGCAGCATTCTGGCGTTCGTCGAAGATCCGGACGGCTACAAGGTCGAGCTGCTGTCGCCGCGGCGGGCTGACTGAACTATGCTGTGTAAGTGATGGCTTACAAAGTGAATGGCTATTTGGCTCGGCCAGGCGAGGTGTTACATGGCTAGCGAGAACTACGCGCAGCGGCTGATTCAGGCTGTGCAGGAGTTGTCCATGGCAAGGAGTCTGGATGCGGTTGCGGATGTCGTGCGCCACGCGGCGCGTGAGTTGGTCGGCGCCGATGGTGCCACCTTCGTTCTGCGTGACGGCGAGCAATGCTTCTACAAGGACGAGGACGCCATCAGCCCGCTATGGAAGGGCCAGCGCTTCCCTCTGCAGGCCTGTATCAGCGGTTGGGCCATGCTCAATCGGCAAGCCACGGTCATCGAAGATATCTATCTGGATGCGCGCATTCCCCATGCGGCCTATCGGCCGACCTTCGTCAAAAGCCTGGTCATGGTGCCGATTCGTACCCTCGAACCCATAGGCGCCATCGGCACCTACTGGGCCAGCCAGCACCGTGCGACGGCTAACCAGGTCGAGATGCTTCAGGCCCTGGCCGATGCCACCTCGGTAGCCCTGGAGAATGTCCAGATGTATGCCGAGCTGGAGCGCCGGGTGGCGGAGCGTACGGCGCAATTGGCCGAGGCCAACCAGCGACTGCAGGACGAGATGGCGGTACGCGAACAGGCCGAACAGGCGGTGCGCCAATTATCGCTGACCGATGAGTTGACCGGCCTCTATAACAGACGCGGTTTCCTGCTCCTGGCCGAGCGCGAGCTGGAGTCGGCGCGCCGGCGTCAAGGCCGCAGCCTGCTGTTGTATGCAGACCTGGATTACCTCAAACAGGCCAACGACCGCTTTGGCCACGCGGCGGGCGATGTCATGCTGGTCGATGCGGCGCAGGTACTCAAATCGCTGTTCCGCGCCACAGATGTGGTAGCCCGTTTGGGCGGCGATGAGTTCGTGGTGTTGGCCGGCGACTACAACAGTAGCGAAGAGGTGCTGCGGCGCCTGGACAAGGCGCTGGCCGAGTTTCATCGCAGTAGCGGTCGACAGCTGTCGTTGAGCGTCGGCATTGCCGAGTCCTCGTTGCAGGCGAGCGAGAGCCTGGAACACTTGCTGACTCAGGCCGATGCGGCCATGTATGCCAATAAATGTTCAAGACGCAGCTTGCAGGCGGTGGTCTGACGGCAATGCCGCCACAACGAAAAAGCCCCGCTAATCGGCGGGGCTTTTTCTTGTCTGGACGGCTCACAGGTCGAAGTCGTATTCGGCCAACTGCTTGTTCAGCCGTCGCTCTTCGAGGAAGTTATCGATGATGCGGCGCTTGGTCAGGTTGGTTTTCGCCACTTCGACCGGGGCTTCCGCGTCCTCGGCATCTTCTGCGACAAAGTCTTCATCGAGTTCAAGATCTTCTTTAGCAGTGCTCATCTGTTTCACTCCAGGCTACCAGGGCCATTCAGCTGGCGTGAAAACTACTGCGCTCGGTCATGCTGCGTTGGAAACAGGCTCACACTGCTCATTTACAGCTCGTAAACTCCGCGTGCTCGCCTGTTTCCGCCTTGCCTGACCTTCGCTCGCTACGTTTTCACACAACCTGATTTGCGCACCTTATAACGGCAAAACCTGGGCGGGTAAAAAAGATTTTTTCAATCGAAATGCGGGCGTTTCTATAGAAAAGCTATTCGTCCGAGATTTTGTGCTTGTATTCACACAAATCTTCGATGCGGCAACTGCCGCAGCGCGGCTTGCGGGCCTGGCAAACGTAGCGGCCGTGGAGGATCAGCCAGTGGTGTGAGTCCAAGAGAAATTCCTTGGGGACGAACTTGAGCAGCTTCTTCTCCACCTCGACCACATTCTTGCCGGGAGCTATGCCAGTGCGGTTGCTGACCCGAAAAATATGGGTGTCCACCGCCATGGTCAACTGACGAAAGGCCGTGTTGAGTACCACGTTGGCGGTCTTGCGACCGACCCCGGGCAGGGCCTCCAGGGCTTCGCGGGTTTCGGGCACCTGGCCGCCGTGCCGTTCGATTAGCAAGCGGCAGGTTTCGATAACGTTCTTCGCCTTGCTGTTGTACAGACCGATGGTCTTGATGTACTCGCTCAAGCCTTCGACGCCCAAGGCATAGATCGCTTCGGGGGTATTGGCCACCGGATACAGCTTGGCGGTGGCCTTGTTGACCCCGACGTCTGTGGCTTGGGCCGAAAGAATCACCGCAATCAACAGTTCGAACGGCGTGCTATAGGCCAATTCGGTTTTCGGCTCGGGATTGTCCTCGCGCAGACGGCGGAAAATCTCGTAGCGTTTGGCCGCGTTCACTCGATCACTCCGGTTACCCTCACGCGGCGGCTTTGCACCGGGGTATCGACCTGGCGGGCTTTGGCGCGCTCGGCCAGCACCTCGTCGATACGGTTCTTGGCGGCGATCAGCAGGCCCAGAACGATAAAGGCGCCCGGCGGCAGGATCGCCAGGAGGAAGCCGTTGTAGTCGCTGACCAGGGTCAGTTGCCAGTCGTTGGCGATCGGGCCGAACAGCAAGTGCATATTGGCCAGGATCGCGCCGGTGCCGAGCAGCTCGCGTACTGCGCCTATCGCCACCAGCACCACGCCGAAGCCCAGGCCCATCATCAGGCCGTCGTAGGCGGCGCGGGCGGGGTCGTGCTTGGCGGCGAAACCGTCGGCGCGGCCGAGGATCACGCAGTTGGTGGTGATCAGCGGAATGAAGATGCCGAGGATCTGGTACAGCTCGTAGGTGAAAGCCTGCATCAGCAATTCGATGCAGGTGGTCAGGGCGGCAATGATCATCACGAAGGCCGGCAGGCGCACCGCGGTGTTGACCACCCCGCGTACCAGCGACACCGCGGTGTTGGAGCAGATCAGCACCACCGCGCTGGCCAGTGCCAGGCCCAAGGCGTTGACCGTGGAGTTGCTGACCCCGAGCAGCGGGCACAGGCCGAGCAACTGCACCAGCGCCGGGTTGTTCTTCCACAGGCCGTTGAGGGTTATCTCGCGATAGCGGGTGCTCATGGCGCGGTTCCTCGCTGATTATCGGTGCTCGGGCTCTGCGGCGCAGGTAGGGCGGAGTCGTCGGCTGGCGCGCCTTCGGCGAGCAGTTCGCGGCGATGCGCATCGAAGTAAAGCAGGGCGTTATGCACCGCCTTGACCACCGCGCGCGGGGTGATGGTGGCGCCGGCGAACTGGTCGAATTCGCCGCGGTCTTTCTTCACCGCCCAGCCGGCTTCGTTCGGATTGTTCAATGACTTGCCGGCGAAGGTATTGATCCAGGGGCTTTTGGCCAGTTCGATCTTGTCGCCCAAACCAGGGGTTTCGCGGTGCCCGACCACGCGCACGCCAGCCAGGCGCCCGTCGGCGTGAATGCCGACCAGCAAGCGGATCGCGCCGCTGTAACCGTCCGGTGCGGTGGCCTGGAGGATCACCGCAGCGGCTCGGCCGTCCTTGAGGGCGATATACGCCTGCTGCGGGCTACGGCTGCCGAGCAACGGGTCTTGCACGGCGATGCTGTTATCCAGCAGATGGTTGTCGTAGCTGCCGGACGGCAGGATTTCGCCCAGGGCGCGCACTTGGGCTTCGCGGGCGGAGGCTTCGATGCGGCTGGCGGTGGCTTGCTGGATCAGGGTCACGGTGCCCACCGTGACCACGGCGAACAGGCCGAGTACCGCACTGTTTTTCAGCATCGAACGGCTGATTTCGGGAAGCATGTTCATTCGCCCAACTTGAAGCCGCGGCTCGGCTTGCGATGACCGTAGGTACGCGGCCGGGTGTAGTAATCGATGGTCGGTGCCGCCAGGTTCATCAACAGCACGGCGAACGCCACCGCATCCGGGTAGCCGCCCCAGGCGCGGATCACATAGACCAGCACGCCGACGCCGATACCGAAGATCAGCCGCCCCAGGTTGCTGGTGGCGCCGGAGACCGGGTCGGTGACGATAAAGAAGGCGCCGAGCATGGTCGCGCCGCTCAGCAGGTGAAACAGCGGCGAGCCGTGGGAGTCCGAGCCGCTGCCGTTCCAGAACAGCAGGCTCATGACGAATAGCCCAGCGAGCATGCCCAGCGGCGCATGCCAGGTGAACAGGCGCTTGTGCAGCAGGTACAAACCGCCGGCGAGGAATGCCAGGTTGACCGCTTCGCTGGCCATGCCGCCGAAGTAGCCGAACGCCGGATTCTGTTGCCAGAGTTCTTCCATGGTCAGGCTTTTGTTGACCTTCAGGGCGTCCAGCGCTGTGGCTTGCACCCAGCCGTCCGGCAACTGGGCCAGGCCCAGCACCTGCTGCAGGCCACCGAGCAGGTCGACGCTGTGCGGCGCGGGCCAGCGGGTCATCTCCAGCGGGAAGGAAATCAACACCACCACGTAGCCGAGCATCGCCGGGTTGAACGGGTTTTGCCCGAGACCGCCGTACAGTTGCTTGCCGAATACGATGGCGAACCCGCAGGCGATCAACGTCAGCCACCAGGGCGAGTAGGGCGGCAGGGCCAGGGCCAATAGCACCGCAGTGACCAGGGCGCTGTAGTCCTTGAGGAAGAAACCCAGCGGGCGCTTGCGCAAGGCCAGGATGGCCGCCTCGAAACCCAGGGCGCAGGCGCTGGCCCAGAGCAGGTTGTACAGGGTGCCGGCGCCGAACAGCCAGGTCAGCGCCAATATGCCGGGCACGGTGGCGAGCATGACCTGCAGCATCACCTGCTGGGTCCGGTTGCTGCCCTTGGCGTGGGGCGATGTGATGCGGGGCAGGGCCATTGGCGCTCCGGTTAGTGTCTTGCGTAGGCTGCGCCGCGCGCGGCCTGGATAACTGTTCAAAACCTAATCCGGATCTGTTCCGGGACAATCATTGGCAGACATGTGTGGCGTAGCTTTCCCGGATTGCATCCGGGCTACGGGGTTAGCCTGCATGCTCCTGTAATTTACTTTCGGCTTGCGCCAGGCGCTCGCGCGCCGCTGCCAGGGCTTCGGCCGCGCTGCTGTCGTCGCGCTCCAGTTTGCGCAAGTCAGCGCGGGCGAAGGCGACTTCGGTTTTCAATGCGCGGGTGGTCTCGTCGACTGGACGCTTGTCGCTGCGGACCAGCTCCGGTGCCGGTTTGTTCGAGGCCTCTTCGGCGGCATGCAGGGCTTGCTCGGCATTGGCCAGGGCATCGCGCAGCTTGCTCAGTTCGGCTTCGTCGCTGCCGGCTTTCTCCGCTTTCTTCAGTTCCGCGCGTTTCATCGCCAGTTCGATCTTGGCTTTCTTCAGCGCGTCGATTTCCGGGGTAGAGTGCGCGGCCGGTGCGGGAGCCGCGGGCGCCTGGCTTTCCAGGCTGGACAAGAGTTGCTCGGCGGCTTGCAGCTGGTCGCGCAGCTGTTGCAGTTCGTTTTGCTGCTCCTCGCTTGGCGCTTCGAGCTTCTCCAGCTTGCGCACCTGGGCGCGCAGCATGGCGGCATCGATCTTGGCTTTTTTCAGCGCGCCATCGTCGGCGGCAGACTTTGTGCTTGGTGCAGGTGCTTCAACCTGCAGGCCGGCGAGCAATTTCTCCGCCGCCTCCAATTGGCCGCGCAGCTGTTGCAGTTCGTTGTGCTGTTCTTCGTTTGGCGCCTCGAGCTTTTCCAGCTTGCGCACCTGAGCGCGCAGCATGGCGGCGTCGATCTTGGCCTTTTTCAGGGCGCCATCGTCGACTGCCGGGGCGGCCGTTGCGGGGGCGGACGCCATGGCCGCATCCAGGGCCTGCTGCGCGGCCGTCGCGGCGCTGCGCAGTTCGTCGACCTGGGCCTGCATTTCCGCAGTGGCATGGGCGGCCAGCTGCTTTTCGGCTTTCTTCAGCGCGACCTGGGCCATGCTGGCCTCTATCTTCAGCTTTTTCTGCGCATCGCTAAGCCCGGCCGGTTTGGCCGCTGGCGCTACGCTGTTTACGGCGTTGCTGGCAGTCGGTGCTTCGGCTTGTGCGGCTTTGGCACGAGCGGCGCGCTCGGCCCGGGCCTGGCGTTCGGCTTCCTTCTGTTCTTCGGCGCGGCGCAGGCGCTCCTGGCGCAATTCGAAGCGCTGCTTGGAATGCTCGGCCTTGAGCTGCTTCTGTTCCAGGTCGCGAATCTCGCCCTTGGCCGCGCGGTAGTACTGCACCAGCGGGATGCTCGAAGGGCAGACGTAAGCGCAGGCACCGCATTCGATGCAATCGAACAGGTTATGCGCCTTGAGCTGCTCGTGTTCCTGGCCGATGGCGAAGAAGTGCAGCTGTTGCGGCAGCAAACTGGCCGGGCAGGCCTCGGCGCATTCGCCGCAGCGGATGCACGGCATGACCGGCGGCGGTGGCGGCAGTTCGGCTGTGGTGGCGGCGAGCAGGCAGTTGGTGGTCTTGATCAGCGGCACGTCGAAATCGGGCAGGGTAAAGCCCATCATCGGCCCGCCCATGATCAGGCGGTTGAGCTTGCCGCGATCCAGCCCGGCGAACTCCAGCAGCTCGGCGACCGGGGTGCCGAGCAGCGCCTCGACGTTCATCGGCCGCGCCAGGGCCTCGCCGGTAAGGGTGGTGATGCGTGCGATCAGCGGTTTGCCGAGCAACACCGCATCATGGATCGCCACGGCGCTGCCGACGTTCTGGCAGAGGATGCCGATATCCGCAGGCAGGCCGCCCGAGGGCACTTCGACGCCGGTGAGAATCTGGATCAGCTGCTTCTCGCCGCCGGACGGGTACTTGGTCGGGAACACCCGCACGCTGAACGGCCGCGGGCCAATCGCCGCTTTGATTGCGGCGATGGCTTCGGGCTTGTTGTCCTCGATGCCGATCAGCACCTGCTCTGGCTGGATCAGGTGCGCGAGTATCTCGATGCCGCTGACCAGTTCGCTGGCTTTCTCGCGCATCAGCAGATCGTCGGCGGTGATATAGGGCTCGCACTCGGTGCCGTTGATGATCAGCGTATGGATCTTCTGCGTCGGCCGCGCGGTGAGCTTCACCGCGGTGGGGAAGCCGGCACCACCGAGGCCACTGATACCGGCCTGGCGAATGATCTCCAGTACGGCGCCGGCATCGAGTTCGCGGTAGTCCGGGTGCGGCCTCAACTCGGTCCATTGCTCCAGGCCGTCGCTGTCGATGACGATGGCCGGCGCCAGCATGCCCGATACGTGCGGGTACGGCTGCGGGCCGATAAAGCTGACGATGCCGGAGGTCGGTGCATGCACCGGCACGCTGACGAAACCGTTGGCTGCGGCGATCAGCTGACCTTTGCGCACGTATTCGCCGAGGGCGACCACAGGTTCGGCGGCTGCGCCAATGTGCTGGTTGAGCGGCAGCACCAGACGCTTGGGCAGCGGCGCGGGCTGGATCGGTGTGCGGTTCGACAGGGTTTTACGTTCCGCCGGGTGAATGCCGCCGGGAATGTCCCACACCTTGGCGTCGTGGTTATGCATCGCCGTCATGCCGCCTGCCCCCGATCGCTGGCGATCAATTGTCCAGGTGCCAAGGGTTTGCTCCACTTCCAGGTCTGTAGGTTGCTGCCCACTTCGATCATGTCGATGCAGTCCACCGGGCAAGGCTCGACGCACAGGTCGCAGCCGGTGCATTCGGAAACGATCACCGTGTGCATCTGCTTGGCCGCGCCGAGAATGGCGTCCACCGGGCAGGCCTGGATGCATTTGGTACAGCCGATGCACTCGGCTTCGCGGATATAGGCGACCATCTGCGGCTTTTCGCCTTCCACCGCATCCAGGGGCTCGGCTTCGACATCCAGCAGGTCGGCCAGGGCCTGAATCGTCGCTTCGCCGCCCGGCGGGCACTTGTTGATCTTGTCGCCAGCGGCAATCGCCTCGGCGTAGGGCTTGCAGCCGGGGTAGCCGCATTGGCCGCACTGGGTTTGCGGCAGCAGGGCGTTGACCTGCTCGGCAATCGGGTCGCCCTCGACCTTGAAACGCACCGCGGCGAAACCGAGGATCGCCCCGCCCACCAGGCACAGGGCGAGCAGCGCCAGTACGGCGATCAGCACCACACTCATAGCTTGATCAACCCGGTAAAGCCCATAAAGGCCAGGGACATCAAACCCGCGGTGACCATACCGATGGCGGCACCCTGAAACGATTTCGGCACATCGGCGATGGCGATACGTTCGCGCATGGCGGCGAACAGCACCAGCACCAGGGAAAAGCCCAACCCGGCGGCGAAACCGTTGGCGGTGGCGGTGATAAAGGTGAACTCGGCCTTGTTGGCGTTGAGCAGGGCCACGCCGAGGACGATGCAGTTGGTGGTGATCAGCGGCAGGAAAATGCCGAGCACACGATACAGCAGCGGGCTGGTCTTATTCACCACCATCTCGGTGAACTGCACCACCACGGCGATCACCAGGATAAAGCTGATGGTGCGCAGGAACTCGATATCCAGCGGCTTGAGCACGTACTGCTGGATCAGGTAACTGCACATCGCCGCCAGGGTCAGCACGAAGGTGGTGGCGAGCGACAGGCCGATGGCCGTCTCGATCTTCTTCGACACGCCCATGAACGGACACAGGCCGAGGAACTGCACCAGTACGAAGTTGTTGACCAGGATGGCGCTGACCATGATCAAGGCGAGTTCGGTCATCGGGTTACCGTTGTGCTCTGAAAAGGGCCGTGGAAAGGGCGGCTATTATCGGTAAGCCGATCCAGCCAGACAAGCTGGATCAGCCACCTTGAGGTGTCGGCATAAGGCTAGCAGCTCACAGTGTCAATGGGCTGCCCGGGCTTATTTGACCCGCTGGCCCGGCTTGGCGCCGCTATCCGGGCTGAGCAGGTAGATTTCCTCGCCACCGGGGCCGGCGGCCAGCACCATGCCTTCGCTGATGCCGAACTTCATCTTGCGCGCCGCCAGGTTGGCCACGTACAGGGTCAGGCGGCCTTCCAGCTTGCTCGGGTCCGGGTAGGCGCTCTTGATGCCGCTAAATACGTTGCGCTTGGCATCGCCGATATCCAGGGTCAGGCGCAGCAGCTTGTCGGCGCCTTCGACGAATTCGCATTTCTCGATCAGGGCGATACGCAGGTCGACGGCGGCAAAGGCGTCGAAGGCGATTTCGGCGGCCAGTGGGTCTTTTGTCAGCTCGCCATTGCCTGCGGCCGGTGCGGTTTCGCTGGCAGCCAGGTCTTCTTTGGAGGCTTCGATCATGGCGTCGATTTTCGCGGGCTCGATTCGGGTCAGCAGGGCTCTGAAGGGGTTCAGTCGGTGGTTGGCCAGCAGGGTCCGGTGGTCGTCCCAGGTCAGCGGCGCGACATTGAGGAAGGCTTCGGCATCGCCGGCCAGCTTCGGCAGCACGGGTTTGAGGAAGATCACCAGCTGGCGGAACAGGTTGACGCCCAGGGCGCAGATTTCCTGCACCTCGGCCTGCTTGCCGTCCTGCTTGTTCAGGGCCCAGGGCGCCTTGTCGGCGATCCAGGCGTTGGCGCGATCGGCCAGCGCCATGATCTCGCGCATGGCGCGGGCGAAATCGCGGGCTTCATAGGCTTCGGCAATGCTCGGCGCCGCGGCGAGGAAGGCGTCGGTCAGTTCGGGGGCGGCGTTACCCGCTACCAGCAGACCTTCGTTGCCCTTGTGGATAAAACCGGCGCAACGGCTGGCGATATTCACCACCTTGCCGACCAGATCTGAATTGACCTTCTGCACGAAGTCGTCGAGGTTGAGGTCGAGGTCGTCGACGCCGCGGCCCAGTTTGGCCGCGTAGTAGTAGCGCAGGTATTCCGGGTTCAAATGATCCAGGTAAGTGCGCGCCTTGATAAAGGTACCGCGCGACTTGGACATTTTTTGCCCGTTCACCGTCAGGTAACCGTGCACGGCGACGGCGGTCGGCTTGCGCAGGCCCGCGCCTTCGAGCATCGCCGGCCAGAACAGGGCGTGGAAGTTGACGATGTCCTTGCCGATAAAGTGATACAGCTCGGCGGTCGAGTCCTTGCCCCAGAAGGCATCGAAATCCAGCTCGGGGGTGCGTGCGCACAGGTTCTTGAAACTGGCCATATAGCCGATCGGCGCGTCCAGCCAGACGTAGAAGTATTTACCCGGCTCGTCGGGGATTTCGAAGCCGAAGTAGGGCGCGTCGCGGCTGATATCCCATTCCTGCAGGCCGGAATCCAGCCATTCGGCGATCTTGTTGGCGACCGCATCCTGCAAGGCGCCGCCGCGGGTCCAGCTTTTCAGCATGGCCTCGAAGTCCGGCAGCTTGAAGAAGAAGTGCTTGGAGTCGCGCAGTTCCGGAACGGCACCGGAAATCGCCGAGCGCGGGTTCTTCAGCTCGGTCGGCTCGTAAGTGGCGCCGCATTTCTCGCAGTTGTCGCCGTACTGATCTTCCGCCGCGCACTTGGGGCAGGTGCCCTTGATAAAACGGTCGGCGAGGAACATGCCCTTCTCGGGGTCGAAATACTGGGTCACCGAACGGGTGGCGATATGCCCGGCGTCGCGCAGTTTCAGGTAGATCGCGGACGACAGCTCGCGGTTTTCATCCGAGTGAGTCGAATGATAGTTGTCGAAGTCGACCAAAAAGTCGGCGAAATCGGCGGTGTGCTCGGCCTTGACGTTGTCGATCAACTGCTCCGGGGTGATGCCTTCTTTCTCTGCGCGCAACATGATCGCCGAACCATGGGCGTCGTCGGCGCAGACGTAGATGGCCTGGTTACCGCGCAGTTTCTGGAAGCGCACCCACATGTCGGTCTGGATGTACTCGAGCATATGGCCGAGGTGGATAGAGCCGTTGGCATAGGGCAGGGCGCTGGTAACGAGAATCTTGCGGGCTTCGGTCATGGTGATCGGCTGCACTGGTAACACTGGGAAGCCGGTAACTATAAAGGAAGCGGCAAGCTACAAGCCAGAAGCGACAGGAAAAAGCCTTGCAGTCCGGAGATGGCCCGTGCGACTTGCAGCTGCTGCTATGATGCCCTCCTGTTCTGCTCGGTCTTTTCCTGGGAGTTTTTTATGTCCGTTACCCGCGCAGCAATCGAAGCTGCATTGTCCCAATACATCGATCCCCACTTGAACCTGGACCCGGTCAGCGCCGGTTGTCTGCGCGAGGTCGATATCCAGGGCGGCAAGGTCAGCGTGCGTCTGCAATTGGGCTACGCCGCCGGTCTGTTCAAAAGCGGCTGGGCGCAGATGCTGCAAATGGCTTTGGAAAACCTCGAGGGCGTGGAGCGCGCCCAGGTGCAGGTCGACTGCGTGATCGAGGCGCACAAGGCGCAGGATCAGGTGCCGGCACTGGCTAATGTGAAGAACGTGATCGCCGTGGCGTCGGGCAAGGGCGGTGTGGGCAAATCGACCACCGCCGCCAACCTGGCGCTGGCCCTGGCCCGCGAAGGCGCCAAGGTCGGCATTCTCGATGCGGACATCTACGGGCCGAGCCAGGGCATCATGTTCGGCATAGCCGAGGGAACGCGGCCCGAGGTCAAGGAGCAGAAGTGGTTCGTGCCGCTCAAGGCCCATGGCGTCGAGGTCATGTCCATGGCTTTCCTCACCGACGACAACACGCCGATGGTCTGGCGCGGGCCGATGGTTTCCGGGGCATTGATCCAGTTGATTACCCAGACCGCCTGGAACGACCTGGATTATCTGGTGGTGGACATGCCGCCGGGTACCGGCGATATCCAGCTGACCCTGGCGCAGAAGGTTCCGGTGGCCGGCGCGGTGATCGTCACCACGCCGCAGGACTTGGCGCTGCTCGATGCCAAGAAGGGTGTGGAGATGTTCCGTAAGGTCAATATCCCGGTGCTCGGTGTGGTGGAAAACATGGCCGTGCATATCTGCTCGAGCTGCGGGCATGCCGAGCACCTATTCGGCGAGGGCGGCGGCGAGAAGCTGGCGGCGCAATTCGGTGTCGATCTGCTGGCGTCGTTGCCGCTGTCGATGGCGATTCGTATGCAGTCCGACGGCGGCAAACCGACCACGGTGGCCGACCCGGAAAGCCAGATTGCGATGATCTATCAGGAAGTCGCGCGTAGCGTCGGTGCGCGTATCGCCCAGAGCGGTATGCAGCAGGCCATGCCGAGCATTGTGATCTCGGAGGACTGAGGTATGGCCGCCGCGCAGCCATTGCGCGGCGGCTATGCGCTAAACGACGCCCATAAAAAAGCCCCGCACGAGGCGGGGCTTTTTCTCAAGCAGGTTAGATCAGGTTATACAACCTGAACTTCCTCAGCCTGCATGCCTTTCTGACCACGGGTGGCCACGAAAGTCACTTGCTGGCCTTCTTTCAGGCTCTTGAAGCCATCGCTCTGGATAGCTTTGAAGTGTACGAAGAGGTCGTCACCGGATTGCGGGGTGATGAAGCCGTAGCCTTTTTCATCGTTGAACCACTTGACGGTGCCGCTCTGACGATTCGACATGTTATGTCTCCTAACAAAAAATATTAACAGCCCTGGAATAGCCCAGGCCGGGACTGAGTGCAACGAGTACTAGGAGTCGGACGATGTTTGGATCGAAATCTCGGCATCAAGTAGCGATTCGCGGTGACACATGCAGCACAGTGAGAGCACCATACCTGCTTTTAACGCTAAGCGCGAATGCTCTCTGCACCTTTATGTTATTTAGCGACTATTGGCGTGAGGTAACCCCTCGACTGACAGCCTTTGAACCGCACGGCTTGCACCGGTAAGATGCGCTCACTTTTTCTCCCAATCAGCCCATTCAGGAAGCCCCGCCATGAGCATCAAATCGGATAAGTGGATTCGCCGCATGGCCCAGGAACACGGCATGATCGAGCCTTTCGTCGAGCGCCAGGTGCGTGTCGAGGGCGCGCAGCAGCTGATTTCTTACGGGGTTTCCAGTTACGGCTACGATGTGCGCTGCGCCGACGAATTCAAGGTGTTCACCAATATCAACTCGGCCACCGTCGACCCGAAGAATTTCGACGAAAAAAGCTTCGTCGACGTGAAAAGCGATGTCTGCATCATCCCGCCAAACTCCTTCGCCCTGGCGCGCACCGTCGAATATTTCCGCATTCCGCGTAACGTGTTGACCATTTGCCTGGGTAAGAGCACCTATGCGCGTTGCGGCATCATCGTCAACGTCACCCCGCTCGAACCGGAATGGGAAGGTCACGTGACGCTGGAATTTTCCAATACCACCACGCTGCCGGCGAAAATTTATGCCAATGAAGGCGTGGCGCAAATGCTCTTCCTCGAATCCGATGAAGAGTGCGAGGTGTCCTACAAGGACCGTGGCGGTAAATACCAGGGGCAACAGGGCGTGACCCTGCCCAAGGCCTGATGCCAGAGGTCGGACCAGAAAGCCGGGGATGCCCGGCTTTTTTGTCGGTGCTGTTTGCCGATATGCGGGGGAGGATCAGCCCGCCGGGTTTTCGCCGCCACCTGCGGGCGGGATTGCTGGAAAGACGCTTAAATATTCCGGGAATTCTCGCCCGGTTGTGACGCTCTATCGCTCACAGCCATTCAGCTGGAGGAGTCCCGTCATGTTCACGCAATCCACGCCACGCCCGACCCCGGCTCCGGTGCTGGCAAGCATCTGGTTGGCCGGCGGCATTCCCGGGCAGCCCGACCCCGATACGCCGGGAGAGCCGGTTTTGCCCGATCAGCCCACCGAGCCGGGCGAGC
>NZ_CAMPHN010000082.1 GCF_946885885.1 uncultured Pseudomonas sp.
CAAATGACTGTTAATCATTGGGTCCCTGGTTCGAGTCCAGGTCGCGGAGCCAAATCCAAAGCCTCGGTTCATGCCGGGGCTTTTTTGTGCCTGCCGGACTCTCACCAGGGACTACGTCCCAGGTTATTCGCTGCGCTCACCCCTTCGGGGCCGCTGCTCCCGCGCGTTCAGCTGCGCTGTCGAGTCCAGGTCGCGGAGCCAAATTCAAGAGCCTCGTTAATGTCGACAATGCGTTCACTTAAGCCAAGTGAGCAGCATTTTTTGTAGCCCGGATGAAATCCGGGGGCAGTGGTGTCTGAAAAACCGCTCCCGGATTGCATCCAGGCTACACGCCGACCCATCCTACGGCTCTAAAGCCCCGAAAAATGCCGCTTGCCTGGTAAGGGGAAAGCGGCATTTTTCTTAAGTGAGCAGCATTGCGGTTAATTCCGGGGCTTTTTTCGCCTGCCAGACCAGTCATGAGATGGCCCGGCTTACAAGCCGGGCCTGAGACGAGTCACATACCGGTACGAATGGCATTCCAGGTGCGTATGCGCATGCGCTCCACGTTCTGCGGTAGCGCTTTGAGCACGAACAACGAGGAAAGCTTATCCGCTGGCACGTACATGTTCGGATTGTCGCGCACGCTGGCGTCAACCAGGGGAGTCGCATCCTTGTTGGCATTGGGATAGCCAAGGGCGTTGCTGGCCTTGGCTATCACCTCCGGGCGCATCATATAGTTCAGAAACTCGTGAGCCTCATCGCGGTTGACCGCGCCTTTGGCAATCGCCATCACGTCCGACCAAAGCGGTGCGCCTTCCTTGGGCAGAATCATATCGATCTTGACGCCCTTGCCTGCCGCGTCCGCCAATCGCGTTGCCAATGCAACACCGCCGGACCAGCCGATGCCTACGCAGATATCCCCGTTGGCCAGATCCATGCCATAGCGCGATGAGCTGAAGTAATTGATGTGCGGACGAATCGACACCATCAGTTCCTGAGCCTTGCGATAGTCGCCTGCCTCGGTGGAGTGCGACGGTAACCCCAGATAATGCAGCGCGATGGGCAAAACCTCGTTGGCGGCATCGATGAAACCAACGCCGCACTTGGACAGCTTCGAGATGTTCTCTTCCTTGAAGATCAGATCCCAGCTATCCAGTTTGGCGTCCGGACCAAGGGCCTTGCGCACCATGTCGACGTTATAACCGATCAACGTCGTGCCCCACATATAAGGTACGGCGTACTGATTGCCCGGATCGCCCGAGGTCGCCAGCCCAGCCAGAAAAGGCTCATCCAGATGCGACCAGTTGCTCAACTTGCTGCGATCGAGCGGCTCGAATGTGCCGGCCTCGATGAACTTGCCCAGGTTGGCAGTGCTGGGAAACACCACGTCATATCCCGAATTGCCTGTCAGCAATTTGGATTCGAGCATCTCGATACTGTCAAAAACATCGTAAACAGGGTGAATCCCAGTCTCCGCTTCGAAGTCCTTGAGAATCTCTCCGGGCAGGTACTCCAACCAGTTGTAGATCCGCACGGTGCGTTGTTCGGCAAAAACCGAGCTGCTCATCAGGGTCACGGCAATCGCGGCCGCCATACTGCGCATTACAGAATTCATATCAGGCTCCCGGGGCACCAGCCACAGCTGACGCCCGCTCATCAATAGCGGTAGGTGAAGTACATTTCAATGGCGGAGAAATCCTTGTCGGCCAGCAGTTGCTTGGCCGCCGCTTTCGGCTGTACCCAGTTGTAGGAAAGCGAGGTGTACAGCTGCGGAGTCGGCGTCCAATCGAGGTAAATCACGCTTTCGTCGGCGAAACGACGGTCGCTGACAGGTGCACCGAAAAGATTCTTTTCATCGAGAGAGAACTGGTAGTGCATCGCCCCGATGGTGACAGTTGGATGAACCTGGGTTTTCAACGACCAGGTATGCACCGTCTGATTGCTGTTGTTGAGCAGGTAGTTGCCCACCACATCGCCAATGATCCAGGTTCCCCAGTCGACGAAGCCTTTACTCAGCGAATCCCATGCTTCGCGTTTGTTGTCGGCCAGGTTTTCGTCGCCTGAAAAATACGCATAGCGGTAGCCCAGTACCGGCTGCAGAGGCAGCTCGCTGAAAGCGTACTCCGCTTTGGCATACCAGGATTTGGCGTCGTACTCGATGCCCCCGCCCTTACCGCCTTGCAGCGCATACTCTGCGTTGAGGGTCAGATCCGGAACCCCGGGCAGCTTGGCGTTCAGCGCCCGGACGTTATAGACCTCCATCCCCTCGCGCGGCGTCGCGATATTGGAAGACCGTTCCTCAGAGTCGAGCTTCATGGCCATCGCGCCGAAAGCCGCAACGCCCTCCACTGCGTAATCGAGGTTCACCCCGTTCATGCGGTAGTCGCCGAGGTGGTCATCGGTGCGCAGGCTAAAGGCCTGTACCGAGAACGCATCGCGCGACCAGCCCAACACTGCTGAGTCGCGGAAGGCAGTGCGCGGCCCCAACCAGAAGGCGCCGTCGTTATGGAAATCCAGGTTCCCGTCCATGACGATAAAGCCCGAGCCGATCATGTAGTCCTGGCGACCCGCGGTGAAACGAAACTCTCCCGCGCGAAAACCTGTGTAGGCTTCCTCCGCCGAAACGCGACCATCGGAGCTGCGGCTAAAGCCACCTGCGTCGCCATCGCCGAAGGTCGATGCAGCGACGACCGAGCCTTTGGCCAAAAGGTCGAAGTCCGGGTTCAGGGCATAGCTGAAACTGACCGCTGGCTTGACATACACCTCTTGCCAGTCGGCATGCTTGCCAGTGCTCTCACCGCTACGCGTATCGACCCGACCGGCACCGAAGTTGATATTGCGCGTGGAAATTGCGGCACCGCCCGCGGTTAGATTGACCTCACCAGAAAGATCGCCCGCCTGGAAGGTATAGCCGGCCATTGCCGGCTGGCTGGCCAAAACCGCTGCGGCAAGGAGTGAGGATACCAAGGGTACTCGGTTCATAGGTTGCTCCTGGTTGATTGTTGTTGTGTTACAGGGCAGCTCGGACGACAACCGTCGCCATCACGCATCCAGCGCGAGGCCGACAGGCAAAAACCTGTCGGCAGATCTTTTTGTAATGCCTCTCTCAGCCCTTGAAATGGCGGGCTAGCGCACGCAGGACGCGGACGTTGTCGGGATCGAAGAGGCTGACGGCCTCCGGCAGCGAAGACTGCTTGACGATCACCAGATCGGCCTCGCGATCGACGAACAGGTACTGACCGTTGATCCCGCATGCCATCAGGGCCGGGCTGTGATCGTTGAACACGTACCACTGGCTGCGGTACGAAGCGCCTGGCGTCCAGGCGCTGAACTCCTCGTTGGCTGCATAGATCGCCGGATCGCTACCCTGGGCAATGGCATCGATCGCACGCGGGTCGAGCACTGCATGTCCCTCGTGCATGCCGCGGTTGGCCAGCAGCAGGCCAAACCGCGCGATGTCACGCGCAGTAGCGTTGAAGCCTGCACCGGCGACACCGCGCCCCCAGGGGTCGGCCATGAAGTAACCGTCGCGCTGACAACCGATTTGCCCCCATACGCGCGCCAGCAGCTCGGGACAGGAAACGCCCCCGGCACGCTCCATCACCCACGCCAGGGCCTCGGTGGTGGCAGTGACATAGTGGAAAAAACCACCGTGCTCGCCACGCTTACGCAGCGACGGCAGGTACTGATAGAGCGAGGCGAACTGGGCGTGCGTCGCCGGCGCGGGCTGGAAGCCGCAGGCATAACCGAATTGCGAACTCTCCGACTCAGGGTCGTCGTAACGCTCGGTGTAGGCGATCCCCACCGCCATATCCAGCAGCTGGCGGACGGTCGCATCGGCGAAAGCGCTGCCGGCAAACTCGGGGACGTAGTGATCGGCCCTCAGCTCCGGATTCAACACGCCGTCACAGATCAGCTGTTCGGCCAGCACACCGATCAGTGATTTGGTAACCGAAAACATGATGTGCCGGTCGTTCGGGGTCTGCCCGTTGAAGTAGCGCTCGTATTTCACCTTGCCTTGGTGCACGACGATAAAAGCATCGCAGTGGCTGGCCACCAGCTGCTCATCGAGACGCACCGATAGCCCACACAGGCTCTCGAAGCTGAAACCATCGAGGTCTTCGATGGCCTCGGGCAAGTCGCTCGCGGCACCGTTACCGGCGGCAACCGAAATACTCGGGCGCAGCCGGGCAAGGTGACGAAAGCCCCATTTGTTGAACGGTGGGCTCATCCAGTTATGCCAGCTAACCCGCTGCGCCTCAGAGGGCGGGAAGCCCGTCATGAAGGTGTCGTGAGCGGGGCCGACAAGCATTGCTTCGTGGGCATCGGCATAGTGCCGGGCTAGTTGGAGAGCAATGGGCGAATCCGTACGTAAGGTCATGAAGCATGTGTCCTGACAAGTGCTCTGCACACGGCAGATGTGACAATACAATTAATAGACTAAATTTATTTAGTCAATAAAATATTTTTCCGAAGAAACAATAACCGTTATGCTCCTGCCTCCAAGGCAGGAAAACCCAGGGGGAACAATTGAGCGGCTTGCGAGAACGACAGAAAGAGATGCGCCGACAAGCAATCAGCCGGGCAGGTGTAAAGCTGTTCGAGCGCCAGGGATTCCAGAGCACCACAATCGAGCAGATCGCTCAGGAGGCAGGCGTTTCGGCGCCTACGGTGTTCAAGTACTTCGGCTCCAAGCACGAGATCCTGGTCGAGATGCTGCAGGAAGGCGACGCGCGAGCCATCAGCGATGCGCGCGCGCATATTGCCGAGATGGACGACCCGCTGGATGCCTTGTGCTACCTGGAAAAGGTGTTGGTGGACCAAGCCCTAGCGATGATGCCCCCCGCAATCTGGCGCGAGTTGCTGCTGCATGTACTCAGCGGCGGACAAAGCGGTCTGCCGGACAGTTACAAGCGCATGAACGACATCCTACGTGGTGAAATTGCCGCACTGCTGCGCGATCTGCAGGCCGCAGGAAAGTTGCGCGCCGACCTGGATGTGGACGTGGCCGCCTTTCTGCTCAACGACTATTCGCATTTGCAGTTGCTGCGCCTGACCAGCAGCGAACCGCTCGACCTGGAGACTCACCGCAAGCAGGTTCGCCTGACTTCCGGCTTGATCCTCCACGGAATGGCGCCCCCAGGACATGACGAAGCCGCCAAGGGGCGTCCAGCTCACACTGATGACTGATCAGCGCGTCTGTCAGCGGCAGGAATAACAATTAATGGCGCAACAACTTACGTAACGGAACCCCGTCTTTCAGTACCGGCGATTTGATGACGATGTAACTAAAGTACTTGGAAATGCCGATGTTCTTGTCCAGCAGGCCTTCCATCACCGCCTGATAATGCTGGATGCTGCACGTCATGAAGCGCGCCAGGTAATCGTAGCCGCCGCTGATCAAGTGGCATTCGAGCACTTCGTCGACCAAGCGGATGTTGGACTCGAATTTGGCGAAGTCCTCGCGTTTGTGGTCATGCAAGGTGATCTCGGTGAATACGGTCACCGAGTCGGTGATCTTGGCCAGGTTGAGGTGGGCTTTATAGCCGGAAATATAGCCGGCCGATTCGAGTCGCTTGACCCGTTGCAGGCAGGGGCTGGCCGATAGGCCGACCGCATCGGCCAGCTTGACGTTGGTGATGCGACCGTCTTTTTGCAGCTCGACCAGAATATTGATGTCGATTCGATCCAGCTTGACTAAACCTTCCATCGCGTACCTCTCGATCGCTATTCGTAGGCAGCCTTTCTAGCAAAGTCAGCGCCGCAAAGACAGCTGATGCTGAGCGACCAGATCGGCCATGCTGTTGATGCAATAGTCAGCCGGGCATGGCTGAGTATAGCGGCCATGGTCACGGCGGATCAGACACAAGCCGGCCGATGCGGGCGACTCGGCGGAATACCTCGACACCTGCAGGATTTCTTCGACCTTGAGGTCGTTAGCCAGCAACCAGGCACGGTCCGTCAATGGATTGCTGGCCTGGGAAAGCAAATCCTCCGGCACGATGCCCAACCGTTCGCAGAGCCACTCCCGATCCTCGGCGTCGCGGTCCCCATGCACCAGCAGCCGATAAAACTTGCGCAGGTACAGCATGGCGCCGGGCGCATCTTCGAACAGCGACCAGTTACGTACCGAACGGGCAAACGTCATCCCCTCCTCCCAGCTGACCTCGAGCCCCAGCCGCTCTGCCAACTGGCGGTGGGCGAAGCACAGCAAGCCGCTGAAACCCAGTTCGGAGAAACGCGGATAGAGCGCGCGTATAGCCTCGTTGAACTCGCTCAGCACCTCTTCGCGCCCCAGCACGCCGGGACGGTGTTCGAGCAACGGCTGCAAGGCTGTCCAGATACCGGAATCCCGATCGACCAGGACTTCATCGCAATCGATCAGCAGCGCACGATAATCAATCAGGTCCATGGCGCTCGCCTCCTCTCACTCACTTCATCGATCCATACTCAAACCTCATCGATCGACGCGCCCTTACTGCGCGCCGATCGAGGTTTGGCTCAACTCGATACGCGCGCCAGGGCCGCTTCGAGAATCTCCAGCGCTTCGTCGACCTGCGCCTCTTCGGCGACCAGCGGCGCGAGGAAGCGCAGCACGTTGCGGTACACGCCACACTTGATCACCAGCAGACCGCCTTTGCGGGCTTCATCGATCAGTTTCTGATTGAGTTCGGGATCCGGGCTGCGGGCTGCGTCGTTCTTGACCAGCTCGATCGCCAGCATAAAGCCGGTACCGCGCACGTCACCGATCAGCTGCGGGTAACGCCCTTGCAGGCGCAGCAAGCCCTGACGCAGGCGCTCGCCCAGCTGCTCGCCGCGCGCCAGCAACTGCTCCTGCTCGTAGGTATCGATCACCGCCAAGGCCGCCGCGCAGGCCAGCGCGTTGCCGCCGTAGGTACCACCGAGGCCGCCGGGAGCCGGGGCATCCATGATTTCCGCGCGACCGACCACGCCGGAGATAGGCATGCCGGCGGCCAGGCTCTTGGCCACGGTGACCAGGTCGGGCTGAATCCCGGCGTGCTGGAAACCGAACCATTTGCCGGTGCGGCCGAAGCCGGTCTGTACTTCATCGGCAATCAACACGATGCCATGCTGTTCGGTCAGCGCCCGCAATGCCTGGAGAAACTCGACCGGCGCGGACAGGAAGCCGCCGTCGCCCTGTACCGGCTCGATGATGATCGCGGCGACGCGGTCCGGCGCGACCTGGGTAGCGAACAGCTCGTTCAGGGCCTGCAGCGCCATCTCGCTGGTGAAACCGCGGTAGGCATTCGGATAAGGCGTGTGGAAAACCTCGGGCGCCATGCCGAAGTTCTGCTTGTAGGGCTGGCTCATGCCGGTCAGGGTGGTACCGAGCAAGGTGCGGCCATGGAAACCGCCACGGAAGGAAATGACCGCCGGGCGCTTGGTATGGGCGCGAGCGATCTTCACCGCGTTCTCCACCGCTTCCGCGCCCGAAGTGAACAACGCCGCTTTATGGGCGATACCACTGGAGCCGCCGACCAGCGCGCACAAGCGCTGCACCAAGTCCAGATAAGGCTGATAGGCCACCACCTGGAAACAGGCGTGGGTGACCTTTTGCAGCTGCGCCTGCACCGCCGCGACCACCTTCGG
Organism: uncultured Pseudomonas sp.; assembly: GCF_946885885.1. Next base: position 7,594 of record NZ_CAMPHN010000082.1, read on the forward strand.
ATGATTGTGGCCGATGTTCATCACGCCGATACCGCCGACGAAGTCCAGGTAGCGCTTGCCGTCCACGTCCCAGACTTCGGCGCCCTGGGCCCGATCGATCACCAGCGGGTGGGCGGTAACCAAACCGCGCGGCACGAATTGATCGCGCTGTTGCAACAGATAAGGGGTTTCTTCGCATTTGCTGTTCATGGCATCTCCCATAAGTGAGCCCGGCAACCGGGAGGCGGCTGCGATGTGCTTCAGGTTAAGGCTTCGACGCAACGCTCTAAGCCGAACTTGGCCCCTGAGAAATTCGGATCGACTGTTTTTCCCCTCGCAAACGGCAGAATCCTTCAGCCGCCGGCGCCCCATGGAATCTGCCAACTTCTGCCGCTATACAACCCGGCGCACGCGTTTACGCCCTGCCTTTCGACATATCCTGCGCTGCCGTTCGGGCACCCTGGGCACCTCCGTTTATATGAGGAAATGCCCATGGCCCTGCTCTATAAAGCCGACCCGGTGCGCGGCGAACAGTGGCAAGCACTGTTCGCCGAACAGGCCCCGGATATCCAATGGCGCGCCTGGCCGGAGATCGGCGATCCGCGGGATATTCGCTATCTCGCGGCTTGGCAGGCACCGGACGATCTCGAAACGCTGCTGCCGAACTTGCAGGTGCTGTTCGCCCTGTCGGCAGGCGTCGATCAGCTCGACCTCGACCGCTTGCCGACGAGCTTGCCGGTGGTGCGCTTGCTCGACCCCGGCATCACCCAAGGCATGTGCGAGTACGCCAGTTTCGCCGTGCTCGGCCTGCACCGCGACATGCTGCGCTATCGCCAGCAGCAGGTCGAAAAGTGCTGGCAAGCGCACCGGCTGGTACCCGCACCGAAACGCCGGGTCGGGGTCATGGGCCTGGGCCTGCAGGCCCGGCAGATACTCGCCACCTTGCAACCCTACGGCTTCGCCTTGTCAGGCTGGGCCCGTAGCCGACATCGCATACCCGGCGTCGAGTGCTTCGCCGGTGCCGAGCAACTGCCGGCCTTCCTCGGCCAATGCGACATTCTGCTCTGCGTGCTGCCGCTGACCGAGCAGACCCTGGGGATTCTCGACCGTCAGCTGTTCCAACACCTGCCCAAAGGCGCCGCGCTGGTCAATATGGGCCGTGGCGGTCACCTGGTGGAGGCGGATTTGCTCGAGGCCCTGGCCAGCGGTCAGCTCAGTGCCGCGGTGCTCGACGTGCTGCAACAAGAACCCGCCGCACCGGAGCATCCGTTCTGGCATCACCCGCAGATTCTGCTGACCCCACATATTGCGGCGATGACCCAACCGGAAAGCGCGTTTGGCGTGTTGCTGGAGAATATCCGTCGGCATCAACGCGGCGAGCCGATGCTCGGGCAGATCGATCGGCAGCAGGGTTATTGATCCCGCAGTGCGCGATCGCTCCAGCCTATTCAGGCGCAGAGGACATCGCTCAAGAATGGATACCGATCTCTCAGGCAGCTCATGTCCGCACGCATCTCGGCGAGTAGCCAGTCACGCACCTCCGCAACCTCCCTTCGTACGGGGCCGGGCGGGCTGATAAGCCTGTACTCACGCCCCGTACTCACGAATCGCTCAGAGGCGGCCACCAGTTTCTCCGTGCGCAGCCCATAGGATGCGGCCGATATCCAGGCCAAGGCGATCCCCCGCCCCCACATCGCAGCATCCAGGACCAGCGCCCCATCGGTGAAGCTGAGGGTGTTCCCCAAGCGGTGTACGTCCAGCCCGGTGCGCGCGCAGAAGTCGCCCCAATCGATCGTGGTGTCCAACAAATGGACGAGCACATGGGGACCGGCGTCCTCCAGCTCGCCCCTTTGCCCGAGGTAATCGGGGCTGCAGGCGGGAATCACGACCTCCTGGCAGAAATGCCAGCTGTTCGAAGCGGGAACCGAGTCGAGCAGGCGCAGCCCGAGATCCACCCCATGGACAGGTCCCTGCAATCTGCTCAAGACCTCGAACCTGAGGCTGATGTTGGGGAACTCCTGCTGAAATCTCGCGTAGCGTGGCATCAACCAGTGGGACGTAAACGCGCTCGATACCGATAGCGTCACCGTATGGCTGTCGTTTCGACGCCGTTGAATCTCTCTGAGCGCCGTCTCCATCTGACCGAAGCCGTTGGTCACGGCGACCTGCAACAACGCCCCATCTTCGGTCAGGGTGAGCCCGCCGCGTGCGCGGTCGAACAGCTTGACGCCTACCGAATCCTCCAGCCGGCCGATCATGCGGCTCACCGCAACCTGCGTGACGTGGAGTTCCTCCGCCGCGCGCGAAAAGCTCAGCCGCCGTGCGGCGGCCTCGAATACGAGTAACGCATTGGCGGATCGAATGGTACGTCGAGGCTCAGTCATAACATGATGTTATGCATGAATGACGGTAATGTAAATTGCTGAAATGGCTACAGCTAGTAAGAATCGGGTCCTATCTCGGCACAAGCGAGCAGGAGCCAACCTATCATGATGTTATCCACTGATCGACCAGCACGGCAGTCGGATCCCTTGCTGCAGACGTTTCGCATCAAACACCTGACGCTGAAGAACCGAATCGTCAGCACGAGCCACGCGATCGGTCTCACCGACGATGAGATGCCCAAGGAGCGTTACCAGCTCTACCACGAAGAGAAGGCGATCGGCGGCATCGCCCTGAGCATGTTCGGCGGATCGTCCAATGTGGGCCCGGACAGCCCGAACTTCTTCAACCAGATCAACGTCGGCACGGACGAGGTCATTCCGCACTTCAAATCTTTCGCGGAACGCATGCACAGGCACGGGGCTGCCCTGATGTGCCAGCTCACCCATCTGGGGCGGCGGGGTACGCCGTATATCGGCGACTGGCTGCCCACCATCGCCCCCTCGGCGAAACGGGAAACCCTGCACAGGAGCATTCCCCGCGAGATGAACGAGCACGACATCAAGCGGGTGGTGAAATACTTCGGGGATGCAGCCCGGCGCTGCAAGGACGGCGGACTGGACGGCCTGGAGACGCTGTCAGGCGGACATCTGATCGGCCAGTTCTTCAGCCCCAGAACGAATACCCGCAACGACAAATATGGCGGTTCGGCGGTGAACCGGGCGCGCTTCGCCTTGATGGTGCACGAGGAGATCCGCAGGCAGGTCGGTGACGACTTCGTGGTGGGAATCCGCTACGCCGTCGAAGACGGGACGACGTTCGACGACAGCATCGAGCTCGCGCGGATTCTGCAGCAGTCGGGCCTCTTCGACTTCTTCAACGTCGTGCTTGGTCGCATGGACACGCCATCGGCCTTGATGACCTACCAGATGCCCACCATGTCCATGCCCTCGGCGCCCTGGCTACAGCAAGCGGCAAGGTTCAAGCAGGCCGTGAACCTGCCTGTCATTCACAGTGCGAAAATTGCGGACCTGGCCACCGCGCGTTACGCGGTGGGCGAAGGGCTGATCGACCTGGTGGGGATGACGCGCGCATACATGGCCGACCCTCACATCGCGAAAAGGCTGATGGATGGGCAAGAGGAACAAGTACGGCCGTGCGTGGGCGCGTCCTACTGTCGTACGTACAAGACGTGCATACACAATCCCTCCACTGGCCGCGAATCGATCCTGCCCCATGAGGTCCAGCCGGCGCCCGAGCCCCGCAAGACCCTCGTCGTCGGCGGCGGTATCGCGGGCCTGGAGGCCGCTCGCGTACTGGCGCTGCGCGGCCATCGGGTGACGCTGTTCGAGGCCGGCTCGCGGCTTGGCGGGCAGGTGTTACTGGCGACGCAGGCGACTTGGCGCAAGGACCTGTTGAGCATGGTGGACTGGCGCGTCGCCGAACTGGAGCGCCTGGCAGTGGAGGTGCGGCTGAACAGCTATGTGGAAGCGAGCGATGTCCTCGCCCTGCAGCCGGACGTCACCATCGTCGCGACCGGGGGGATTCCCTTGCTGGACGACCTTCCCGGCGCGCAGCACTGCCTGTCGACATTCGACGCCTTGACCGACCAGCCCCCGCGCACCGGGCGCGTGCTGGTCTACGACGGTACGGGCCGGCACAACGCCTATACCTGCGCCGAGCGCTATGCGATGGCTGGGCTGGAGGTGACATTGGCCGTGCTCGACAACCAGATTGGGCTGGAGCTCGGCGGACGCGGCGACGAGATCGTCTGGCGGCGACGCCTGCTCGAGCTGGGCGTTCAGGTACGTAATGACCTGGAACTGCTGCGCGTTGATCGGGAGGGTGGCAGCCGCCGAGCGTTCTTCGAACACCAACTGACCAATGAAGAGCTATCGATCGATGCCGAGATCGTAGTGGTCGAGCGTGGTACCGAACCGGTGTGCGAGGTTTTCGACGAGCTCGCCCCGCTATCGGTCAACGATGGAGAGCTCGATCTGGAGCGCTTCCGCAACGGTCGAAAACAAGAATGGCCGCTCGTCCCTCAAGGACATCGGATGGAGCTGTACCGGATAGGCGACGCGTTGTCTTCCCGGGACGTCCACACGGCAGTCTACGATGCGTTCCGTCTGTGCCGCGTCCTATAGCGCAGCAGCGTCGACACCTCTGTTCGACAGCGTTCGCCGCCCGCCTAGGCGAACGCACGACGCAGCGACTAGCGAGCGCAGACAAGAAATCCAGAGGTTATGAGGAAGGCGCCCCTGAAAAAGCGCGGATTCCATGGATGCAACGGCCTGTGGGCCTGGATGCGTTTCGAGATCCGATCTTTTCAGAGCCTCCCATAAAGCGAATCGGGTACTCGAGAGGTAGTCGATGGAAAGAATGATTAAGCTGGACCGGATCGATATCAACATCCTGGTCGAACTGCAAAAAGACGGCCGCATCAGCAACGTCCGCCTCGCCGACATCGTGGGACTCTCGCCCAGCCCATGTTTGCAACGGGTCAAACGACTGGAGGCAGCAGGCTATATATCGGGCTACAGCACCCAGCTCAATCTCGCCAAGATCACCGAGTCGATGACGGTGTTCACCGAAATCACCCTGAGCGACCACAAACGGGAAGACGTCACCAAGTTCGAATCCGCTATCCGTTTGGTCGATGAGGTGCTCGAATGCCATATGATGAGCGGCGGCTACGACTACTTGGTGCGCTTCATGACCGGCGGCATCCAGCACTATCAGGAGGTGATGGAAGGGCTGTTGGACAAGCACATCGGCATCGCCAAGTACTTCAGCTACATCGTCATCAAGTCTCCGGTAATCAAGGACAGCTTGCCGCTGCGCAAGCTCTTGAGCCAGCCCTGAAACCACTCTGGCCGTAGAAGACCTCGATGGATTGGAGGCCGGACGGCATCCGATCGTTTTCCGCGCTACGGGAACCGTTAGATACCGACAGCCTGCAGCTGGAGCGGATGGAACGCCTCGTAGCCGCTGACGATACGCAGGCGTGCGCTTCGAAGCGCTTCGAGCATGAGTATCGCGACCACCTCCTCCCACGCTCCTGGCCTCACGCTCTCGAACCGTCCGTGCGGCCTCCCCTGCCAGATGCCGTGGCAGGGGGCGCCATGGTGCAATGTGCTTGTCGCCCGCTGGCGACTACAGCTTCAGATTGACGGACAGGTAAGCCGAACGACCGGGGGCCGGCGAGAACATGGGCTGGTCGTCGCCAGCCCAGAAGAAATTGTCGTACCACACGTATTCGTACTCGCAGTCCGTCAGGTTCTTCAGCTGCAGGTCGAGGCTGGTGGTGTCGGACAGCTGATAGCGCACGTTGGCGTCCAGCACCGCGAAGCCGCCGTATTTGCTTTGCTCGTTCGACTCCTCGATGTAGTAGTCGCCTTGCGCGCGGGCCTGCAGGCCGAAGCGCCAGGCGTGATTGAATTGATAGTCGACGCCCGCGTTGCTGATGTAACGCGGCGTGGAGAACACCTCCTTGCCGGCCAGCGACTGCCCGTCCGCGGTGAAGGCGCTGACCACCTTGGCCTCCTGGATGGCGTGTGAGCCCCATACCGTCCACTGATCGTTGAGCTGCGCGGTGAGCTGCATGTCGATGCCGCGCCGCTTGGTTTCGCCCAGGCCGACCGTGGTGCCGGTGGCGGGCATATTGGCCACTTCGTCGGTGGCCTCCTGCTGCCACAGGGCAATGCGCGCTTCGGCGCCGGCAAACGGCTTGAACTTCACGCCCACTTCCTTGCCGGTGTTGATCGACGGGGCGAATTCGGCCTGCCCGGCGGTCAGGTAGGCCGGCGCGGTGGAGCCCGTGAGAACTTGGAAGGTACGCCCCCAGTTGGCGTAAACGTTGACGTCCGGCGTGACGCTGTAGACCACGCTGAGCTTGGGCTGCTCGATCCAGCCGTAGTCCTGCAGTTCGGCTTTCACGCCGTTCTGCAGCTCGGTATTGCCGGAGAACTTGTCCACCCGGTAGGCCGGGATGATCTTCAACTGCTCGATGGGCTGGATGATCACCTGGGCATAGGCGCCGGTGTTGTACAGCGTATAGCGGTCGTCATTCTGCGTGCGTGCCGGCGGCGCGTCGAAGTCGGTGGGGATGGCGAAGTCGTAGCGGTAGCGGCGGTACTCGTTGTCCTGCTGCTCGTAGTTGATGCCGCCATCGAGGGTCAACATCTCGTGGGCGCGCCAGGTCAGGTTGCTCAGCGCGCCGGTCTGGCGCTCCTGCCACTGGCGGCGCTGGCGTGGCGCGTTGCCGAGCGGGTAGTCGGTGAAGGTGATGGTGCGGTCGTCGTCGTAGCTGTTGTAGTACAGCTTGTTGCTCAGGCTCAGGTCATCGCTGAGCTGGAAATCGGCATGGACGCCGAGGTGCTTCATGTCGCGGTCGTCGCCGTCGTTGGCGTTCTTTTCCGGCGACTTCGAGCGGCTCGCGGCCAACTGCTGCGCGGTGAGGAAACCCGGCTCCTCGGCCTGATGGTGATAGAGACGGGCGACCAGGCCGAGCTTCATGGTCTGCTCGTCATCGCTGACGAACCACTTGCCGCCGAGCGAGTACTTGTTCGATTCGCTGTGGTCGCGGAAACCGTCGGAGTCCTGCTTGGCCAGGAAGTAGTTCTGCGCGAAGTTGCCTTCCTCATGGCCCACCGCCAGCTGGAATTCGCGGGTGTCGAAGCTGCCGTAGGTCAGGCGGCCATCGGTGTAGTTGCCACCCTGGCGGGTGGCGAAGTTGATGTTGCCGCCGATGTTGTGCAGACCGTAGCGCGGGTCGTTGGTGCCGCGCACCACCTCGATGTAGTCCAGTTCCAGCGGGAAGATCATGTCGATGAAGCGCTGGTTACCGCTGTTGACGTTGCTCGGCACGCCGTCGATCAGCGTCTTGATGCCGTTGATGTAGCCCTCGCCGTTGAAGGCACGGAAGGTCACCTTGCCGGACTCGGCGCCCATACGTGTCTCGGTCAGCTGGATGCCGGGCATCTGGCCCAGCAGTTCCCAGCTGTTCATCACGGTTTTGTCCTCGATCTTGTCGAAGCCCATGATGTCGACCGAGGTCAGGATGCTAGTGGTGTTCAAGGTTCCACTGGCTTTGGACGTGACGTAGACGTCGCCCAGGGTAGTGGTGGAGTTGCCGGACTGGGCAGAGAAGAGGTCGGTCGTGACTAGGGCGGTCACCACCGCGAGGGAGGCCGATGTGGCTTTCATGCGCGTTCCTGGTGTTGGTTTTCTGGGGGGGGGAGTGGTTTCAATCTGTCGATTCGCTCTTGCGTCAGGCCAGGCTCGGATGGCGGAAGTCGCGCACGTTTTCTGTCGCCTTCTGAACCCGGTATGGAGCAGTTGGGTCGCGTTGGCCTTTCGAAAAAGCCGATAGGCCGAGAGCCCCAGGTTAGAGCGGTATAGCCGGTAAAAAAGATGTTATATCGTAACAAAAACAATTCACTGTTTCAGTCCGTAATTCTGCTGAAATGCAGCTGGAAACCCGGGCCCGTTGGTGGGGCCGCTAGATTCCGGCAGACCGCAGATGAAGCGCGTAGATCGCGTCATAACGACTGACGATGCGATAGATGACGCCCTCCCGCTCGAGGTCGGTCAGGACGGCGTCGAGGCGTTGCTTGAAGTCCTCCTTGTAGGGATAAGCCCTCGGGTTGCGGCGGGTATAACCGAGGTGTCCCGCCTCGCCGGTGAGCCAGGGACCTTCGACTATCCAGTTGAGGCCGTTGTCGCCGAGCACGCCGTCGCTGTGCATCCGCTCCAGTTCCCAGAGAACCGCACGGCGATCGTTGATATAGGCGTCCAGCCGCCCGCGATAGAGCATGGCCAGGCTGGTGCGGTTGTCCTTGCCATAGACCTGCTGCAGCTCGCCCCTGGCCAGCATGAGCTGGTAATCCTGGTCCGGGATGTTGATGAAGCCGCTATTCTGGCCGATGCGCAGGCCGCCATAGGCCTGCGGAAAACGCTCGTCCGGGAGTGTGCGCGCCACGTCGGCGCGCAAGAAGACCACCAGCTTTTCTCTCAATATGGGCCGCGAGTAGTCCATCCAGGGCCGCTCGGCGGGCCGGTAGTAAGGCGGATAGAGGGCAAAGGCGCGGCCCTTGGCCAATTCCGCCAGCGCCCGCGTCCACGGCAAGGGACGGATGTGCACGCGATACTCCGGCATCCGGGCGAAGGCCGCGCGCAGGATATCGTTGTACAGCCCCCTGGCCTGCTCGCCCTCGGCATAGCTGTACGGCGGGTAGCCGGCGTCGCAGAGAATGGTCACCTCGATAGGTGGGCTCGCCCTGCTGCCGGCATGCAGCGCACAAGCCAGCAGCCCGACCAATAACCTACGCATACCCAACCCTCGAATGATACGGCTGAATAGTCCCTGCTCCGATGCCGATTTAAACGCAAAAAAAAGCCCGCAGCATGAACGGGCTAAAAAGGGTGACACACCAACACAAGTCAAATGGCAGCTCAAAGCGCCGCGGCAATCGCCTTACCGACATCCTGGGTCGAGCCCTGGCCGCCGAGATCGGGAGTGATCGGCCCTGCGGCGATGACCTGCTCGATGGCTTTGAGAATGCCGTCGTGGGCTGCGCGATAGCGCTCATCGCCATTGCCGAGGAAGTCCAGCATCAGGGCGCCGGACCAGATCATGGCGATCGGGTTGGCGATGTTCTGGCCGTAGATGTCCGGGGCCGAACCGTGCACCGGCTCGAACAGCGAGGGGAAGCGCCGTTCCGGGTCGAGGTTGGCCGAAGGCGCGATACCGATGGTGCCGGCACAGGCCGGGCCCAGATCGGAAAGGATGTCGCCGAACAGGTTCGAGGCCACCACCACATCGAAGCGCTGCGGCTGCAACACGAAGCGCGCGCAGAGAATGTCGATATGCTGTTTGTCCCAGCTGATATCCGGGTACTGCGCGGCCATCAGCGCGGTGCGCTCGTCCCAGTAGGGCATGCTGACGGAAATCCCGTTGGATTTGGTCGCCGCGGTCAAACGTTTGCGCGGGCGGGTCTGTGCCAGGTCGAAGGCGTACTTGAGAATCCGGTCGACGCCACGGCGGGTGAACACCGATTCCTGCAGCACGAACTCATGCTCGGTACCTTCGAACATCTTGCCGCCCACCGAGGAGTATTCGCCCTCGGTGTTTTCGCGGATCACCACGAAATCGATATCGCCGGCTTCGCGGCCGGCCAGCGGGCACGGCACGCCGGGGAACAAGCGCACCGGGCGGATGTTCACATACTGGTCGAAGTCGCGGCGGAACTTGAGCAGCGAGCCCCACAGGGAAATATGATCCGGCACCTTGTCCGGCCAACCCACCGCGCCGAAGTAGATGGCATCGAAGCCCTTGAGCTGTTCGAACCAGTCGTCGGGCATCATCTGCCCGTGCTCCAGGTAGTAATCGCAGTGCGCCCAGTCGAGCACCTCGATACTCAGATCGAGATCCCACTTGCGCGCGGCCTGTTCCAGCACCCGCAGCCCCTCGGGCAGTACTTCCTTGCCGATGCCATCACCGGCGATCGCGGCGATTTTGAATGTCTTGCTCATGTCGTTACCTTCGCGGATTCGCGTCAATCAAGCCTGTTCGAATAGCAGTCGCCCTACAGCCCACCGATATGGAAGGCCTTGATTTCCAGATACTCGTCCAGCCCGTACTTGGAGCCCTCGCGGCCCAGGCCCGATTGCTTGACCCCACCGAACGGCGCCACTTCCATCGAGATGAGCCCGGTGTTGAGGCCGACCATGCCGAATTCCAGCGCCTCGCCGAAACGCCACGAGCGACGCAGATCCTGGGTGAAGAAATACGCGCCCAGGCCATAGGGCGTGGCATTGGCCAGGGCCAGCGCCTCTTCCTCGGTGCTGAAGCGCATCAGCGGGGCCAGCGGGCCAAAGGTTTCCTCGTTGGCCAAGAGCATTCCGGCATGAGCGTCGGCGAGCACCGTCGGCTGAACGAACTGGCTATCGCCCGCCGGGATGCCGCCGCACAGCAAACGCCCACCCTGGCTCAGGGCATCGTCGATATGCAGGGCGACCTTGCTCACCGCCGCCGCATTGATCAGCGGACCGATTGTTGTGCCGGCATCCAGGCCGTTGCCGACCTTGAGCTTGTTCACCGCCTCGACCAGACGCTGGGCGAAGCGCTCGTAGATGCCGTCCTGCACCAGAATACGGTTGGCACAGACGCAGGTTTGCCCGGCATTGCGGAACTTGCTCTGCATCACACCCGCCACCGCCTGATCCAGGTCGGCGTCATCGAACACGATGAACGGGGCATTGCCGCCCAGTTCGAGGCTCAGGCGTTTGATCTGCTCGGCGCTCTGGCGCATCAGCAGACGCCCCACGGCGGTCGAACCGGTGAAGGAAATCTTGCGCACGGTCGGATTGCCGGTCAGCTCCTCGCCGATCCCCGCCGGCATGCCGGTGACCACGTTGAACACCCCGGCAGGGATGCCCACCCGCTCGGCCAGCACCGCCAGCGCCAGCGCCGACAACGGCGTCAGATCCGAAGGTTTGACGATGATCGGGCAACCGGCCGCCAGGGCCGGCGCGCACTTGCGGGTGATCATCGCGTTGGGGAAGTTCCACGGCGTGATGGCCGCGCACACCCCGACCGGCTGCTTCAGGGTGAGCAGGCGACGGTCGCCGCTCGGCGCCGGAATGGTCTCGCCGTAAACCCGGCGCGCCTCCTCGGCGAACCACTTGACGAAGCTGGCGCCGTAGCGGATCTCGCCCTGGGCTTCGGCCAGCGGCTTGCCCTGCTCGCAGGTCATGATCAACGCCAGGTCGTCGAGGTTGTCCAGCATGGCCTGATACCAGCGCTCCAGCAGCGCCGCGCGTTCCGCCGCGGGGCGCGCACGCCAGGCCGGCCAGGCGCGCTCGGCGGCCTCGATGGCGCGACGGGTTTCGCCGCCTTGCAGGGCCGGAACCCGGGCCAGGCATTCGCCGGTGGCGGGGTCGATGACATCCAAGGTGGCGGCGTTATCGGCGCTCACCCACTGGCCGTCGATATAGGCGCGTTCTACCAGCAGGCTAGGGTCTTGCAAGCGATTCTTGAGCATGATCGAGTCCTGTTCCGAGACAGCCTCCAGTCTATGCAGAGGCTACAAACGAGGATGCTGAAAGCGCTCGCCCAGCAGCGTTGAATGCTGAAAATCAGCCTGCGACGGCAGGCTCTACCGGGTATGCGGGTTGTTGGCGGGAGCGCAGCCTCGGCAGGGGCTGCTGGTACTGCTGTCAGACGTTGAAGCCCGTAGGTTGGGTTAGCGGCGATTGTTGCGGTTCCAGCAGCGACATCGTCATAGGCCGCCGCGTAACCCAACAGATCGCATGCCGGAACGACACCGCGTCGTGACCTTGTTGGGTTACGCGGCGCTCGGTAGCGGTGGTGTTTGTACGCCCTGTGCAGCGCCGCTAACCCAACCTACGGAACTCATGGTTAGCCCGTAGGTTGGGTTAGCGGCGATTATTGCGGCTCAAGCAGCGACATCGTCATAGGCCGCCGCGTAACCCAACAGATCGCATGCCGGAACGACACCGCGTCGTGACCTTG
>NZ_CAMPHN010000083.1 GCF_946885885.1 uncultured Pseudomonas sp.
AGCTGAGCGTGCCGCCGGAGGTGGTGCTGTCGTTGCCGGTGACGCTGGCGTTGATGACGCTGTCTTCATCGCCGCTGGCGCTGTCGTCGGCGGCGCTGAGGTCGGCGACCGGGTTGATCGTCAAGCTGACGGTCTGGGTGCGCGACTCGCCGGAAGCGGCGTCGGTGACGGTGTAGGTGAAGCTGTCGCTGCCATTGAAGTTGGCGTTCGGCGTGTAGCTGTAGCTGCCGTCGGCGTTCAGGGTCAGGCTGCCGTTGCTCACATCGCTGGCGAGGGCATAGCTGAGCGTGCCGCCGGAGGTGGTGCTGTCGTTGCCGGTGACGCTGGCGTTGATGACGCTGTCTTCATTGCCACTGGCGCTGTCGTCGGCGGCGATGAGGTCGGCTACCGGGTTGATCGTGCCGCTAACGGTGGCCGTGCTGGTGAGTGCGCCATCGCTGATGGTGTAAGTGAAATTGGCTGGGCCCTGGTAATTGGTGTTGGGGGTAAATACCAGTTGGTTGCCGCTCAAGGTCACGGAGCCATTGCTGACACTGACTGAACCGCCTTCGGAAATAGGCTGGCCGTCGACTTGGGTGATGCTCAGGGTGTCACCGTCGAGGTCGGTATCATTGCCCAGCACATCGATGGCAACCGAGCCGTCTTCGTCCAGAGTGAAGGTATCCGCAAGTGCGTTGGGGGCGCTGTTAGCTTGCCCGGTTTCACCTCCAGCTCCATTACCGCCACTGTTGCCGGCAGTGCCAGTGTTCGTGCCGCTATCGGCGGTGTCAGCGGTATTGCCGTTGTCGAGTGCACCTGCTAGCTCAACGCTAGCGGCGTTCGCGAAATTCAGCCCTTCGGTTGGAAAGCCAATAGTGGGATCGAGCTGCAGGCCCGTTTCATCGAGTAATACGAAACTATGTCCGCCGCCAGCCGCACCGCCTGCGCCCCCGGTTGCGCCCGGACCCGCGGCAGGAGCCTCGAGGTCGACCGTGGGGTCGAATCCTGCCGCCAGGGCTTGTTCAAGGGAGGCATCGGAGGCGTTATCCGTTTCTTCGGCCTCGGCGCTGCCCGCCTGCCATGTATTGCCTTCGCCAAGATTGATCAGTTCGCCGTTGGCCATTTGCAGCGTGACTTCACCGCCCAGTCCGGCCATGACTTGCTCGCCTTGGAGCAAGCGTTCGCCTTCGAAAATCTGTCGCTTGAGACCCTCGACCGAGATCGCAAATACCTGACCTACAAGACTTTTAACGATGGCGACAATATTGCTCATGGGCGGGCTCCGGCGCTAGCGCTGTAAGGAAAACTAGCCAAGTAAAGCGTTAATTTGGGTAGTGAGATGGCAATTTGAAATTAATTTGCGTCAACATGCTGGCTTATTTCTTATTGGAATTAAGCATATGCCAAAGTATTGACCATGGCTTCGCGATCATAAACAATATGCCGCGTAATGTCACTTTGATATTCGTTTTATGTGGCGTATTTCACCCCATGACGAGGCGCCTTTATCGTAGGCTCGCGCTCGCTCTTAACACCTCGCCTTCTCGTTATTTTGCAGTCGGGCCTGACCTGAAAGGAACTTCACTCAATGCGTTTTTTCGCAACTCTTCCCCTGTTTCTCGCGGTATCGCTCGCGGCTCAAGGTCAAACCCTCAACGAAGCGATGCAAAGCGCTCTTGAGGTGCATCCGGAAGTCCGCGCGGGGATAAACGCTCGCTTGTCGGTTGAGGAACAAATGAGCGCGGCCAAAGGCGGTTATCTACCACAGGTCGACCTGCTCGCCGGCTATGGCCGTGAGCACACTGACAGCCCAGGCACCCGTGGCCTCAGCCACAATACCGAAACCTTGAATCGGGGCGAGTCGAGCCTGCGTTTGCAGCAGATGCTATTCGACGGTTTCGCCACCAGCAGTGAAGTGGGGCGTCAGCGCGCCACGGTCAACGCCAGGGCGTATGAACTGCTGGGTACTTCGGAGCGCACGGCGTTGACCGTGGCCCAGGTATATCTGGAAGTGCTCAAGCGTCAGGAAATGGTGCGCCTGGCCGAGGATAACCTGCTCAGTCACGAGCGCATCTACGACCAGATCAAGCTGCGCAGCGAGCGGGGTGTGGGGCGTACGGCGGATCTCGATCAGGCGGAAGCGCGCCTGGCCCAGGCGCGTAACAACCTGATCACCGAGCGCACCAACCTGGCCGATGCCCAGGTCAACTACTTCAGCGCGGTGGGCCGCGACGCCGACCAGTTGAGCTTGCCTGCGGGCTTGCTCGGACAACTGCCGGGCAGCCTGCAGGCGGCACGCGAAGAAATGTTACGCAATAACCCTTTCCTCAGTTCCGCCGAGGCCGATGTGCAGGCTAGCGAGCAGCAGTATGAGGCGGCCAAGTCGAGCTTCTATCCGCGCTTCGATGCGGAGTTGTCGCGCAGTATGGACAACAATCTCGATGGCACCGCCGGTCACAGCAACGAATGGCGGGCGATGCTGAACATGCGCTACAACCTGTTCGCCGGCGGTAGCAACAAGGCGGACCTTGAATCCAAGTCCTACCAGATCAATCAGGCCATGGACATCCGCAACAATGCCCTGCGGGTGCTTAACGAAGACTTAGGGTTGGCCTGGAACGCCCTGGAAAATGCCCGTCAACAGTTACCCATCGCCCAGCAATACGTCGAGCACAGCATGCGGGTTCGGGAGTCCTACCAGAAACAGTTCAGCCTTGGCGACCGCACCCTGCTGGATTTGCTCGATAGCGAAAACGAGCTGTTCAGCGCCGCACGCCGTTTGGAAGAGGTGCGTTTCACCGAACTGTTTACTCAGTACCGGATCAAGGCCACCATGGGCTCCCTGCTCCAGAGCCAGGGCGTAGTCGCACCGATGGCGGCGGCGCCGCTGGACGAGGTTAGGGCCAAGGTGAGTCTGCCCGGCCTCAACTGAGCCAAGTCGTAGATGAGTAACCGCAGTGGCAGTAGATCTTAGTCAGGCTCAAACCCGTAGCGATCCGCGCGATCGCTACGACGACCCTTTGTTGGACAGTCTGCTGTCGCTGTGCAGCCTGCATCAGAAGTCTGTCAGCCGGGCGATGCTGACCACCGGCATGCCGCTGCCCGATCAACGCCTGAGTGCCGAACTGCTGCCGCGTGCCGCCGCCCGTGCCGGGTTGCAAGGGCGTTGGTTGCGCCGCGGCCTGGATAAGATTCCTGAATTGGCCATGCCCGCTCTGTTGTTGCTACAGGACGGGCGTAGTGCGCTGCTGCTCGGCTGGGACGAGCAGGGTCGCGCGCGCATCATGCCCAGCGAAAGCGAAGGCGGCGAGGTGCGGGTCAGCGCTGAAGTGCTGGCCAAGGATTACAGTGGTCAGGTGTTCTTCGCCCAGCCGCTGCACAAGTTCGATTTCAATCGCGGCGAACTGGTGCCGCGCGCCACTTCCTGGTTCCGCGACACGCTCAAGCGCTCGCGTTGGCTGTATATCGACGCCATCGCCGCGAGCCTGTTGATCAACCTTATCGGCCTGGCCACGCCGCTGTTCGTGATGAACGTGTACGACCGCGTGGTACCCAACCAGGCCGAGGCCACGCTCTGGGTCTTGGCTGTCGGTATTTGCGGGGTGTTCTTTTTCGATCTGCTGCTGAAAACCTTGCGCGGTCTGTGCCTGGATCTGGCGGGCAAGAAGACCGACCTGATCATTTCCGCCACGCTGTTCGAGCGTATCGTCGGCATGGCCATGAAGTTCCGCCCGGCGCGGGTCGGCAGCTTCGCGCAGAACATCCATGAATTCCAGAACCTGCGCGATTTCCTCGCTTCCCTGACCTTGGCCAGCGTCATCGATCTGCCGTTCACCCTGCTGATCCTGGCGGTGATCGCGATGATCGGCGGGCATCTGGTTTGGATACCTGTTCTCGCGTTTCCGCTGGTGGCCTTGATCGGTTGGGCGCTGCAGCGGCCCCTGGCCGACACCATGCAGCGGACCATGGCGTTGGCGGCCGAGCGTCAATCCGGCTTGATCGAAAGCCTGGCCGGGCTGGATGCGGTCAAGGTGAACAACGCCGAGAGCGAGCGGCAATATATCTGGGAACAGACCATCGGCACCCTCAGTCGTCTGGAGTTGCGCGCGCGCATGCTTTCCAGCCTGGCAATGAACTCGACCATGCTCGTGCAACAGTTGGCCGGCGTGGTGGTGGTGGTGCTCGGCGTCTACCAGATCATCGCCGGCAACCTGAGCATGGGCGGGCTGATCGCCTGCTACATGCTCAGCGGCAGGGCTCTCGGCCCGCTGACGCAGATTTCCGGTTTGCTGACCCGCTATCAACAGGCCAAGGTCACGCTCGATTCGGTCAACCAGATGATGGAGTTGCCGCAAGAGCGCCACGAGGACGAACGCCCGCTCAAGCGCGCAGCGCTACAAGGCGCGGTGGAATTCCGCCAGGTGGATTTCCATTACCCGGACCAGCAACAGGCTGCTTTGCAGAAGATCAACCTGGTGGTCAGGCCTGGGGAGAAGATCGGCATCATCGGCCGCAGCGGTTCCGGTAAAAGCTCGCTGGCCAAGCTGATCGTCGGGCTCTACCAGGCCGATGCCGGCAGCTTGCTGGTCGACGGCATCGACGTGCGCCAACTGGACGTCAGCGACCTGCGCTACAACATCGGTTACGTGCCCCAGGATATCCAGCTGTTCTCCGGTACGCTGCGCGATAACTTAATGGCCGGTGCGCGCTATGTGGAAGACGAGTTGGTGCTCCAGGCCGCCGAGTTGGCCGGTGTGCATGAGTTCGTCCGCTTGCACCCCAAAGGCTACGAGTTGCAGGTCGGCGAGCGTGGGCAGAACCTTTCCGGCGGCCAGCGGCAGAACGTCGCCCTGGCCCGCGCGCTGTTGCTCGATCCGCCGATTCTGCTGCTCGACGAGCCGACCAGCGCCATGGACAACACCGGCGAGGAACGCCTCAAGCAGCGTCTGTCCGCGGTGATCGGCAGCAAGACCCTGCTGCTGGTGACGCACCGCGCCTCGATGCTCAGCCTGGTCGACCGCCTGATTATCGTCGATCGTGGGCAGATCATCGCCGACGGGCCAAAAGGCAGTGTGATGGAAGCGCTGAAGAAGGGGCAGATCAGTGTCGGTTAAAGGATCGGGAAAAGGTGTGCGCCAGGCCATGGCCGCCTATTTCGGTGGCCGCGATGCGATGGGCGACGAACCCTTGCCCGAAATCAGCAAGGCGCTGATCGAAGATGCCCCGCGGATAGTGCGGCTGACCATCTGGGGGCTGATCGCCTTCGTCGCCTTCTGCCTGTTATGGGCTCATTTCGCCGTGGTCGACGAGGTGACGCGCGGCGACGGCAAGGCGATTCCTTCCTCGCGCTTGCAGAAAATTCAGAACCTGGAAGGCGGTATCGTCGCCGAACTGTTCGTCCGTGAAGGCCAGGTGGTCGAGGCCGGCGACCCCTTGCTGCGCCTGGACGACACGCGCTTCGCCTCCAATGTCGGCGAAACCGAGGCCGACCGTCTGGCCTTGCTGCTGCGCGTCGAGCGCCTCAGCGCCGAGGTGCAGGAGCGCGAACTGGTGGTCGCCGACGAGATTCGCGAGAAAGCGCCGCGCCAAGCGGACAACGAAGTCGAGCTGTTCAACAGCCGCAAGCAGCAGTTGCTCGATGAGGTGGCGGGGCTCGAAGAGCAGTTGGTCCAGCGGCGTCAGGAACTGCGCGAGTTCGTTTCCAAGCAGACCCAGTACCGCAACAGCCTCAACCTGCTGCGCCAGGAAATCCAGATGTCCGAACCGCTGGTCGCCGAGGGCGCGATTTCCCCGGTCGAAGTGCTGCGCCTCAAACGCGGCGAAGTGGAAGCGCGGGGCCAATTGGAAGCCACCACCCTGGCGATACCGCGGGCCGAATCGGCGATCAAGGAAGTAGAACGCAAGATCGACGAAACCCGTGGGCGTTTCCGCAGCGAAGCGCTGGCCCAACTGAACGAGGCGCGCACCGAGCTGAGCAAGATCCAGTCGACCGGCAAAGCGCTGGAGGACCGGGTTAACCGTACCCTGGTCACCTCGCCGGTGCGCGGCATCGTCAAGCAACTGCTGGTCAATACCATCGGCGGGGTGATCCAGCCCGGCAGCGATCTGGTGGAGATAGTGCCGCTCGACGAAAACCTGCTGGTCGAGGCGCGCATCCGTCCGCAGGACATCGCCTTTCTGCATCCCGGCCAGGAAGCGATGGTCAAGTTCACCGCCTACGACTACACCATCTACGGCGGCTTGAAGGCTGAGTTGGAACAGATCGGCGCCGACACCGTCACCGACGACGAAGGCAACAGCTTTTACGAGATCAAACTGCGCACCAACAAAAGCCACCTGGGCACCGAGGAGAGCCCGCTGCTGATCATCCCCGGCATGGTCGCCTCGGTGGACATCATCACCGGCAAGAAAAGCATCCTCAGTTACCTGCTCAAGCCGATCATCCGCGCCCGCGCCGAGGCCCTGCGCGAGCGTTGATTGGTGACCCGTAGGAACCCGCCCGTAGGTTGGGTTAGCGGCGTCCACGTAGTTGCCGACAACCCCGTAGATGGGCGCCGCGTAACCCAACAAGACATTTGCGTGATGTCTCTCTTTCAGGGCATAAGGTGGGTCAACTACCTGGCGATACCCATGTTGCCGAACGGTATGACCCATGTCTGGTCACCAACAAACAGCGTATAGCGACCATGTTGGGTTACGCGACGGCCGACGGCGATGTCGCTGCTTAAGCCGCGATAATCGCCGCTAACCCAACCTACCCCGCGGAGCATCACTGCCGGCGTTCCCACACTTGGAGCCCGAGGAGCGGTATTGCAGCCGCCGCATCTATCCCCGGATTTCATCCGGGCTACAAGGGCGTGCTTTTACTCGACAAATAATTGCTGCACCACCGAGAAGTCCTGCTTGCCTTTGCCCTGCTTGAGCAACAGCCGGTACAGCTGCAAGGCGAGGGCGCCCATCGGGGTGCTGCTGCCGCTGTGTTGCGCGGCTTCCTGGGCCAGGCCCAGGTCCTTGGCCATCAACTCGGCCATGAAGCCACCGCTGTAGCCCTTGGACGCGGGGGCGTTCTCCATCACGCCGGGCCAGGGATTGTATTTCTCCAGCGTCCAGTTACCGCCCGAACTCTGGCGCATGATCTCGGCCAGCACCGCCGGCTCCAGGCCATTGGCCACGCCCATGGCCATGGCTTCGGCGGTGGCGATCATCTGCACCGCGAGCACCTGGTTGTTGCACACCTTGGCCACCTGGCCGGCGCCGTCGGGGCCGGCGTGGAAGATGTTCTTGCCCATGGCTTCGAAGATCGACCGGGCTTTTTCCAATGTGCTCGCCGCGCCGCCGATCATAAAGGTCAGGGTGCCGGCCGCCGCGCCGGCGGTGCCGCCGGAAACCGGCGCGTCGAGCAATTCGATACCGCGCGCGGCCGCCGCCTGGTGCACCCTGCGTGCGGATTCCGGGGCGATGGTCGAACATTCCAATACCAGGGTGCCAGGCTTAAGCGTTGCCAGCAGGCCGTTTTCGCCGAGGTAGAGGCCTTCGACATGGCGGCTGGCGGGCAGCATGCTCACCACCACGTCGGCACCCTGTACGGCGTCCAGGGCACTGTCGGCGGCCTGGGCGCCTTCGGCGCTCAGCTCATCGATAGCGGCCTGCACCAGGTCGAAAGCCCGCAGGCTGAATTGCGCTTTTAGCAGGTTGCGGGCCATGGGCAGGCCCATATGGCCGAGGCCGATAAAGGCGATTGTGGTCATTGTTATTCTCCTCGCGGTGTTTTGCAGGCGTAGGGTGGGTTAGACGCGCGTATACAGAGAGCTGCGCGTGTCGCAATCTCAGGGCGCGGCGTAACCCACCATGGATTCTTGTTGTTGCCACTGTCCGCCGGGTTACACGGCGCTCGAAAAGGGTGTTGTTGCCAAACGCATTGGCGGCGCCGCTAACCCAGTCTACGAATCTGCCTCTTACCAATGGCTTACAAATCCGCTAGCGGATGCTCGCTCTCCCATACGGCGGTGAAGTGCGCTTCGATGACCTCGGGTGGAATCGCCGCCACATCCGGCCAATGCCAATGCGGTTGCTGATCCTTGTCGATCAGCCGCGCGCGCACGCCTTCGGGCAGTTCCGGGTGGCGGCAGCAGTTCAGGCTGATCGCGTATTCCATCTGGAACACCTGGGCCAGGGACAGATGTTTCGCCCGCTCGATCTGCTCCCAGACCAGATGCGCGCTCAACGGGCAGCCGCCGCCGAGGGTCTTGGCCGCGCGGGCCATCAGCAGGTCGCTGTCGTTGTGCAACGTCGTTAGCGCACGCCAGGCATGGGGCAGATCGGCCTGATCGAGCAGTTCGTCGATGCGTGCGCGCCGGGGCAGCCATTGGGCTTCCGGCAGCTGGGCGCGGGCTTCGTGTTCCAGGGCCTTGAGCAGGCTGTGCAGTTGCAATTGCGGCTGCGCCGCCCAATTCAGCTGGATCAGGCCTTCGAGCAGGTCGTCCTGTTGTTCGTCGAGCAGGAAACGGTCGGCCAGATCCAGGTCCAGTGCATCGCGGGCATTGATGCTGCTGGCGGTGAGGCCGAGAAACAGCCCGAGCTTGCCCGGCAGGCGGGCGAGGAACCAACTGCCGCCGACATCCGGGTACAGGCCGATATTGATTTCCGGCATGCCCAGGCGGCTGCTCGGGGTGACGATGCGCACGCCAGCGCCCTGCATCAAGCCCATGCCGCCGCCCAGCACATGGCCATGAGCCCAGCAGATCAGCGGTTTCGGGTAGGTGTGGATGCGGTGATCGAGGCGGTATTCGTCGGCGAAGAAACGCCGCGCCAGGGGCGGCACTTCGCCCGGGTGTTCGCGGCATTGCTGGGCCAGTCGCACCACATCGCCGCCGGCGCAGAAGGCCTTGGGGCCATTGCCGCGTAGCAGCACGCAGGCGATCGCGGGATCGTCCGCCCAGGCTTTGAGTTTGGCGTCCAGTGCCTCGATCATCGGCAGCGACAGGGCGTTCAGGCTCTTCTCGGCATCCAGGCTGGCGACGCCAATGCGCATGCCATGCAGGCTTGGACGTTCTTCGAAAATCATGTTCATGGGGCAACCTTTGGTTGAAAAAAGCAGCTTCAAGCTGCAAGCCACAAGCTGCAAGTAAGAGCAGAAAAAGCAGAGCAAAAGCAAAAAAATTGACAGTGCTTGGGTAAGCGACACCCTGATCCGCTTGCCGCTTGCCGCTTGCCGCTTGCCGCTTGCCGCTTGCCGCTTGCCGCTGCCGTTTATTTATTGCGCCACTGCGGTTCGCGCTTTTCCAGAAAGGCGTTAACCCCTTCGCGGGTGTCCGCGGCGTCGAACAGGTCGACGAAGCGCTCGCGCTCCTCGTTCAGCCAGGTGTTCGGGCTGCGTTCGCGGGCGCCCTGGATCAGTGGTTTGATGGTGCGTACCGCCACCGGGCTTTGCCGTGCCACCTTGGCCGCCAGCAGCAGGGCGTGGCCACGGGCTTCTCCGCTGTCCACCACTTGTTCGACCAAGCCGATGCGCAGCGCGGTTTCCGCGTCCAGGCGCTCGCCGCACAGGATCATGCGTTTGGCCCAGCCTTCGCCGACCAGCCAGGCCAGGTTCTGTGTGCCGCCGGCACAGGGCAGCAGGCCTACGGTGGCTTCCGGCAAGGCCATCTGCGCGTGGCGCTCGGCGATGCGGATATCGCAGGCCAGCGCGCACTCCAGGCCGCCGCCCATGGCATAACCGTTGATCGCGGCGATCGATACCCCGCGAAAATCCCGCAGCGCCTCGAAGGCCTCGCCGAAGCGCCGGGCCATGTCGCGGGCGCGGGCCTTGTCGCCATCGGCGAACAGCTTGAGGTCGGCACCAGCACTGAAGAACTTGCCGCCCTGGCCGGTAATCACCAGGGCATAAATGTCGTCGTCGCGGTTGAGGTGTTCGAGCAACTGCTTGAGGCCGATCAGCGAGTCGTGGTCCCAGGTATTGGCCGGCGGCTGATTGATGGTGATCAACGCGGTGTGGCCGTGCTTTTCCACGGTCAACTTGTGGGTCAGGTCGAATACGCCGGGATGGTAGGGTTCGATGGCGTAGCTCATAGGTGTCCTCGTGTCGGTCATGTAGGGCGGGTGCAACCCGCCAAGCCAGCGGCGGGTCGCACCCGCCCTACGAAAGGGTCATAGCAAGCGATCGAGCATGCCGCCCTGGTCGAGCAGGCGGCGGGCGATGATCACGCGCATGATTTCGTTGGTGCCTTCGAGTATCTGATGCACACGGCTGTCGCGTACCCAGCGCTCCAACGGGTAATCATTGAGATAACCGTAGCCGCCATGGAGTTGCAGCGCCTCATTGCACAGGTTGAAACAGTGGTCGGTGGCGAAGCGCTTGGCCATGGCGCAGTACAGGCTGGCCTCGCTGTGCTGGCGATCCAGCTTGTGCGCGGCCAGGCGCACCATCTGCCGGCTGGCGGTGAGGTCGGTGAGCATGTCGGCCAACTTGAATTGCAGCGCTTGGAAATCGGCGAGCGGTTTGCCGAACTGCTTGCGCTCCTCCACATAGCGCAGCGATTGCTCCAGTGCCGCCTGGGCGGCGCCGAGCGAGCAACTGGCGATATTGATCCGGCCGCCGTCCAGGCCCTTCATCGCATAGACGAAACCCTGGCCTTCCGGGCCGATGCGGTTGCCGGCGGGGATGCGCACGCCTTCGAAGGTGATGGTGCGGGTCGGCTGCGCGCGCCAGCCCATCTTCAGCTCGTTGCGCCCGTACTTCACGCCCTCGGCGTCGGCCGGCACCAGGAAGCAGGAAATGCCCTTGGCACCGCTGTCCTCGCCGGTGCGCGCCATGACGATCAGCGCATCGGTGCTGCCTGCGCCGGAGATAAAGCACTTGCTGCCGTCCAGCACGTAGTGGTCGCCGTCACGCCGGGCGCGGGTGCGCAGGTGCGCGGCGTCGGAGCCGGCGTCCGGCTCGGTCAGGCAATAGGAGGCGAGCAGTTCGCCGCTGACCAGGCGCGGCAACCAGACGTCTTTCAACGCCTGGTCGGCGAAGGAGGCGAGCATCCACGAGGCCATGTTGTGAATGGTGAGGAACGCTGTGGTGGCGATGCAGCCGGCCGACAGTTGTTCGAAGATCAGCGAGGCGGACAGCCGGGAAAGCCCCAGGCCGCCGTCCTCTTCCTGGATATACAGGGCCAGATAACCCTGCTCGGCGGCGCGCTTGATCACATCGACCGGGAAGTGGTGGTCGCGGTCCCAGTCGGCGGCGTGGGGCGCCAGTTCGCGGCTGGCGAATTGGCGGGCGCTGTCCACCAGCAGGCGTTGTTCATCGCTGAGTTCGAAGTCCATAAGTCCTCATTGCAGGGTCAGGGGTTGCCCAGCGGCGCGTCGCTCGGCCTGCCATTGGGCAAGTGTGGGCAATGCTTGGCTGGCGTCGAGACGATCGACGATCTCAAAGTAGTCCTGCTTGAGCGGGTCTTTGAGCACCTCGGCGCGGGTTTTCACTTTGACGACGTAGATCGTCTGCGCGTTCTGGTGATCGAAGGCTCGCCACTCTTGCGGGTCTTTGAGTAACTGGTAGCGGTGATTTTCCAGGGCTTTGATCAGCGCTTCGCTGTCCAGGCTCTTGGCCCGCTGGGCGGCGTCGGCCCACTGATAGACGATGCTGTAAGCCGAGGCGGCGGAACTCGACGGGTACATCTCGTAGCGTTGACTGAAGGCTTTGACGAAGGCTTCGCCACGTGCGGATTTCTCCAGGGCCGGCACGCGCCAGGTCCAGGGTTCGGTGCCGAGCACCCCTTCCATCAAGCCGGGGCCGGCTTGTTCGACCATGCTTTGGGTCAGGTTCGGCGCGACCACCTGCATGCGCGCGGTCAGGCCCAGGTCCTTGGCGATACGCATGGCGCGCACCAGATTCTCGCCGAACAGCACCAGCACCAAAATATCGGCCTGGCTCGCCTCGGCTTGCTTCAGGGCGTTGCTGTAATCGGTTAGGCGCGCGCCGGGGAAGGGCACCTTGGCGCTGGGATGCTTACCGGCGTCGTCGCTGCCGGTGGTCTGGCGCAGCGAACTCTCGGTGGTGTGGCCCCAGGTGTCGTCGGCGGTGACGTAGAAGTAGTTCTTGTTCGGCAGGTTCTTGCTCAGGTAGCCGCCAAGGGCGTGGGCGCTCATCCAGGCATTATCGCACTCGCGGAACATGTAGCGGTGGCCGTCCTTGCCGGTGGTGTCGTTGGAATGGGTGAGGGTGCCGAAATACAGCAGGCCATGCTGCGCCGCGCGCTTGCTGGCGGCGATCGCCACTGTGCTGGAGGCGCCGCCGAACAGCATGCTGACGCCTTCCGCGGCCAGCTTGTCGACATTGCGTACCGCCTTCGACGAGCGCGAAGCGGTGTCCTTGGTGGACAGGCGCAAGGGGCGGCCGAGCACGCCGCCTTGGGCGTTCAGTTCGTCGATGGCGAGTATCGCTCCACGCATCTGGGCCAATCCCTCTTCCTTGTACGGGCCGGTGCGCGGGTAGTTGAGGCCGAGGGTGATCGGCTCAGCAGCCTGCGCACAGGCGGTGATCCCGGCCCATAGGGCCAGGGTTGCAGTCAGTCGTTGCATTACAGCTCCCTAGTTTTTGTTATAACTAGGAGAGATTTTACGCCACTAGACCTTTTGATGAGATCGTCTTTTGGCCTAACAGACCGCTCAAAAGCCCTGCATCGTCATGCTCGTCCCGGCTGCTACGCCGAGCGTTCAGTACGTGATAAATCCTCATTGCAGCGTTATCGGCTGCCTGGCGTCGCGGCGTTCGGCTTGCCACTCGGCAAGGGAAGGGGCGGCCTGGTCGCCGCTCATGCGGTCGACGATTTCGAAATAATCCTGCTTGAAATGGTCTTTCATCACCTCGTCGCGCGACTTGACCTTCACGGCGTAGATGGTCTGCACGTTCTGGTGATCGAAGGCGCGCCATTCCTGCTCGCCCTTCAGCAGGCTGTAGCGGTGGCCTTCCAGGGCTTTGATCAGTGCTTCGCTGTCGAAGCTGTTGGCCCGCTTCGCCGCGTCGGCCCACTGATGGACGATGCTGTAGGCCGAGGCGGCGGCGCTGGACGGGTACATGTCATAGCGCTCGCTGAAGTTTTTGACGAAGGCCATGCCGGTTGCGGATTTCTCCAGCTCGGGCACCCGCCAGGTCCAGGGTTCGGTGCCGATCACGCCTTGCATCACGCTGGGGCCGGCATCCTCGACCATGCTCTGGGTCAAATTGGGTACCACGATCTGCATGCGTTTGTTCAGGCCCAGGCGATGGACGATACGCATGGCATGCACCATTTCTTCGCCGAACAGGATCAAGGCGAGCACTTCGGTATCACTTTCCGCAGCCCGGGCCAGCGCGTCCTGATAGTCGGACATGTGCGCGCCGGGGAAGGCCACCTTGACGCCGGGGTGGCGGGCCAGGTCGGCGCTGGCGGTGGCCTCGCGCAGGTCGTTTTCGGTGTTCAGCCCCCAGCTGTTGTCGGAGGTGACATAGAAGTAGCGTTTGTTCGGCAGCGTCTTGTGCAGGTACTGGCCGAGCACGCGGGCGCTCATCGAGGCGCTGTTGCTCTCGCGGAATATATAGCGGTGGCCATCCTTGCCGGTGGTGTCGTCGGAGTAGCTCAGGGCGCCGAAGTAGAGCAGGCCGCGCTGCCTGGCCCGCTTGCCGGCGGCGCTGGAACTGGTGGAGCCGCCGGAACCGCCGAAGAGCATCACCGCGCCTTCGTTGGCCAACTCGTCGACGTTGTGCACGGCTTTTTCCGGGCGCGAGGCGTCGTCCCGGCTGGAAATCCGCAGTGGTCGGCCGAGTACGCCGCCTTGGGCGTTCAGCTCGTCGATGGCAAGTAGAGCGCCACGCATCTGTGCCAATCCCTCTTCCTTATAAGTGCCGGTGTGCGGATAGTTGAGCCCGAGGGTGACGGGCTCGGCGGCTTGCGCACCAGTGTTCAGCCCTGCCCAGCAGACCAAAGTGGCAAGGGTTTTCGATTTCATAAAAGTGCTCCCCGTTGTGGTTGTCCAATTGGGGAGCGCTTGTACGCTGTAACCTATATTTGCTGCATCTCATTTGTCCCGAGGCTGCGAACCATCGCACTTGCCGTTCGTAAGTTTGTACGTACGTACCTGATTTTCATGCGGAAAACGGCCGATTCGATCGCTCTGCGCACGCCCTTGAAGGGGGCTGCCGCCGAGCGGAAACGCTCCGCCAGAACCGCTCGCATATCTGTTTTCATTTCAACTGGATGGTCATGTTCGGCCCGGCCGGCACGCCGGCGTTCAGCGCGTCCTCGTCGAACCAACGGCTGGTGACCGTTTTGGTCTCGGTGAAGAAACGCACGCCTTGCTTGCCGTAGGCGTGCAGGTCGCCGTAGAACGAGCCTTTCCAGCCAGTGAAGGAAAAGAACGGCAGGGGCACTGGCACCGGCACGTTGATGCCGACCTGGCCGACCTCCACCGCGTGCTGATAATGCCGCGCCGCGCCGCCGGCGCGGGTGAAGATCGAGGTGCCGTTGCCGTAAGGGCTGGCGTTGACCAGTTCGATGGCCTGCTCCAGGGTGTCGACCTCCATGCACACCAGCACCGGGCCGAAGATCTCCTCGCGGTACAGGCCCATCTTGGCCGTCACCCCGCGGAACAGGGTCGGGCCCAGCCAGTTGCCGTTCGGGTAACCCTCGACCGTGCACTGCGAACCGTCGAGCAAGCATTCGGCACCTTCGGCCTTGCCCTCGGCGATCAGGCGCACTACCCGTTGTTTGGCCTGTTGGCTGATCAGCGGGCCGAAGGCGGCGTGGCCATCGGTCCAGTAGCCGGGTTGCAGGTCGGCCATTTGCCCGCGCAACTCCTCGATCCATTGTTTCGAGTCGCCGACGAACACCGCGACGCTGATCGCCATGCAGCGCTGCCCGGCCGCGCCGCAACTGGCGCCCACCAGGTTGCTCAGCACCTGCTGCTTGTTGGCGTCGGGCATGATCACCATATGGTTCTTCGCCCCGGCGAAGGCTTGCACGCGCTTCAAATGCGCGGTGCCGGTGCGGTAGATGTGCTGGCCGACCGGCACCGAACCGACGAAGGAAATCGCGCGGATATCCGGGTGGGTCAGCAGGCTGTCGACCACCTCGCGGGCGCCGTGCAGCACCTGCAATACGCCCTTGGGCGCGCCGGCTTCGATAAACAGCTCGGCCAGGCGGTTCGGGGTCAGCGGGTCCTGCTCGGAAGGCTTGAGGATAAAGGTGTTGCCGGCGGCGATGGCCAGGGGAAACATCCACAGCGGAATCATCGCCGGGAAGTTGAACGGGGTGATGCCGACGCACACGCCCAGCGGCTGGATCCAGCTGGCGGTGTCGATATCGCGGGCCACGTTCTCCATGGTCTCGCCCATCGTCAGGCTGGCGATGTTGCAGGCCTGTTCCACCACCTCGATACCGCGCCAGACGTCGCCCTTGGCGTCGGCCAGGGTCTTACCGGTTTCGCCGGCGAGGATTTCCGCCAGTTCGTCGTGGTGTTCCTTGAGCAGGTGTTGGTAACGCAGCATCACCCGCGCGCGATCGGACACCGGCACTTCGCGCCAGCTCAGAAAGGCCGCCTTGGCGCTGGCGATGGCCGCTTCGATTTCCTCGGCGGTGGCTTTCGGGGCCAGGGCCAGGACTTCCTGGGTGGCCGGATCGGTGACTTCGATAAATTCGCGGGTGCGGCTCTCGCGCCATTCGCCGTCGATCAACTGGGGGATTGCCTTGGCCATTGTGCTCTCCAGGGTGAACCGCGAGGCGGCTTCGTTGCTGTGCGTTCAGTGTTATAGCCTGCTCTGAGCCCTTTGTGGATTGACGATCTTGGTTGATGGATGGACTATCTTGGGGTTGACTCTTTGGTCATAAACATTCTGATGGCTACTTTTCCGGATCCCATCCGGGCTCCACAGGCGTTTCCATGCAGGCTCATGTCGATACCTCCAATTGGCCGCTGCCGGCCAATGGCGTGCGTTTTATCACCCCGCCGCGGCTCCGGCGCGCGCTGGCCAGGCATCCCCTGGCTATGGGTTGCCATCCGTTGGCCCTGGGTTTCTATCCGGAGGCCTTGGGCCACCGGATGAGTCGGTCGCAGCCGGACGATCATTTGCTGATCTATTGCCGCGCCGGTCAAGGCTGGTTGGAAACGGCGGATGGACGATTAGTTGTCAGCGGAGGCGATTTGCTGTTGTTGCCCAAAGGCTTCGCCCACGCCTATGGCGCCGATGCGCAGAAACCCTGGACGCTGTACTGGGTGCACTTCGACGGCGAGCTGGTGGCGGATTTTCTCCGGCCCCTGGGCAAAGGACCGTTGTTGCGCATCGGCGTGCAGCCGCGCTTGCTGGCCGAATTCGATGCGCTACTCAACCTGCGCAAGCAGGGTTTGAACCTGCCGCATTTCATCCATGCCGCCCACCAGTTGCAAGCGCTGCTGACGTCCCTGGCGGTGCTGCCGGCGCGCGCCACCTTGAAATCCGGGCGGGTGCTGGATGTCGACGCGGTACAGGCGGTGATGCGCGCCCATCTGCATGACACGCTGAACCTCGACGAGCTGGCCGCGCAATTCAAACTGTCGCGTTTCCACTTCGCCAAAACCTACCGCGCGCTGACCGGCCATGCGCCGATCCAGGACTTCATCCAACTGAAAATGGCCCACGCCTGCCGTCTGCTCGACGAGGGCGAACAAAGCATCCGCCGGGTCGCCGAGCAACTGGGCTATGAGGACGTGTATTATTTTTCCCGGTTATTTCGCAAAGTGGTGGGCATGGCGCCCAGTCATTACCGGGAGTTGCACTTGGGGTAGTGCGCCCTTGTTCATGCTCGTAACTGGCGGGCCTGCCAGAAATCCGACTGCGGCCAACGTTGTTCTTGGGCATAGAGATAACGGCGCATCTCGCGGAATTCGCTGTAGCGTTGTTCGATCTGCCGGGCATGGCGTTCGGCGGCGCTAGCGTCGCCGTGCAGCCAGCCGATTATCGCCTCTGCGGCGGCGATGCCGTCTTCCAGGGCTTTATGAATGCCGCGGGCCATCAGCGGGTCGAAGCTGCTGGCGGCATCGCCCGCGGCCAGCCAGTTCTGCCCGACTACCCGATCCAAACGGTAGGAGGTGGCCGGGCTGGTGAGCATGCTGCCCGGTTCGAAGCCGTAGCCCTGCAAATTGCTGGCGGTATGGCGGGTGTCGGCCAATAGATTCAACCAGTTCCGCCATTCGCCGGCCTTGAGTTGGCGTAGACCCGGTTGGTCGCAGGCCAGGGCGATGCACAGTTGCCCGTCGGGCAGGGTGGCGCGGTACCACCAGCCGTATTCCGCGGCTTCCAGCAGCGTCAGGCGGCTATTGGTCGCCTCGGCGGGACTGGTGAAGAAGCCGTAAACGCAGATCAGTTGGTCCAGTTCGATAGGGCGTGCGCCGACTAACCGGGCGAAGCGGGCGTGGCCGCCGCTGGCGTCGATCACATAGTCGGCGTACAGGTATTCGCTGTGCTGCGCGGGGCCGCGCAGTTCCAGGCGATAGCCCTCATCGTTGGTCTCGACAGCGCTGAGGCGGGTGTGAGTCCGCAGCTCGACGCCGCGCGCTTGCGCCGCGTCGGCCAGCCAGCGCTCGAATCGTCGTCGATCCAGGTGCCAGCCGTGGCCTTGCGGGTTGCTGAGGAAATCGTTGTAGCCCAGTTCGTCGCTGCCCCAAGCGGAGCAACTGCCCAGACAGGGGTCGTGTTGCTGTTGACGAAACTGATCCCACACACCGAGCTTGGCGAGCAGCAGGCGGGTGTCCGGCGGCAGGCTCTCGCCGACCCGTTGCCGGCTGTAGTCGCCGGCTTCGATCAGTTGCACGCCGTCGATGCCCGCGCCGGTCAGGGCGAGGGCGGCTGCGCAGCCGGCCGGGCCGCCACCGATGATGGCGACCCGGCAGTGGCTCGAGGGGCTACTTGTCATTGGTCGACGGCGCCACCGTGTTCGGCCACGGAACGACCGGGTCGCCGCCGTTGTCGAGCTTGCTTTGCACCTCCAGGTAGTAGTTGGCGCTGAACGGGCCGCCGTCGGACTTATCGATGGCGCTGCCCTGCACCACGATGCCGATCTTGTGCCAGTGCTCGACCATGTCGATGCGCTGCTGGTAGCGGCCGACCTGGGCCGGGTCGAACGGATCGGTCTTGGTGCCGTCGCCGCGTACCGAGAAGCGCTGCGCCGGCAGCTTGTTGTCGGTCACGTCCTTGGCCACGTAGACCGCCACCGGCCGCTGCGCCGGCCACGACCAGTACAGGGTGTTGTTGAACTGCGGCACCGGGTCCGGCTGGTGGGTGGCGCAGGAGTTGTAGTCGGTGTGCCAGGGCAGGGCCATGAACTTGGAGGCGTCGCCGGGTTCCAGGCCGGGGCTGCCGGGGTTGGTGTCCACCGGGTTGTTATCGGTCAGCGGGTTGTTCTGGATATTCGGCGTGTAGCCGGCGCTAAGGAACGGCTGGCTGGCCACCGCCGTGCTGTAGTCCAGCGCCTTGGGCTGGATGCGGAACGGGCCGGTGCCGGAGGTCTGCCAGTTCTGCACGTACAGCGCCGGGTCGCGCACGATAAAGGTCAGGTCGATGCCGGGGCTGAAGCGCCCGCCCAGGCAGTTCACCAGCACGGCTTTGTCCAGGTACTCGCCGGCGTTGAGGTCGAGCGTGCCGGTCTGGCTGTACCGCTTGGCGTTCCATTGTTGCAGGAAGAAGTACTGGGTCTTGCGCAGGGTCAGGAACGACTGGCCGGCATCGCCTAGCGACAGCGGCATCATGCGGCTGTTCTGCAATTGCGAGGCGTCGTTGGGGTTACGAATGAAACCCAGGCCGCCGAGGATGGTGGTGGCCGGGTCGGTGTCCGGCTGGATCTCATCCACCGAGGCATGGGCGGTGCTGCCCGTGAGGTTGAGGTTGGTGTTCCACATCTGCATGGCCGAGGCGCGGAAGATCGGGAACAGCTCGTCGCTGAACGAGGGTTGGTAGCTGGTCTGGAAGGCGCCGCTGGCGAACAGCGACGGTTGCAGCGCCAGATGGCGTACCCAGACATCGTGCATGTCGTCCCACAGCGACACGCTGTTGAGGGTTTGCGGCGCATAGGCCGGGTCGGTGGCGGTGACCCAGGCGTGGCCCTGCACATCCTGGCTGCTGCCGTCGCTGA
>NZ_CAMPHN010000084.1 GCF_946885885.1 uncultured Pseudomonas sp.
CGTCCAGGGCGACTTCCAGGGTTTCGCCGTCCAGGGTGCCGAAGCCCTCGTCGAGGAACAGCGAGTCGATGCTGGTTTTGTGGCTGACCAGGTCGGACAGGGCCAAGGCCAGGGCCAGGCTGACCAGAAAGCTTTCGCCGCCGGAGAGGGTCTTGGTGTCGCGGGCGACATCGGCTTGCCAGGTGTCGATCACTTGCAACTCCAGTTCGCCGCTGGTCTTTCGCGCCAACTGGTAGCGCCCGTGCAGGCGTTCGAGTTGCCGGTTGGCCAGGTAGACCAGGTGATCGAGGGTCAGGCCCTGGGCGAATTTGCGGTATTTGGCGCCATCGGAGGAGCCGATCAAACCGTTGAGGTGTTGCCAGAGGTCGTATGCCTCTTGCTTGGCGGCGATCTCGGCGAACAGGCTTTGCTGGTTTTGCCGGCGCGCCTCGTCGCTTTGCAACTGCCCGCGGATTTCCCCCTGGCGCTCGCTCAGGCCCTTGAGCTGGCCATTGAGCAGTTGCAACTGTTCATCCAATTGCTCGCGGCTCGACTCGGTCGGCACCATCGCCTGCAAACTCGCCAACTGCTGCTCGGCGGCGCTTTTCAGCGCCTGGGCTTCGGCCAGGGCTTGGTGCAGGCGTTCCTTGAGCCGGGTCAGCGCCTGGCACTGCTGATCGTCGAGCTTGGCGGCCTGGAATGCGGCTTCATCGGCAAAGGGGCTGGCGGCCAGGGCGGCGTGCCATTGCTCGGCTTTTTCCGTCAGTTGTTGGCGTTGTTCGAGCAGGCGTTGGCCCTGGGTGTGCGCGGCGCCCTGCAATTGCTGCTGGCGGCTCTGCGCTTCGCCCAGTTGGAATTCGCTTTGTTGCAAAGCAAGCAGCGGGTCGGCAGGCATAGCGACGTCGGGCAGAGCTTCATGCTGCAAGGTCGCCCAGCGCTGCCGCCAGTGCTCATCCATCTCACGAGCAGTGCTTACTGCCTGCTCCAGGGTTCGCGCTTGCTCCTGTAACTGCTGGCTTTGTTGCTGCGCCCGCTGCCAAGCCTGCCATTCGGTCTGGCGCTGGCCGAGCCACTGCTGGCTATCGCTCGGCAATTCGTAACCGAAGCCCGCCAGCTCGGCGCTTAAAGCCTGTTCGCGTTCGCCGCGCTGGAATTGCAACTGTTGCAAGCGCTGGTTGATATCCGCGAGTGTGGCCTGGCTTTGCTGATGCTTCTGAGTGTCCAGCTGCAACTGTTGCTGGGCGCTGGTACAGGCCTGCTCGATTTGCTGACGTGCAGTGCGCGCGCGCTCTAGCGTCGCCTTCAGCTGGTCGAGCTGCATAAGGCTGCGCTGCAAACCCTCGAGTTCGTCCGTCAGTTGCTGTTGGTGATCGGCAAGCGCGGCCTCGTAGGTCAGTTCGCGGCCGAGTTGCTGGCTCAGTTGCCGCCAGTGCTCACCGTGCTGCGCGTGCATCTGCGCAAACGCCTGTTGCTGCTGCTCGCAGTGTTCGAGCTGCGAAGCCAGTTTCGCCAATACGGCGGCCAGTTCCTGACCGCTACCGGCCAGAGCCTCCAGCTCGGCTTTTTTCGCCTGCAAGGTACGCTGCGTCGCGGAAACGTCCAACGCCTGGTAGGCCGCAATCGCCGGATGCTGTTGGGAGCCGCACAACGGGCAGGCCTCGCCCTCCTGCAATTGGGCGCGGTAGCTTTCCAGGGCCTGGATACGCTGTTCCTGTTCGAGCAGTTTTTCCTGGTCGCGCACCTGCTGTTGCAGGTCTTTGTAACGCGCGCGCAAAGCCTCGACTTCGCGATTTTGGTCGGTGTGCCGGCCGCTCAGCTCGGCGGTCTGGGTCTGCAGTTGCTGCTGATCCAGGCTCAACTGCCGACGCGCCGCCGCAAGCTGCTTGAGCTGCGCCACAACAGCGGTTTGGCTATGCAGGTTTTGCCAGCGCTCGCGCAATCCGGCTTCGCTACCGCCGTTCAGCAGCTCGCCCACTCGTTGCTGTTGTTCGCCCTCGCACTGCTGCGCCGCCACTAAACGCGCCTGCTGCTCGTCCAGGCTGGCACGCTGGTCGGTCAGTTGCGTTGCGAGGGTTTGCCCGGCCTGCTCGGCCTGGCACTGCTGAGCGAGCAACTGGTCGATCTGTGCGGTGAGCTCCTGGCGCGCCTCGAGCTTGTTACGCCAGGCCGCCAGTTGTTCGCCGAGCAGCCCGTGTTGGGCCTTGTCGCTCAGTTGCAGCGCCAATTGCTGGCGCTGCTCGGCCAGTTGCGCCTGCGCCTGCTGGCGCTCGTTCAGCAGTTGCCCGCTGAACTGCCGCGCTTGCCACAGGCAGGCGCCGATCTGCTGCGCCACCTGTTGCCGTTCGCTTTCGGTCTGCCGCAGCGCCTGTTCGGTTTGCTGCAACGCCTGGTGCGCCGCTTGCCAATCGCGGTATAGCGGTTGCAGGCGCGCGGCGGGCTCGTTCGCCGCCAGTTGTTGCAGCTGCGGCTGCGCGCCGAGCAGCTCGTCCCGCGCCTGCTGTTCGGCTTGTAGTGCGGCGTGCAGCCGACCCTGGGTCTTGTTCAGCTCGTCGCGCCATTGCCTTTGGCGCTGCAGCTCGGCCTGCTCGACGACCAGGCGGGCTTCTTCGCCGCGCAAGCGTTCGGCTTCGGCGCTCAGTTGCTGGCGCT
The DNA here is from genome assembly GCF_946885885.1 of uncultured Pseudomonas sp. Next base: position 2,629 of record NZ_CAMPHN010000084.1, read on the forward strand.
GTTCGTCGCTCAGCAGCTCGACGCCCGACGCTTTGGCACGCAATTGATCGAGCAGGCTTTTGGCCTCGCGGGTCTGTTCGAACACCCGCTGGGAAATCTGCCCGTAGATATCGGTGCCGGTGAGTTCTTCCAGCAGCTCGGCGCGCTGGTTGGCATTGGCTTCGAGAAAGGCGGCGAACCCACCCTGGGCCAGCAGCATGGACTTGGTGAAACGCTCGAAATCCAGCCCGGTCAGGCGTTCGGTTTCACGCAGTTTCTCGTTGATCTTGTCGGTGATGATCTGGCCGTCGCCGCTGGCCAGCTCGACTTTCGGCGCCTGCAACGCGCCGTCGGCCTTGTCGCGCGCACGGCGCTGGCTCCAGAACGCGCGGTAGGCCACGCCCTTGACCTCGAACTCGACCTCGGCCAGGCAATCGGCGGTGTGCCGGGTCATCAGCTCGTTGCCGCCGGCCGATAGCGTGCTCATCCGCGGCGTGCGGTGATACAAGGCCAGGCAAATGGCGTCGAGCAGCGTGGTTTTGCCGGCGCCGGTGGGCCCGGTGATGGCGAACAGGCCACTGCCGGCGAACGGCTCGGCGGTGAAGTCGATCTTCCACTCGCCTTTCAGCGAATTGAGGTTTTTCAGGCGCAGGGTCAGTATTTTCATCGCGCAGGCGGGGCTCGCAACAGCCTTTCGGTAGGTCGCCTATCCTATCCGAACCTCCGCCGGCGCGTCGGCCCGATGCGCTCAGGGCATGAATACCGCGCGCATGCAGTTCTGCGATTTCCGTTTGAACAGCTCGTAGCCTTTCGGCGATTCCTCCAGGTCCATCGGGTGGGTCAGCAGGTAGCTGGGGTCCAGTTCGCCGTTCTGGATGTGCTCGAACAATTTGCCGGTGTAGCGCTGCCCCGGCTGCTGCCCGGAACGCAGGGTCAGCGCCTTGTTGACGATGGCGCCGATGGGGAATTTATCCAGCACGCTGCCATACACGCCGATCACCGAGATATTGCCGCCCTTGCGACAGGCTCGAATCGCCTGACGCAAGACCGTGCCGTGCTCGGTGTGCAGACGCAGCGCTTGTTTGGTCTTGTCGTAGGCGTAATCGAGCGGGGTGCCATGGGCCTCCATGCCGACGCAATCGATGCAGCGGTCGGGGCCGCGGCCGCCGGTCAACTCCAACAAGGCTTCGTGCACATCGGTGGTCAGGTAGTTGATGGTGATCGCACCGGCACGGCGCTCGGCCAGTTCGAGACGATCGGCGAAGCGGTCGATCGCGATCACCCGTTCGGCGCCGAGCAGGTAGGCGCTGCGAATCGCCATCTGGCCGACCCCGCCGCAGCCCCATACAGTCACCGTATCGCCCGCTTCGATGCCGGCGATATCGGCGGCGAAATAGCCGGTCGGCGCGGCATCCGAGACGAATACCGCCTGTTCGTTGCTGACCCCGTCGGGCACTTTGAACAGGTTGACGTCGGCATAGGGCACGCGCACATAGGTTGCATGGCTGCCAGGGTAGCCGCCGAAGGCATGGCTATAGCCGATGATGCCCGCGCAGGGTTGGCCGTAGATCAGATCGGTGATCTGCGGTTTGGGGTTGGAGTTGTCGCAGCAGGAAAAATCGCTGCGTTTGCAGTACTCGCAATCGCCGCAGCCGATGATCGAGATGCTCACCACCCGATCGCCCTTGGCCAAGCCGGTGATCGCCGAGCCGGTTTCCACCACTTCGCCGAGAAACTCGTGGCCGATGATATCGCCCGGCTTCATCGCCGGCACGTAGCCGCCGAGCAAGTGCAGGTCGCGGAACCGCATACCGAGGACATGATCACCCGCAAAATCGCGTCGCGCGGGTTGACGATGCTCGGGTCCGGCACGGTATCCACTTGCAGCTTGTTCGGTGCCTGCCAGGTCAGCGCTCTCATGATTGCACCTGCCAATGCGGCTCATGCGCGGGTTGCAGCGGCTCGTCGCGGGATTGGCGGCGGGCGTCGCTGCTACGCGATACCGCGACTTCGCCGGTCTCCAGGTATTGCTTGATACGGCGCAGTTCGCGCGTCAGCAGGCCGCCGAGCAGCGGGGTCAGCAAAGATGCGCCGGCATAACCGAGCACGCCGGCCGGCGGTTCGCAGGCGAGCACCACTTTGATTTCGGTGCCGCGTGCCTGGGGTGCGTCGGCGAGGCTGATCGTGCAACGCAGGGGCAACCAGGCGTCGGCCTCGGAGACCCAGGCCAACTGCTGGTTATCGCGTACCTCTTCGAGACGGGCGAAGGACTGCAGCGGTTTGCCCAACGGCCCCTCGACGCTCCAGCGAAAACGATTGGGTTCGATCTGTTCGAGACGCTGCACGCGCTCCAGCACCTCGGCGAGCTTCGTGGTGTCGCGCAAAAAATCGAACACTTCATTGCGCGGCTTGCCGACGGTCACGTTGCGCATACAGGCTTCGAGGTTGTGCCAACCGTATTCGCGGCGCAGTTGCTCTTCCCAGGGCGAAGGGCTCAAGGACTCCTTGATCGGGCAGTGCTGGCTGATGCCGCGAGCGGCGAGGAAGCCGCCGAACAGCACCTGGGCCCAACCGCCGATACCGCCCTGGCGCAAGCCGTTGCCCAGCAGCAGGCCGCCGCCGATCAGTGAAAGCACCCGTTCGAGGCCGGTCACGTTATGCCTGTGAGCATCCAGCGTGGTGTGCGTCGCCGCTAATGGCTGTTCGAACTCGGACATGCTGCCTCCTACGAATGGGTTCGTTCATAGGAGGACTGGGCCGGACGCGCGGGCGTTCAAGCTTTTACGCGCTAACCCGACGGAAGCGCTGCGCTGACGGGATTGCCTGTAGAGGGTGGCCTGCCAGGACGGCGGCATAGCAGGCCATTGAAAAACGTAGGCGAGGCCGGCAAGACAATACCGATGGCTGCCCCGCAAAAACAGGCGAGAAACGCAGCGCAGCGAAGTAACAGCCAACGGCTGGCCCGAAGGGTGAGCGCAGCGAATCAAGCGGCTGGGGTCGCACGCGAGTTTACGTGCTGTAAATGAGCATTACTCGCTTCGCTCGCCCTACGGGCCGCGCTGAAGCGCGTTAGCCGCAAGCGGCTTCCGACCGGGCTGGCGCTCCAGCCTGTTTTTAACGCCCCTCGCTTTTATCAAGAGGGGCCAACGCAGGTAGTTCTTCAACGGCCTGCTCAGTCGCGCAGCTGGGCGAGCGTATCGCGGTAGAGCGCACGCAGGCGCTCCTGCAACGCGTCGTCGAGCGCCTCGCCGGCCAGACGCCGCGCGAATACATCGTCGGGGCTCAGCTCGTCGAGCGTTTCGCGGGTTTGCCTGCTCAGGGATAATGCCGCCGCGCCGCGCTCGCGACGAATCCTCAGCACCTCGACCGGCAAGCCCTCGCACAACGCGGCGACCCGCACTTGCAGATCGCTCAGGTAGTCGTCAGTGGCGACCTGCACTTCCAGCCAGACCGGCCGCTCGGCGCTGCCCTGTTCCGCGGCTACGGCTATCGCCTGTTCGAGTTCCTTGAGCGTGCCGCGCAACGACAACAGCGGTTGGAAACAGGGCACCGGCAACGCGGTGACCGCGCTCAGACCGCTGCGCACCAGGTCGACCAACAGCACCTCTTTTTGCTGCTTGGCCTCGTCGAAGCTCAGCGCGATCGGCGAGCCGCAATAACGGATATGCTCCAGGCCACCGACCTTCTGCGGCCGGTGGATATGTCCCAGGGCGATATAGGCGGCCGGCGGAAAGGCGCTGGTCGGGAAGGCCTCCAGGCTGCCGACGTAGATCTCGCGCACCGAGTCGCTGGCGCTGGCGCCAACGGTGGTCAAATGTCCGCTGGCGATAATCGGCAGTTCGCCGCCGAGCTGATCACGCTTGGCCTCGGCCAGGGCGAACAGCTCCAGATAATGTTGCTGGATCGCCTGCTGCAACGACAGTTGCTTGTCTTCGGCACTCTGTCCGGCCTGGCTTTGCAGTACGTCGCGCGGGCGGATAAAGGGAATAGCGCAGAGAATCGCCCCCGGCGCGCCATCGCGCTTGTGCAGCACCAGCACCTGTTCCTCCATGCTCGCGCACACGCCGGGAATCACCCGGCTGCCGAGCTGCGCCAGCAGGGTCTTGCTCTCGCCGAGCATGGCCACCGAATCGTGATTGCCGCCGAGCACCACCAGCTCGCAACCGCTCGCGCGCAGCTCGACGATAAAGCGGTTGTACTGCTCGCGGGCATAGCTGGGCGGCGCGCCGGTGTCGAACACATCGCCGGCGATCAACAACGCGTCGACCGCGTGCTCGCGCACCTGGTCGATCAGCCAGGCGCAGAACGCCTGATGCTCGGCCTGGCGGGTCTTGCCGATAAAATGCTGGCCCAGGTGCCAATCGGAGGTGTGCAGGATGCGCATCTCGTTGAACTCTCATTGCAGACGATCCGGCAACCTTGCCTGTTCGCCCCGGTCGAAGCAAATGCGCGATGGATGGGCCGAGCGGATAGGCAATGCTCGGTGCATCTATGCTAAAAGATCATTCACCCCGCAGGAGCCCTATAGCGCATGAAGCGAACCTGTCATATCGACCTGCTGATCTGCGATTGCGACGGCGTTTTGGTCGACAGCGAAATCCTTTCCGAACGCAGCATGCGCGAGACGCTGGCGGCCCATGTGCCGCTGCATGAGCTGGAAATCGTCCTGAGCGGCACCTTCGGCCTGCAAAGCCGCGACATTCTCGCACGGGTCGAAGCGCATTTCGGCATCCACCTGCCGACCGGCTTGCATGCCGAACACCTGGCCCGTTGCGACGCGCTTATCCATAACGAAGTGCAGGCCATACCCGGCGTCTGCGCGGCCCTGCTGAGCATCGACCTGCCCCTGGCCATCGCCTCCAACGGCCGTTACCAGGCAGTGGAACGCGCCCTCCTGCGCTGTGAACTGAGCGAACGGGTGGATATCGGCATCTTTTCCGCCGACCAGGTCGAGCGGCCCAAGCCGGCACCCGATCTCTACTTGCTGGCGGCGAAAACCGCCGGAGTCGCGCCGCAGCGTTGCCTGGTGGTGGAAGACAGCGTCACCGGGGTGACCGCCGCCCTGGCCGCTGGCATGCAGGTGATCGGCTTTCTCGGCGCCAGCCACATTCCCCCGGAGCACGCGCAAAACCTGCGGCAACTGGGGGTGGAACACCTGATCGAGGATATGCGTGAATTGCCGGCGCTGGTCGAGCGGCTGCGCTACGCCGAGCCGGCTGAAGCGTTGTCTTAAGGGCGGACCTCGTAGGTTGGGTTGAGGAGCGCAGCGACGAAGCCCAACGATGGCCGCCCTGCCGAAGATCGTGTTGGGCTTCGCAGAGCTCAGCCCAACCTACGTGGCCCAACATGATCGAGAAGTGCAGCGACCTACAGCGCCCAGTCCTTGACCACCATATGGGTCTTGACCTTCTGCATCCCGGGGAAGTTTTCGATGGCGCCGCGGATCTCGCTGAGGCGCTGCATCGACGGCGTCTCGATATACACCAGCATATCGGTCTCGCCGCTGATACCGCTGCAACGGCGCACTTCGGCGAATGCGCGCATGCGTTCGACGTAGTCCTCGCAGCGCCCGCCCTGGTAGAACAGCTCCAGATAGGCCTTGATCCCGGCATCGCCCGGGCTGGCGACTTGCGCGTGATAGCCGCCGATGATTCCACGCTCTTCCAACTGACGTATACGCTCGCTGACCGCCGAACGCGACAGGTTCACTTCACGGGCGATCTGGCTCACGGCCAGACGGGCGTCGGCGCGCAATAGGGCGAGGATCTGTTGATCGAACTTGTCCACGGGGGTTCTCGGGCAAAAAGCAATTCGACGGCCAATTCCGTCACTTTGCCGGCCAACGGCGACACTTCTACAGCGGCTGTTTTCCGGCGACCGGCATAGCATATCCGGCAAATCGCCAGAGCACACACCATGAGCCGTCTCAACCAGGAACTGGGTCTATTACAGGGCATCGGTCTACTCAGCACCTCGCTGCTGGGCACCGGCATTTTCGTCGTGCCGGCCTTGGCCGCCACCGCCGCTGGCGAAGCCTCGCTGTGGGCCTGGATGATTTTGATCGCCCTGGTGCTGCCGGTGGCCTTCACCTTCGCCCAACTCGGCCGCCACTTTCCCCATGCCGGCGGTGCGCCACATCTGATCGGCCGCGCCTTCGGCGCGCGCATGGAACGTCTCAGCGCCCTGCTATTCCTCGCCGTGCTGCCGGTGGGTTTGCCGGCGGCGCTGAATATCGCCAGCGGCTTCTGGCAGGCGCTGTTCGATCTCGGTCGCGGTCAGACGCTGACCATCCAGCTCGCCACCCTGGTCGCTCTGCTCCTGCTCGGCCAGCGCCCGGCCAAGGCCTCCGGTTTCGTGCAGGGCGCTATCGCCGTGGCGATCATCGGCACCATCGCGCTGATCTGGTGGGTCGGCGATCTGCCGGCGGGCAATCAGCCGTTGCTGCCGCCGATAAGCGGTTCATGGCACCTGCTGCCCGCGGCGCTGGGGGTGATGTTCTGGTGTTTCGTCGGCATCGAGGCCTTTACCCATATGGGCGAGGAGTTCAAGAACCCCAAGCGCGACTTCCCGCTGGCGCTGTTATTCGGCGTGCTGCTGGCCGGCCTGGTGTACTGGGCCTGCTCGGTGGCGGTGCTGAGTTTCAACGCCTATGGCGATGTGCATAACGACGCGACCTCGCTGCCGCGCATGCTCGACCTGCTGCTCGGCGACCGGGCCCGCTACCTGACTGCAGTGGTCGGCTACCTGGCCTGCTTCGCCTCAATGAACGTCTATATGCAGGGCTTCGCCCGGCTGATCTGGAGCTTGGCCGACGAAGGCAAACTGCCAGCTGCCCTGGCTCGGCGCAATGAGCACGGCGTGCCGGCCCGCGCCCTGCTGCTGGTGATAGCGATCTGCGCCCTGTGCGCCACCCTGGCCTGGAGCCTGTCATTGTCCCTTGACCAACTGATCCGCTACGCCAACGGCAACTTCGTGGTCATCTACCTGCTGAGCATGGCCGCAGGCGCACTGTTGCTACGCGGCATCTGGCGCTGGCTCGCCGCCTTCAGCACCCTGCTCTGCGCCCTGGTGCTGACGATGCTCGGCGTCGACGCCTGGTATGCCCTCGGCCTGCTGGCGATGATGGGATTGCTCGATTACGCCCGCGGCCTGCGGGGCAGCGCGGTGAATGTGGGCTAGGGTCTGTTGCCGTTTCAGCGCAAGCGATGAAACGGCAACAGACCCTAACGCCAAGAGGGTGACCAGGAGCGCCACATGCCTCTATGCTTGAAACCACCCAAGCACAAGGAAGCCCCATGCCGCGCGTACTCCATGACCTGAAAATCATGCTACTGGCCAATCTGTGGATAGTTCCGGTGTTGGCTGCGCTGGTCGGGGCGCTGTTTTATTTCGTCGCGCCGCCGCCGCCGATGAGTGCGACCATGGCGACCGGGGCCGAGGGCGGGGCGTATCGGGTATTCGCTCAGCGGCTCAAGGAAGAGCTGAGCGAGCAAGGCTTCGAATTGACCCTGGTACCGAGCAAAGGCTCGCGCGACAACCTGGAGCGCTTGCTGGCGGCAGATGGCGCAGTGCAAATAGCCCTGGTGCAAAGCGGTATGGAACGCCAGTTGAACCCGGCCGACGCGGCGCGCCTGCAGAGCCTCGGCGGGATATACCAGGAGCCGCTGTGGCTGTTCCACCGCGCCGAGGTGGCCCTGGACCGGGTGACCGATCTGCTGCCCCTGCGCGTGGCGATCGGCAGTAGCGGCACGCTGGCGGCCAGCGAGGCGATTTTCGCCGCCAACGGCATACCGCCCGATCAGCATCCGCTCGGCTGGCAATCCTTCGGTGGCGGCAAAGCCGCGGCGGCGCTGATCGACGGCGAGCTGGACGCGGCGTTTTTCGTCGGTCCGGCGGAGAACGCCCTGGTCCAACAACTCGCGGCTAATCCCGGGCTGCGTCTGGCGAACTTTCGCCGCGCGGCGGCTTATGAAGCGCGCTTGCCGTTCTTCAACCGGGTGACGATCGGCGAAGGCTTGCTCGACCTGGCGCAGAACAGCCCACCCCAGGACACCCAGATCCTCTCGCCGGTCGCGACCCTGGTGATCAACCAGAACTTCCACCCCGGCCTGGTGCCACTGTTTATCGACGCCAGCCGCGAGGTGCTGAAAAACGGCAACCTGCTCGACCGCGCCGGCACCTTCCCCAGCCCGGAGCCGCGCACCTTCGCCCTGTCCGAGGATGCCGAGCGCTATTACCGCAGCGGCCTGCCGTTGTTGCAGCGCTACTTGCCGTTTCGTATCGCCTCGCTCGCCGACCGCTACATCATTCTGCTGATTCCGCTGCTGGTGGTGCTGATCCCGCTGCTCAAGGCGGTCGGCCCGCTGTACCGCTGGCGCATCCGCGCACGCATCTATCGCTGGTACAAACACCTGCGCGAAATCGACCGGCAGCTCGACGCCGGCACCCTGCCCGCCCGTCTGGACATCGAGGTCGAACGCCTGGAGCAACTGGAAGACGAACTGGCCAAGGTCGAGGTGCCGCTGTCCTATTCCAACGAGCTGTACGAATTGCACGTGCATTTGCGCTATGTGATCGAACGCTTGCGTACGCTGCAAAAGCGCCGGGCGACCGCGGGCGATGCAGTCGGGTAAACTGCGCGCCATCGTTCAAGCTTGCCAAGGTAACCCCATGCCGATCCGCCATTGCATCGTCCACCTGATCGACAAAAAGCCCGATGGCACGCCCGCCGTGCTGCATGCCCGCGACACCGAGCTGGCGGCCTCGCAGGCCATCGAGAATATGCTCGCCGACCTCAATGAAAGTTATAACGCCAAACAGGGCAAGGCCTGGGGGCTGTTTCATGGCGAATCCGGCGCTTACCCGTTCAGCGGCTGGCTGAAGAATTACCTCGACGAAGGGCAGGATTTCGCCGCGTTCAGCCGTCAGGCGGTCGAACATCTGCAAAAGCTGATGGAGGAATCCAACCTCTCCACCGGCGGCCATGTGCTGTTCGCCCACTACCAGCAAGGCATGACCGATTACCTGGTCATCGCCCTGCTGCACCACAGCGAAGGCGTGGCGGTGAACGATGAGTTGGACGTGACGCCGGCCAAGCACCTGGATCTCGGCCAGTTGCACCTGGCCGCGCGGATCAATATTTCCGAGTGGCGCAATAACGCTAACTCCAAGCAGTACATCTCCTTTATCAAGGGCAAGAACGGCAAGAAGGTCTCCGAATACTTCCGCGATTTCATCGGCTGCCAGGAAGGCGTCGACGGGCCGGGCGAGACCCGCACCCTGCTCAAAGCGTTCAGCGATTTCGTGGAAAGCGAGGATTTGCCGGAAGAATCCGCCCGCGAGAAAACCAAAACCCTGGTCGACTACGCCAGTAGCCAGGCCAAGATGGGCGAACCCATGGGTTTGCAGGAACTGTCCGGGCTGATCGACGAGGAACGGCCGCGGGCGTTTTACGACCATATCCGCAACAAGGACTACGGCCTGTCACCGGAGATTCCCGCGGATAAACGCACCCTTAACCAGTTCCAGCGCTTCACCGGGCGTGCCGAAGGCCTGTCGATCAGCTTCGAGGCGCATCTACTGGGCTCGAAGATCGAGTACGACGAAAGCAACGACACCCTGGTGATCCGCAACCTGCCCACGCAACTGACGGACCAGCTCAAGCGGCGTAAAGGCTAGGGCAATATCCCTGTTATGTGTTGCATTAAGAGGGTACGCGCTTGTGGGAGGGGCTTCAGCCGCGAAAAGCTATCGGCGTTTCGCGGCTAAAGCCCACCAGACTGTGGTGGACTCAAGGGGAAGTGGCCAAGGCCAAGGGCGCGCGTACCTGCAACCAGCTGCTGCACCGGTGCGCAGCAGCCGGACCGAGCGCCTCAGCCTTCGATCGCTTGAATGCGAAAGCCCATCCGCGGGAAGTGCACATGCACGGTGCCAGCGCGCGGGTCTTCGCGGCGCAGGATCAACTCTTCGCTGCCACTGAACACCAGCTCGCCCTCGACCGCATCGACGCCATAATCGATGGCCGCAATCGCCACCCGTTGGCCGATGGCGAAGCCGTTGGGGTCGGCCAGCGCGTCGTCCGGCAAGGCCGCCGGGATTGAATCGCGGGCGATCGCCACGGCCTCTTCGCCGCTCATATCGCTGAACGAGCCATGGCCGACGTCGAGCACTCGCGCCAACCAAGTCACGACCGCCGGGTAGGCGTCGATCAGCGGCGAGGTCACCGGGGTGCCGCGCAGGAACCACAGCGGGTGGGCCATAGCGAAGTCGGCGATCGACGGCTCGCCGAACAGGTAGTCGCCCTGCTCGCGTTCGAGTTGCTGTTGCAGGCGCGCCATTATGGTCGGCCATTGATGCTTGGCCTGCTCCAGGGGAATACGCGTGGCCAGGCCGCCGGAGAACAGGGTCGAGCGGTCGGCGATAAAGGTCTTGAGAAATTCCGGCGGCAGCTTGCCGAAGCGCGCGGCGATGGATTCCGGCTGGAACACCAGGCTCACCGCGTGCAGAAACACCTGCGAGTCGGCCCATTGGGCGAAACTGGCGACGTTGAATTCCTGGCCTTCCGGAAACAGCGCCGGGGTGGCTTTTTCCGCTTCGAGGCGACGCGCGATCAGTGCGGTGTCGCAATAGATATCGGCGCCCACTTGCAGCACCGGTGTCTTGCGGTAACCGCCGGTCAAGGCGGTCAGATCGGGCTTGGGCATGATCGCCGGGATGGTTACCGAGCGCCAGGACAGCTGCTTGAAACCCAGCATCAGGCGTGCCTTCTCGGCGAACGGCGAGGTCGGGTAATGGTGCAGGATCAACTCGTGCATGACAGGCTCCGCAGCTATTGAAGCGACTATTAAACAAGCCAGCAGCTTAACCGCGTCGGCAGTGGCGGCCTACCCGCTTAGCTTGATGGTGTGTTATCAACCGCAAGGATAACGGTCGAAGCGGCGACCAGCGCTTCCTTGGCGCCCTTGCTCAGTGCCTTGATCGCCCGTTCGCGGCGTAGCGCATCGCCCTTGGTCGCGCAGGCTTCGATATGCACCAGCGCCCGCGCCGGGCTGGAATGAAAGAACCGCGCGCCCTTGCCGCTTTGGTGCTTGGCGAAGCGTTTGTGCGGATCATCGCTGATGCCGCAGTACAACGCGCCATTGGCGGCCCGCACTAAATAGACGAACCAGGCTTTGCTCGGCGACGGCGTTGCAACGGGAGTACTGGGATCGGGCATCGACGGCTGGCAGACACGAAGGAAGCTGTCGAGCTTAGCAGAGCGAGCGCTTCAGCGCCCCGCCCGATAAGCCGCCAAACCTTTTGCCGCCTGCTTGCGGATGGCGTTCTGTACCGGCGGTGCCCAACCCAGCAACACACCTTTCATACCCAATGCCTGCCGCGCCCAGCGCCACAGGTCGAAGCGATCGCGATGCTCGGCGATCTTGCCGTCGCGGAACACGAAGTAGGCCTCGATATGATTGACCACGGTATTGCCGGTCTGGCTGAACACATAGGTCGCGACCCAGCGGGCCCTACCGGAATGCTCATCGGCCGCAACGCCATCGAAGGTCAGGGAAAAATCCTTGGCCCGGGTGCACAGCATGCGCCACATATCGCCGGCCTCACGACCGAGCAGGTCGGTGAACACCGGGTCGCTGAAGCGCACGTCCTCGGTATAACAACTGGCCATGGTCTCGGCATCCAGTTGCTGGAAGGCCTGGTAGAAGCGGGTGATCAGTTCGGCGTTGGCGTGGCTCATGCGGAGGCTCCGGGTTGAAGTGGCAATGAGTATTGCGCTAAAACGCCAAGGCCGCGATTGGCGTTAAAGACAACTTTGTGTCAATAATCGCCAAACCCTCGAACTAACGAATCGCCCCATGCTGAAGATCGCCCTCTATGTCTGCCCGCAAACGGTGTGCTCCAGCCTGAGCATGGCCATGGACGCCTTCACGCTCGCCAATCAGATGGCCGAGAAGCCGCTGTTCCAGGTACTGCGTTTCAGCCTCGACGGTGAACCGGTCGACCTCGGCTTCGCCCGCGTTCAGGTGGACGGCGGCCTGGCCCTGGCCGAGCAGGCGGATTGGCTGATCCTGCCCGCCACCGGCAGCGCCATCGATATCAGCCTGGCAGCCAACGCCACTTTGCTGCCCTGGCTGGCGCAGCGCCCGACCACGCAACGGATCGCCAGCCTGTGCAGCAGCGCCTTCCTGCTCGCCGCCGCCGGCTTGCTCGATGGCCGTCGCGCCACCACCCATTGGGCGCTGGCCGGCCAGTTCCGCCGGCGTTTCCCGCAGGTGCAGCTGCATATCGAGCAGCTGCTCTGCCATGACGGCAATCTGCTCAGCTCGGGCGGCGCCCATGCAGGCCTGGATGCATGCCTTTACCTGATCGGTCAGCACGCCAGTCCCGAACTGGCGCAGCAACTGGCCAATGCCCTGGTTTTCGATAGCCAGCGTGGCCGTCAATCGCGCTTCGCCCCGCTGCTGCCGCCTTTGAGCACCCACGACAAGCAAATCGCCCCGTTGCTGCAATGGATGCATAGCCATCACAGCGAAGCCATCGACCTCAATCGCCTGGCCGAACAGGCCAACTGCTCGCCGCGCACGCTGCTGCGGCGCTTCAAGGCCAGCACCGGCCTGACGCCCAACGACTATCTGCAACGGCTGCGTATCGGCGCCGCCCAACGCGCACTGACCGACGCAACGCGCTCGCTGGAACAGATTGCCGAGCAAGTCGGCTATGCCGACCGCGCCACCTTCGCCAAGTTGTTCAAACAGCTGTGCGGGGAAACGCCGGGGGCCTTTCGTCGGCGCTTACGACAACAGGAATACGGAGTCGTGGGTTAGGCGCCCGCCTCTATCGTTCAGCCCACATCGCCCTCGATTGCGCCGTAACCCACCATTGTGTTCAACCGGGCCTATGCCTGGTGGGTTACGCGACGCCCAAGCAGCGCGGCAAGCCGAGCCTCCAGCGCCCTGCGCCGCTAACCCACCCTTGGATGCAGCCGCAATGAAAAAGGGAGCCCTAAGGCTTAATGCCAGTCAGTTAAGCTGACTGGCATTTTTATTTTTGATCGGATATTTCGCAGATTTCAGTCTGATAGCGCGGGGGTAAACACGCTCGGAAGGTGCCGCGCTTATTCTCAGGGCCACCTACGCCCTGGTAGCTGCGCTGATAAGCGCGTCGTAGCCTGGGCGTTCGGCTATCACCACATCAAATCGTCCGGCACCTGATAGGCCGCATAGGGATCGTCGGCATCCGGCGCTTCGGTGGGGGTGTTGAGCAGGATGACGCGACGCGGGTCGCGTTCCTGGATTTTCAATGCGGCCTCGCGCGGCAGCACTTCATAGCCGCCGCCACTGCGCACGATGGCCAGCGAGCCGCTGCTGAGCTTGTCGCGCATCAGTTTGTTCACCGACAGGCGCTTGACCTTTTTCTCGTCGACGAAATTGTAGTAGTCCTCGGTGGTCAATTTCGGCAGGCGGGAGACTTCGATCAACTGTTTGATCTGCGCGGCGCGGGCCTTCTGCTCGGCCTTCTCCTGCTGCTGGCGGTTGAGTTCCTGATCGCGCGCTTGCTTCTCGGCCATCGCCTGCTGGGCGGCGAGTTTCTGCGACTCGTCCTTTTCGATATGGCCTTTTTTCTCCAGGCGCTGCTGTTTCTGCTTTTCCTTGCCGACCTGCTTGGCCTGCTTTTCGTTGACCAGCCCGGCTTTGAGCAACTGATCGCGTAGTGAGAGAGCCATAACCTACCTTTACCGACGAATCATGAATGTTGGGCGGGAGCAACCGAGCTGCGGACTCAACAATCCCGTGCCTGCTGTTTTTCCAATTTCTTGGCTTCGCCCCAAAGCGCGTCCAATTCTTCCAGGGCGCAATTTTCCATGGCCCGACCGGCTTCGCGCAATGCCTGCTCGATAAAGCGGAAGCGCCGTTCGAATTTGGCGTTGGCGGCGCGCAAGGCGGCTTCCGGATCGACCTTGAGATGCCGCGCCAGGTTGCCGACCACGAACAGCAGGTCGCCGAGCTCTTCGGCAATCGCCGAGGGGTCGTTTTCGCTCATGGCCTCGAGCACTTCATCCAACTCTTCGCGTACCTTGTCCACCACCGGTAAGGCCTCAGGCCAGTCGAAGCCGACCTGGGCGGCACGCTTCTGCAATTTGATCGCCCGGCTAAGCGACGGCAAGGCCTGGGGCACGTCGTCGAGCAGCGACAATTGCTCGGGGGCGGCGGCCTTCTCCGCGCGCTCCTCGGCCTTGATCTCCTCCCAGCGCTGCTTGACCGCGGCTTCGTTCAGCTTGGCCGCATCGGGCGCGCCGTAGAGATCGCCGTCGACGAACACATGAGGATGCCGACGCAGCAACTTACGGGTAATGCCATCGACCACCTGGGCGAACTCGAAACGCCCCTCTTCGCGCGCCAGCTGGCTGTAGTACACCACCTGGAACAGCAGATCGCCGAGCTCGCCGGGCAGATGCTCGAAATCGCCGCGCTCGATGGCATCGGCCACCTCGTAGGCCTCTTCGATCGTATGGGGCACGATGCTCGCGTAAGACTGTTTCAAGTCCCACGGGCAGCCATATTGCGGGTCGCGCAGACGGGCCATCAGGTGCAGCAGGTCGTCGAGTTGGTACATGGATAGTTCCGGTCGTAGGATGGGTTAGCGGCGCGGGGGACGAATCCCGCAGCCATGATAAAACCAGCGCGCCGCGTAACCCATCGAACCGATGCAGCGCCAATACCGATGATGGGTTACGGCGCAGCAGACTCGGCGCTCGCTACCCTGACTGTGACATGCGCCTAACCCATCCTACGAAGCCCGATGGCGGCGGGCTTCGATGATATTCGGTAACTGACTGATACGACCCAACAACCGCCCCAACGCATCCAAACCCGGAATCTCCACGGTGATCGACATAGAGGCGGTGTTGTCGTCCTTGTTCGAATGGGTGTTGACCGCCAGCACGTTGAGCTTTTCGTTGAGCAGCACCTGGGTCACATCGCGCAGCAGACCGGAACGGTCGTAGGCACGGATGACGATATCCACCGGATAGGTCTGCACCGGCACCGGCCCCCAGTTGACCTGGATCATCCGCTCGGGCTCGCGGCCGGCCAGTTGCAGCACCGAGGCGCAATCCTGACGGTGAATGCTGACGCCGCGCCCCTGGGTGATATAGCCGACGATCGGATCGCCCGGCAGCGGTTGGCAGCAACCGGCCATTTGCGTCAGCAGGTTGCCGACCCCCTGGATCTGGATGTCGCCGCGTTTGCCGGGCTTGAAGCCCAACGCCTTACGCGGGATCAGTTCGAGCTGTTCGTTGCTGCGCTCCGGCTCGACCAGTTGCTGCGCCAGGTTGGCCAGGTGCGCCAAACGCAAATCGCCGGCGCCGAGCGAAGCGAACAGGTCCTCGCTGTTTTTCAGATTGGCCTTTTCCGCCAGCTTGTCGAAATCCACATGGGGCAAGCCCAGACGCAACAGCTCGCGCTCGAGCAGCGCTTTGCCGGCTGCGACGTTCTGATCGCGGTCCTGCAACTTGAACCAATGGACGATCTTCGCCCGCGCCCGCGAGGTGGTGACGTAGCCCAGGTTGGAGTTCAGCCAGTCGCGGCTCGGCACGCCGTGCTTGCTGGTGATGATCTCCACCTGCTCGCCGGTTTGCAGGCTGTAGGTCAGCGGCACGATACGCCCGTTGATCTTGGCGCCGCGGCAGTTATGGCCGATTTCGGTGTGCACGCGGTAGGCGAAATCCAAGGGCGTGGCGCCTTTGGGCAAGTCGATGGCGTGGCCGTCCGGGGTGAACACATAAACCCGGTCCGGTTCGATATCCACCCGCAGCTGTTCGGCCAGACCGCCGATATCGCCCAGCTCCTCGTGCCATTCCAGCACCTGACGCAGCCAGGAGATCTTCTCTTCGTAATGGTTGGAACCGGACTTGACGTCGGTGCCCTTGTAGCGCCAATGGGCACAGACGCCCAGCTCGGCCTCCTCGTGCATGGCGTGGGTGCGGATCTGCACTTCCAGCACTTTGCCGCCTGGGCCCAGCACCGCGGTGTGCAGCGAGCGGTAACCGTTTTCCTTGGGGTTGGCGA
>NZ_CAMPHN010000085.1 GCF_946885885.1 uncultured Pseudomonas sp.
TTGTGGTCCCGGCCGGCGGCAAATTGCTGCAGACCCTGGCGGCCAACAATATCTTTCTGTCTTCCGCCTGCGGCGGCGGCGGTACCTGTGCGCAGTGCAAGTGTGTGGTGGAAAGCGGCGGCGGCGAAATGCTGCCGACCGAAGAAGCTGCATTCACTCGCCGCGAAGCCAAGGCTGGCTGGCGTCTGTCCTGCCAGACCCCGGTCAAGCAGGACATGAAGATCGAGGTGCCGGAAGAAGTCTTCGGCGTGAAGAAGTGGGAATGTACGGTGTTGTCCAACCCGAACGTGGCCACCTTCATCAAGGAACTGACGCTGAAATTGCCGGAAGGCGAAAACGTCGACTTCCGGGCCGGCGGCTACGTGCAGCTGGAATGCCCGCCGCACGAAGTGCATTACAAGGACTTCGATATCCAGGAGGAATATCGCGGCGATTGGGACAAGTTCAACCAGTGGAAGTACGTGTCCAAGGTCGAAGAGACGGTGATTCGCGCTTACTCCATGGCCAACTACCCGGAAGAACGCGGTCTGGTGAAGTTCAATATCCGTATCGCTTCGCCGCCGCCGGGTAAGGACGACCTGCCGCCGGGCAAGATGTCCTCCTACGTGTTCAGCCTCAAACCGGGCGACAAAATCGCCGTCTACGGTCCGTTCGGCGAGTTCTTCGCCAAGGACACCGACGCCGAGATGGTGTTCATCGGCGGTGGTGCCGGCATGGCGCCGATGCGCTCGCATATCTTCGACCAGCTCAAGCGGTTGAAGTCCAAGCGCAAGATCAGCTTCTGGTACGGCGCGCGCTCCATGCGCGAAGCCTTCTACGTGGAAGAGTACGACCAGTTGCAGGCGGAGAACGAGAACTTCCAGTGGCACCTGGCGCTGTCCGACCCGCTGCCTGAGGACAACTGGACCGGTCTCAAAGGCTTTATCCATAACGTGCTGTACGAGAACTATCTGAAGGACCACCCGGCGCCGGAAGATTGCGAGTTCTACATGTGCGGTCCGCCCATGATGAACGCTGCTGTGATCAAGATGCTGGTCGACATGGGTGTTGAGGAGGAAAATATCCTGCTCGATGACTTCGGCGGCTAAGCGTGAAGTTAGCAGTATTCCAGCCCGTTATCGCTGTCGCTCTTGCGGCAGCCCTAACGGGCTGTTTGCATTCTGAGAAAGTCGAAGAGTTCGGCGGCCCGACCATGGGCAGTACTTACTCGGTCAAATACGTAACCGGCGAAGGCGTTGCCGAGCGCGCGCGACTCAAGGCCGAGACCGAGGCGATTCTCGCTGAAGTCGATCGGCAGATGTCCACCTACCGCACCGACTCCGTTATCTCCAACTTCAATCAGGCTCCGGCGGGCAGCTGCCTGGCGGTGCCGGCCGAAATGCTGGAGGTGGTGCGTGCCGGCCAGGCATTGTCACAGGAGAGCCAAGGCGCTTTCGACCTGACATTGGAACCTCTGCTCAACCTCTGGGGCTTCGGGCCCCAGGCGCGGGTGGAACGTGTACCGACCGCCGAGCAGTTGGCGCAAGCGCGCGAGCGCAGCGGCCACCGGCACCTGCGTATCGAAGGGCAGCAGCTGTGCAAGGACGTCGACCTGCAGCTGGATCTCAACAGCCTGGCGGCCGGTTATACGGTCGACAGGATTGTCGGTCGTCTGCTCGAGCTGGGCGTCGACAGCTACCTGGTGGACGTCACGGGCGAACTCAAGGCTGCCGGTAAAAAGCCGGACGGCCAGTCTTGGCGCATTGCCATCGAGGCGCCACGGGACGATCAGCGAGTCGCGCAACGGGTTCTGCAGTTGGACGGTTACGGGGTCTCGACCTCGGGCGACTACCGTAATTATTTCGAGGAAAACGGCGTGCGTTACTCGCACACCCTGGATCCGCAGACCGGTGCGCCTATCACCCATAAACTGGCCGCGGTAACGGTGGTCGATCCGTCGACCTTACAGGCCGATGGTTTGTCTACATTGTTAATGGTGCTCGGTCCGATCAAAGGTCCCGAGTATGCGGAACAAGCGGGTATCGCGGCGTTTTTCGTGACCCGTGAGGGTGAGGGCTTCGTCACACGGAGCACCGCCGTTTTCGAGCAGCTTTTCGCTGCAGGAGATAAGCAATGATTTGGCTGATCGTTTTTTGCACCATGTTGTTGGTGGTGTCGTTGATGGCCGTTGGCGTGATCATGGGGCGTAAGCCCATCGCCGGATCCTGCGGCGGGATCGCCAATCTGGGTATCGAAAAGGAATGTTCGATCTGCGGCGGTAGCCGCGAGAAATGCGAGGAGGTCAACCGCGACCGCGATTCCTCGCTCAGCGATGGCGACAAACTGGCGTACGACGCGACCAAGCGCTAATCGCCCGACGCAACACTGATTGTTAGGCTGCGGCTGTATCGATTGCCGGCCCGCGACAACGGGCTGGCCCTGCCGAGGGTGCGCCATAAGCGCCCCGGTGTGATCTGAAGGAGTAAACATGGCGGTCTATAACTACGACGTAGTGGTGCTGGGTTCCGGCCCAGCAGGTGAAGGTGCGGCAATGAACGCCGCCAAAGCGGGGCGCAAGGTCGCGGTGGTCGATAGCCGCCGCGAAGTCGGCGGTAACTGCACCCACCTGGGCACGATCCCCTCCAAAGCGCTGCGCCATTCGGTACGGCAGATCATGCAATTCAACACCAACCCGATGTTTCGCCAGATCGGCGAGCCGCGTTGGTTCTCCTTCCCCGATGTGTTGAAAAGCGCCGAACGGGTGATCGCCAAGCAGGTGACCTCGCGCACCGGTTACTACGCGCGTAACCGGATCGACGTGTTCTTCGGTACCGGCAGCTTTTCCGACGAGCAAACCATCGAAGTGGTCTGCGCCAATGGTGTGGTCGAGAAGCTGGTGGCCAAGCAGATCGTCATCGCCACCGGTTCGCGCCCTTATCGTCCGGCGGATGTCGATTTCCATCACCCACGGGTGTACGACAGCGACACCATCCTCAACCTCAGCCACACGCCACGCCGTTTGATCATCTATGGCGCCGGGGTGATCGGTTGCGAATACGCATCGATTTTCAGCGGTTTGGGCGTATTGGTCGATCTGATCGATAACCGCGATCAGCTGTTGAGCTTCCTCGACGCGGAAATTTCCGATGCGCTGAGTTACCACCTGCGCAATACCAACGTGCTGATTCGCCATAACGAAGAGTACGAGAGTATCGAGGGGGTGGAGAATGGGGTGGTGCTGCACCTCAAGTCCGGCAAGAAGATCAAGGCCGATGCCTTGCTCTGGTGTAACGGCCGCACCGGCAATACCGACCAGTTGGGCCTGGAAAACATCGGCATCAAGGTCAATAGCCGCGGGCAGATCGAAGTCGATAAGAATTACCGCACCGAAGTGCCGAACATCTTCGCCGCCGGCGATGTGATCGGCTGGCCGAGCCTGGCCAGTGCCGCCTACGACCAGGGCCGTTCGGCGGCCGGCAATATCGTCGAGAACGACAGCTGGCGTTTCGTCGACGATGTACCGACTGGCATCTACACCATCCCGGAGATCAGTTCGATCGGTAAGAACGAGCGCGAGCTGACTCAGGCGAAGATTCCCTACGAGGTGGGTAAGGCGTTCTTCAAGAGCATGGCGCGGGCGCAGATCTCCCATGAGCCGGTGGGTATGTTGAAGATCCTGTTCCACCGGGAAACCCTGGAGGTGCTCGGGGTTCACTGCTTCGGCTACCAGGCGTCGGAGATCGTGCATATCGGTCAGGCGATCATGAACCAGAAGGGCGAGGCGAATAGCATCAAGTACTTCGTCAACACTACGTTCAACTACCCGACCATGGCCGAGGCCTATCGGGTTGCCGCGTTCGACGGTCTCAACCGGCTTTTTTGACCGGCTCCGACCGGTGGCCTGAGCCGGTCGGGGAGGACCCGTTCAGTGACTCCCAAGGATGGCGCTGGCCGAACCGGGAGAGTTTCTGATCAGGCAGCAATATGAAAACCGGCCCTGCGTGGCCGGTTTTTCGTTTATCCGGGGGGGCGTCATCTGGCTCAGCCAGGTTTGCCCAGCGTCTGCACGGCGATCCCGGGGAAGTCGGTAATCAGGCTGTCGACGCCAAAGTCGGCGAGACGACGCATCAGTGCCGGTTCGTTGACCGTCCACACCGACACGTGCAAACCGGCTTTCTGTGCCTTGAGGAGGCGCTCGGGGGTGCACAGCGTCCAGTTCAGCGCGAGCATGTCGCAGCCGTAATGCTTGGCCACTTTCAACGGGTCGAGCCAGGCGTACTCGGCGACCAGGCCGCGCGACAGCTCAGGCGTCAGGCGTTTCAGGGCGCTCAGGACTTCCCGCGAGCTGGAGGTGACCGTGACCTTGTCGCTCAGGCCATGGCGTCCGGCCAGCGCTGCGATGGCTTCGACCGTGCGCGCGGCGCGCACTTTCGAGGCGCTTTTGACTTCCAGCTGCCAGTGCTCGAAATCGCATTTTTCGAACAACTCGGCCAGGCGCGGAATAGGGCAGGGCTGAACCCAGCCGGGCCCGCCCTTGCGCGCGTCATAACGGACCAGCTCCTCCGCGTCGTGTTCGACCACCTTGCCGCGATGGCCGGTGGTGCGCTTCAGCGTCGGGTCGTGAATCACCATCAATTCACCGTCGCGCGACAGGTGCAGATCCAGTTCGCAGCGGCGTACGCCGTGCGCCAGGCACTGTTGAAAGCTGCTCAGGGTATTTTCCGGTGCTTCGCCTTTGGCGCCGCGGTGGCCGTAGATCAGGGGCACTGCTTACTCCTTGTCGGGCATGGCGCTGCGTGGCTGGTGGTGGCGCACGCTGTTAATCACATGGTCGTACTCGAAATACACGCTGAAGGTGCGGTAGTCCCAGCGGGTGATCGGCGGCTGGCCAACGCTTGGGTGTTCCTCATCGGCCAGGCCGAAGCGCTCCAGTACCGACTGCCGGGATTCGCCCATATGGGGCAACCCGCTGATCTCCCCGCCTTGTTGACCGATGGGAATCTGCAAGGTTTCTGCATTGGCGCCAAGCGGCAGCAATAACATGAGCATCAATAAACAGCGTGACATACGGGGTCTCATCGTCAGGGAAGCGGTTGTTCTTGTTCGCGCGCCAGGCGACGTTCCAAGGCCTGGCGCTGCAGGATATGCCTTGCCAGTAATTGGCGCTGGGCATCGGTCAAGGCTTCGAACTCGGCGCCGATCTCGAACTGGCCGTCACCTTGCTGCTGACAGTGCACGACTTTGGCGCGCAGCAGCAAGCCCAGGGCTTGGGGCATCAGCACCATTTTCAGGGCCAAATGGCTGGCGGGAGCCACGGCTTGTACATTGTTGAAGCTCACGCCGCCCTCCGACAGGCTGACCTGCCGGGGCGGGCCGATATCGCGCAACAGGCTTTGCGCAACGGCCTGGCCGAGCAGGTCGATGCGCTTGTTCATGGTCTTCAGGTAATTGGCCAGGGTGCGATCGCGCTCGCTGATATGGCGCAGCAGATGCTGCGACTCGAAGTCCATCAGGTGCAGCTCGCTGAGCAGGTTGAACAATGGCGAGCTGTCATGAAGCTCGTCACTGGCTAATGCTTGAGCGCCGGAGAGCAGGGTGAAATCCAGTGCGATCGTATCGTCGATACGATAGTATTCGCGGCGATCATCTTCATCTTGAGTCGACATGGCGAACCCATGGCAGCAGTGGTGATCTGAGTGTAAAGCCGCTGGCCAGGCCTCGCCACAAGGACGTTCCCCTTTCCTTCGAAAGCCCCTACATGTTCAGACCTCTATTCGTATTTGTCGGTACGCGCTACACCCGTGCCAAGCGCCGCAATCATTTCGTTTCCTTTATTTCCCTGACTTCGATGCTCGGGCTGGCGCTCGGTGTGCTGGTGATGATTCTGGTGTTGTCGGTGATGAACGGCTTCGACCGGGAAATGCGCACCCGCGTGCTCGGCATGGTGCCGCACGCCACCGTCGAGAGCGCGACGCCCATCGACGATTGGCGCAGCCTGGGCGAACGCGTGCTGAAAAACCCTCAGGTGACGGCCGTCGCCCCCTTCAGCCAGATGCAAGGCCTGCTCACTCATGAAGGCAAGGTGCAGAAGGTGCTGATCAATGCGGTGAATCCGCAGGAAGAAGCCAAGGTCTCGAACATCGGCGGCTTCTTCGTACAAGGGCGTTTGGAGGATCTGCAGGCCGGCGACTTCGGTATCGTCATCGGCGACAAGGCGGCGGAAAAACTGGGCGTCGGTCTGGGCGACAAAATCACCTTCGTGGCGCCGGAAGTCACGGTGACGCCCGCCGGCATGTTTCCGCGACTCAAGCGCTTCACCGTGGTCGGCATCTTTCATGTCGGCGTCGGCGAAGTCGATGGCTTTATCGCCATGACCCATCTGCAGGACCTGGCGCGCTTGCGGCGCTGGCAGGGCGATCAGGTGCAAGGATTGCGGTTGAAGTTCGCCGACCTGTTCCAGGCGCCGCGAATTGCCTGGGAGCTGGCGCAAACCTTGGGCGATCGCGATTACTACGCCCGTGACTGGACGCGTAGCCACGGCAATCTCTACCAGGCGATCCGCATGGAGAAAGCCATGATCGGCCTGTTGTTGCTGCTGATAGTCGCGGTGGCCGCATTCAATATCATTTCCACCCTGGTGATGGTGGTAACCGATAAGAAGGGCGATATCGCCATTCTGCGCACCCTGGGCGCGACGCCGCGGCAAATCATGGCGATCTTCATGGTGCAGGGCACGATCATCGGCGTGTTCGGCACTGCCATCGGCGCTGTGCTGGGCATTTTGGCGGCCTTGAATATCAGTGCCGGTATCGAGGCGCTGGAGTCCGCGCTGGGGTTCAAATTCCTCGATTCCAACGTTTATTTCATCGACTACATCCCCTCGCAGTTGATGCTGCAGGACGTGCTGCTGGTATGCGGCGCGGCTTTGCTTCTCAGTTTTCTCGCCACCCTTTATCCGGCCTGGCGCGCGGCGCGTACCCAGCCCGCGGAGGCTCTGCGTTATGAGTGATCAGGTTATGCAAGATCGTGCGGTTTTGAGTTGTCGCAACCTCGGCAAAAGTTACGACGAGGGTCCGCAGTCGGTAGTGGTGCTGGAGGATCTGCAGCTCGAGTTGCACCCCGGCGAGCGCGTGGCGATCGTCGGCAGCTCCGGTTCGGGCAAGAGCACCTTGCTCAATATGCTCGGCGGTTTGGATACACCCAGCACCGGCAGCGTCTGGCTGGCGGGTGAGGAACTGTCGGCGCTGAACGAGAAGGAGCGTGGCTTATTGCGTAACCGGTCGTTGGGTTTCGTTTATCAATTCCATCATTTGCTCCCCGAGTTCACCGCCCTGGAAAACGTCTGCATGCCGCTGTTGATCGGCCGCACCGCGATCGCCGAAGCGCGCGAGCGGGCCACGGCATTGCTCGAACGGGTCGGGCTCGGACACCGCTTGACGCATAAACCGGCGGAGTTGTCCGGCGGCGAACGGCAGCGCGTGGCCATCGCCCGCGCCTTGGTCAACCGGCCGGGGCTGGTACTGCTCGACGAACCGACCGGCAACCTCGATCACCATACCGCGCAAGGCATTCAGGACCTGATGAAGGAACTCAGCAGCGCCTCGCAAACGGCGTTTCTGGTGGTGACCCACGATATGGAGCTGGCCCGGCAGATGGACCGTATCCTGCGTCTGGAAGACGGCAAGTTGGTGGCCATCTGATGTTCCGCCCGCTGAGTGTCTTTATCGGTATGCGCTACACCCGAGCCAAGCGGCGCAACCACTTCATCTCGTTTATCTCGCTGACCTCGATGATCGGCCTGGCCCTCGGCGTGCTGGCGATGATCGTGGTGTTGTCGGTGATGAACGGCTTCCAGCAGGAAATGAGCACGCGCATCCTCGGCACCGTGCCCCACGCCAGCATCGCTGGCGCGAAACCGCTGGACGACTGGCGCGCCGTGGCCGAAAAAGCGCAGGAAAATCCGCAGGTCGTGGCGGCCGCGCCCTTTGCCGAGTTGGAGGGTATGTTGTCGTTCCGTGGGGCGATGCAGCCGATCCAGTTGCAAGGTGTCGACCCCGAGCAGGAGTCCAAGGTTTCGATCATTCCCGAGCATATGCAGCAAGGGCGTTTGGCCGACCTGCAACCGGGCGAGTTCGGTGTGGTGATCGGTGAAATCACCGCGCGGCGTTTCCAGTTGAAGATTGGCGATAAGCTGGCGTTGATCGTTCCTGAGGTCAGCTCGGTGCCGGGCGGCATCACGCCGCGCATGCAGCGGCTGAATGTGGTCGGGATATTCAAGGTCGGCGCCGAGCTGGACAGCTCCTTGGCCTTGATCCACGTCGCCGATGCCGCGCATATCCAGCGTTTACAACCGGGCCAGGTGTCCGCGGTGCGCTTGAAGCTGCAGGACCTCTATCAGGCGCCACAGGTCGCGGCTGAGGTCGCCGGCGTATTGGGAGCGGGCTACAAGGCCAGCGACTGGACGCTGACCCAGGGCAGCCTGTTCAGTGCGATGAAGATGGAAAAGACCATGATCGGTCTGCTGCTGCTGCTGATAGTGGCGGTGGCGGCGTTCAATATCATCGCCACCCTGATCATGGTCGTCGCCGACAAAGGCGCGGATATCGCCATCCTGCGCACCCTCGGCGCGACGCCGCGGCAGATCATGGGGATTTTCATGGTGCAGGGCACGGTGATCGGCTCGATCGGTACGCTGATCGGCGCGGTGCTGGGGATTCTCGCGGCCCTGAACGTCAGCCAGTTGGTCGCTTGGATCGAGCGTCTGAGCGGTCAGCAGGTGTTGAGCTCGGACGTCTACTTTATCAGCAACCTGCCGTCGCAGTTGCAGCTCGCCGATGTCGTGCTGATTTGCGGCGCTGCTTTCAGTCTGAGCTTTCTGGCGACCCTCTATCCATCCTGGCGGGCGGCGCGTATCCAGCCGGCCGAGGCCTTGCGGTACGAGTGAGGAAAGTAAAAAAGCCGTTACGCGAGTAACGGCTTTTTTGTTCTAGGGCTGACTGCCGCGTTGTCTACGCTTCTCCTGGCGCTTGCGCCAACTGCGCCGCACCCACCAGTGCCAGTAGGTGTTGGTGGCCACATAGCCGAGCCCGGCCAATAGCAGGCCCAGGACAAAGGAACCGAGATACAGCGATTGCCAGTGGGTTTGCAGCACATGGCCGATCCAGCCCAGGGTGATACTGTCAGGCATGCGCAGCGGCGGCGTGCCGGTCATCCAGGCGCCGAATTTATAGCTGCAATAGAACACCGGCGGCATGGTGATCGGGTTGGTCAGCCAGACCAGGCCAACCGAGATCGGCAGATTGGCGCGGGCCGGAATAGCGACGAAGGCGGCGGCCAACATTTGCATCGGCATGGGAATCATCGCCCAAAACAAGCCGACGGCCATAGCCCTGGATACCGAGTGGCGGTTAAGGTGCCAAAGGTTGGGGTCGTGAATCAACGCGCCAAGAAAGCGCAAGGACTTGCTGCCCTTGATACGTTCTGGATTCGGCATGTAGCGCTTGAATAAACGACGCGGCATGAAAGGGCTCTGGCAACTTAAAAAGCACCGGCATTATGCACCGGTTACTGGCAGTCTGCTTTCTCTGTTTGTGACAGCAGATGAGTAAGCGGCGAATTATAGAGTTGATCTTCAAGGGATTGTTGGTGTTCGTCGCGATGTAACTGCAAGGGCCCACGGGGCAGGAGTCTATCGATGCGCACAGGGATGTTTGCGCTGGTTGCGGGTTTGCTGGTGTTGCGCTGGCTTCCCGCTTTGCCGCCGTTCTGGTTGTTATGCCTGCTGCCGATTATCGGTCTGATGCTGCTGCCGTTTCGCAGTTATCCAGTGGCATTGTTTCTATTCGGTTTCAGTTGGGCCTGTATCTCGGCGCAGGCGGCCCTGGACGATCGCCTGGCCGCTGATCTGGATGGACGAACCTTATGGCTGCAAGGCCAGGTGGTCGGTTTGCCGGAAATGCGCGGCGGCGTGGTGCGTTTCGAGTTGGCGGACCCGCAGTCGCGTCGCGCCGATTTGCCTGCCCGGCTGCGCCTGGCCTGGTACGCCGGGCCCGAGTTACGCGCAGGCGAAACCTGGCGCCTGGCGGTGCGTTTGAAGCGCCCCCATGGCATGGTCAATCCGCAGTCCTTCGACTACGAGGCTTGGCTGCTGGCGCAGCGCATCGGCGCCACCGGCACGGTGAAAAGCGGCGAGCGGGTGGCCGCTGCCGGCGGTCCGAATGCCTGGCGCGACAGTCTTCGCCAACGCCTGTTGCAGGTCGATGCGCATGGCCGCGAAGGTGCCTTGACCGCCCTGGTGCTGGGCGATGGTTCGGGTTTGTCGACGGCCGATTGGCGCTTGCTGCAAGACACCGGCACCGTGCATCTGATGGTGATATCCGGTCAGCACATCGGCCTGCTCGCCACCTTGTTGTATGGTCTGATAGCCGCGCTGGCGCGCCTGGGTTGGTGGCCGCGGCGCTGGCCTTGGCTGCCGTGGGCTTGCGCGTGTGCCTTTGTCGGTGCCCTGGCCTATGGTTGGCTGGCCGGTTTCGAGGTGCCGGTGCAGCGCGCCTGCGTGATGGTCGGCCTGGTATTGCTATGGCGATGGCGCTTTCGTCATCTCGGCGTCTGGCTGCCGTTTCTGATCGCCTTGCTCGCGGTGCTGTTATTGGAGCCCTTGGCCAGTTTGCAGGCGGGGTTCTGGCTGTCCTTCGGGGCGGTGGCCTGGTTGATCCTGATTTTCAGCGGCCGCCTGGGCGCCTGGTCATGGTGGCGTACCCTCGGGCGGGCGCAGTGGGCCATGGCCTTGGGGCTGTTACCGCTGCTGTTGGCGTTGGGCTTGCCGGTTAGCGCCAGTGCGCCTTTGGCCAACCTGTTCGCAGTGCCCTGGGTCGGCCTGCTGGTCGTGCCTTTGGCGCTGCTCGGCACCCTGTTGCTGCCGGTGCCTTGGCTGGGGGAGGGATTGTTATGGGTGGCCGGCGGTTTGCTCGAGCTGTTGTTCGTGTTGCTGGGGCATATGGCGGCCTGGGTGCCGGCGTGGCTGCCGACTGCCTTGCCGCTCTGGTCCTGGTCGTTGATCGCATGCGGAGTGTTGCTGCTGCTACTGCCCTCCGGCGTGCCGTTGCGCGGTTTGGGCTGGCTGCTGTTGCTGCCGGTATTCTTCAGTCCGACCCCGCGCCCGGTTCCCGGTCAGGCCGAGGTGTGGATGTTGGATGTCGGTCAGGGTTCGGCATTGCTGCTGCGCACCCATGGGTACGATCTGCTGTATGACGCCGGCGCGCGTTTCGGTGATTTCGATTTGGGCGAGCGGGTGGTGTTGCCATCCCTGCGCGCGCTGGGCGTCGATAAACTCGACCTTATGCTGATCAGTCATGCCGACAACGATCACGCGGGAGGCGCTGCGGCCGTAGCACGCGGCATGCCGGTAGGGCAGGTGCTCAGCGGCGACGCCGATGCGTTGCCCGCCGCCTTACAGGCTTCGGCTTGCGAGGTAGGGCATAGTTGGCAATGGGACGGTGTGCGATTCACCACCTGGCGTTGGGCGCAGGCCGCCGACAGCAATCAAGCATCCTGCGTGTTGCTGGTCGAAGCCAATGGCGAACGCCTGCTGCTCACCGGCGATATCGACAGCTCCGCCGAGCATGCCCTGCTCGAAAGCGGATTCGATGTGCGTGCCGATTGGTTGCTGGTGCCCCATCACGGTAGCCGCAGCTCGTCTTCGTCTGCGTTCGTGCAGGCGGTAGCGCCGAGCGCCGCGTTGCTATCGCGAGGTCATCTCAATAGCTTCGGGCATCCCCATGCGGAGGTGCTCGAGCGCTTACCCGCCCGCCTTTACGACAGCGTCGAGCAGGGGGCGGTACGCATTCGACTGGGCGCCTTCGCGGTTGCTCGAGGTTTGCGGGCGCAGTCGCGCTTTTGGCGAGAAAAATGAGAACGGCGGCGGTCGGCGAGGCCGCGACCCTATGCTAGAGTGACGCCACTTTTCAAAGGGGATCTGCCACCGTGTGGGAACTGGTCAAAGCAGGCGGCTGGATGATGCTGCCAATCATTTTGTGTTCGATCGCAGCGGCCGGCATCGTTGCCGAACGTCTGTGGACCCTGCGGCCCAGCCGGGTCACTCCGGCCAATCTGCTCGGTCAGGTATGGCGCTGGATCAAGGATAAAAAGCTCAATAACCAAAAACTCAAAGAGCTGCGCGCCAACTCGCCGTTGGGGCAAATCCTGGCCGCCGGCCTGGCCAACTCCAAGCATGGTCGCGAGATCATGAAAGAGTGCATCGAGGAAGCCGCGGCGCGCGTGGTCCACGAGCTGGAGCGCTACCTCAACGCCCTGGGCACCATTGCCGGGATAGCGCCACTGCTCGGTCTGCTGGGCACCGTGTTGGGCATGATCGAGATTTTCAGCTCATTCATGGGCTCGGGTATGGCCAACGCGCCGGTACTCGCCGGCGGTATCGCCAAGGCGCTGATCACCACCGCCGCGGGTTTGATGGTGGCGATTCCCGCACTGTTCTTCCATCGCTATTTGCAGCGGCGCGTCGACGAGTTGGTGGTCGGCATGGAGCAGGAGGCGATCAAACTGGTGGAAGTGGTGCAGGGCGATCGAGACGTCGATCTGGCTGAGGAGAAGGCGTGAAATTCCGGCGCAAACCGCGGGAAAACGTCGAGATCAACCTGGCTTCGTTGATCGACGTGGTGTTTATCCTGCTGCTGTTTTTTGTGGTCACCACGACCTTCACCCGCGAGACCCAGCTCAAGGTCGATCTGCCGGAAGCCGCCACAGGCGCGCCGCCGGAGCAGACCGAGCTGAAGCAACTCGAAGTGCTGATCGATGCCCAGGGCGGTTACGCCTTGAATGGCCAGGCGTTGTTGAAGAGCGACTTGGCCGCTCTGATGGCGGCATTGCAGAAGGAATCCGCGGGCGATAACAGCCTGCCGCTGATTATCAGCGCCGATGCGAAAACCCCGCACCAGGCGGTGATCACGGCCATGGACGCAGCGGGCAAACTGGGCTTCGCCCATTTGCGCATCACCACGGTCGAGGCGCAGGCGACGCCTTGAAGGCCCCGGGTTTATGAGCCTGAGCGAACGCTTGACGGCTGCCTGGTACGCCGGGCATCCGGCGCTCGCGGTGTTGCGGCCGCTGGAGTGGCTTTACCGCGGCGTCGTGCGGCGCAAGCGCGAGCGCTTTCTGGCCGGCGAAGGCACGATCTACCGTGCGCCGGTCCCGGTCGTGGTGGTGGGCAATATCACCGTCGGCGGCACCGGCAAAACCCCCCTGATTCTTTGGTTGATCGAGCATTGCCGCAGCCGCGGTCTGCGGGTCGGTGTGGTCAGCCGCGGTTACGGTGCCAAACCGCCGCAATTGCCTTGGCGGGTGCGCGCCGACCAAGCTGCCGGCATCGCCGGCGACGAGCCTTTATTGATCGTCCAGCGCAGCGGCGTCCCCTTGATGATCGACCCCGAGCGCAGTCGCGCGGTGGCGGCCTTATTGGCCGAGGAGCCCTTGGACCTGATTCTCAGCGACGACGGCCTGCAGCATTACCGCATGGCGCGCGATCTGGAGCTGGTGCTGATCGATGCGGCGCGTGGCTTGGGCAACCGCCGTTGTTTGCCGGCCGGCCCCTTGCGCGAGCCGGTCGAGCGCTTGCAGAGCGTCGATGCCTTGCTGCATAACGGCGCGTCCAATGACCCCGTCGGCGCTTATGGCTTCAGGTTGCAGCCGCGGGCGCTGGTCAACCTGCGCAGCGGCGAACGGCTTCCGTTGAGCCATTTTGCGCCCGGCCAGACCCTGCATGCCGTCGCCGGTATCGGCAATCCGCAGCGTTTCTTCACGACCCTCGAACGGCTACACTGGCGGCCTGTCGCGCATGCTTTTGCCGACCATGCGCAGTTCGACGCAGCGCTGCTGAATTTCAGCCCCGCATTGCCGTTGGTGATGACGGAGAAGGATGCGGTCAAATGCCGTGCCTTCGCCGCCGAAGACTGGTGGTACCTGGCGGTGGATGCCGAGCCTTCGGCGGCCTTCGTCGCCTGGTTCGATGGGCAATTGCAGCATTTGCTACCGCGTCCCTAACAGCCTGCTAAGCGTCCTACCGTCAGACGCCGTTCACTCAAGGATTTCCCATGGACCCGAAACTACTCGATATCTTGGCCTGCCCGCTGTGCAAGGGCCCGCTGAAACTGGCCGCCGATAAAAGCGAGCTGATCTGCAAAGCGGACGGCTTGGCGTTCCCCGTGCGCGATGGCATCCCGGTGATGCTTGAAACCGAAGCCCGTACCCTGAATGTCGACGAGCGCCTGGATAAATAAATGAGCACTGTTTTTACCGTTGTGATCCCGGCGCGTTACGCCTCCAGCCGTTTGCCGGGTAAGCCGTTGCAGGATATCGCCGGCAAACCCATGGTCCAGCATGTCTGGGAGCAGGCTTGCAAAAGCAGTGCGCAGCGCGTGGTGGTGGCGACCGACGATGTGCGCATCGTCGAGGTCTGCCGCGGCTTCGGCGCCGAGGTGCTGTTGACCCGCGTCGAGCACAACTCCGGTACCGACCGCCTTGCCGAAGTGGCGGCGGCCCTCGGGCTGGCGCCCGAGGCCATCGTGGTCAACGTGCAGGGCGACGAGCCGCTGATCCCGCCCGCGATCATCGATCAGGTGGCGGCCAATCTCGCCGCCAATCCGCAGGCGGCCATCGCCACGCTGGCCGAACCCATCGAGGACGCCGCGACGCTGTTCAATCCGAATGTGGTCAAGGTGGTCAGCGACTTGCACGGTTTGGCGCTGACCTTCAGCCGCGCGCCGCTGCCCTGGGCGCGGGACGCTTTCGCCGTCGACCGCGAGCAGTTGCCAGCCAATGTGCCTTACCGCCGGCATATCGGCATCTACGCCTACCGTGCCCAGTTCCTCCATGATTTCGTCGCCTGGGGACCTTGCTGGCTGGAGGATGGCGAGTGCCTGGAGCAACTGCGCGCGCTCTGGCACGGCGTGCGTATCCATGTCGCCGATGCCTTGCAGGCACCGCCTGCCGGGGTCGATACGCAAGACGACCTCGATCGCGTCCGCCGCCTGCTGGGGGCTTGATGCGCGTCCTGTTCGTCTGCCTGGGAAATATTTGCCGTTCGCCGACGGCCGAGGCGGTGCTGCGCCACAAGTTGCGCGAAGCCGGACTGGAAGGGCGCATCGAAGTCGATTCCGCGGGTACCGGCGACTGGCATATCGGTAAAGCTCCGGATGCGCGCACGCTGAGTGCGGCGAAACGGCGTGGTTATGACCTCTCCGCGCTACGCGGGCGGCAGGTCGCGGCGGACGATTTCGCGCGCTTCGATCTGATTCTGGCCATGGACAGCAGCAATTTGAGCCATCTTCAGCGCTTGCGCCCCAGCGCGGCCGTCGCCGAGCTGGATCTGTTTCTGCGCCGCTATCAAGCGCCCTTCGATGATGTGCCGGACCCCTATTACGGTGGCGAGGAGGGTTTCGAGCAGGTGTTGGATTTGATCGAGCAGGCCAGCGACGCCCTGATCCTCGAGCTCAAGGGACGCTTATGAGTCTGCAGATTGAGCCGAATGTCTCGCTGAAACCCCACAACAGCTTTGGCGTGGCGGTGTCGGCGCGCTGGTTCGCCGAAGCCTACGATGACTTGGATGTATTGCAGGCCCTGGCCTATGCGGCCGAACGGCAGCTGCCGTTGCAGGTGCTCGGCGGTGGCAGCAATCTGTTGTTGACCGGTGATGTCGACGCGCTGGTGCTGCGGATGGCCAGTCGAGGTATCCGCATCTTGCAGGATGACGGTGAGCAGGTGCTGGTCGAAGCGGAGGCGGGCGAGCCCTGGCATCCCTTTGTGCTCTGGACGTTGCAACAGGGTTTCGCCGGCCTGGAAAACCTCAGCCTGATCCCCGGTACCGTCGGGGCCGCGCCAATGCAGAATATCGGCGCTTATGGCGTCGAACTCAAAGACCTGTTCGCCGGTTTGACCGCCCTGGATCGCCGCAGCGGCGAGCTGCGCGAGTTCGGCTTGGCGGAATGCGATTTCGCCTACCGCGACAGTCTGTTCAAGCGTGAGGCTGGGCGTTGGTTGATTATGCGCGTGCGCTTCGCCCTGAGTCGTTCGGCGGCGCTGCATCTGGACTATGGCCCGGTGCGCCAGCGCCTGGCGGAGCAGGGCATAGCGGAGCCGGCGGCGATGGATGTGAGTCGCGCTATTTGCGCGATCCGCAGTGAAAAGCTGCCTGATCCGGCGCAATTGGGCAATGCCGGCAGTTTTTTCAAAAACCCCCTGGTGTCGGCCGAGCAGGCCGAGCGCCTGCGCGCCGAATATCCGGATCTGGTGGCCTATCCGCAGGCCGACGGCCGGGTCAAGCTGGCAGCGGGTTGGTTGATCGAACGGGCCGGCTGGAAGGGCTTTCGTGACGGCGACGCCGGTGTGCATCGGTTGCAGGCCCTGGTGTTGGTCAACTATGGCCAGGCGACGGGGTCGCAGTTGTTGGCGTTGGCGCGGCGGATTCAGGCGGACATCGTCCAGCGTTTCGCAGTCGAGCTGGAGATGGAGCCAAACCTGCTGTAAGCCGGATTTGGTTTTAGCCGGAAAGCAAAAGGGGATGCCGAAGCATCCCCTTTTTTATTGCCTGCGCAGCATCAGATGTGCGACTTGACCGCTTCGTCGTTGCGCTGCTCTTCGCTTTCGCTTTCGCGATCGGTCTCGGCTTCTGCCTCGGCCGTTGGTGCAGGGCTCTCCGCTTCAGGGCTTTCTGCCGCAGCGCTTTGCGGTACAACTGGTTGCGCTTCTGCTTCCGCTTCCGGTTTAGGCGCTTTGGCTTCGTCGCTGGCCTGGGCAGGTGCCGTAGGTTCTACGGCAGCTTGAACCTCGACGACCTCGGGGCTTGGAGCAGGTGTCTCGGCTTGCGCAGCAGCTTCTGCTGCTTCACGGGCCAAGCGTTCGGCTTCACGCTGACGACGACGCACTTCGCGCGGATCGTTGGGTGCGCGGCCGGTGCTGGCGGCAGCAGGTGCTTGTGGCGCCAGCGCAGCCGGTGCTTCAACCACGGGCTCGGCTGCGACGGCTGCTGGCTCGGCAGCAGCCACCTCAGGCTGTTCATTCTGAACGGCCGGCTGTTCGGCGACGACCGATGCCGTTTCGCTCGCTACTGGCATCTCGGCTTCGATGGCGATCTGAGGTTCAGCTGCTTCGACGGCCGGGGAGCTGATGAGTTCGGCTTGCGGCGACTCTTCAGCAGCCTGCGCTGCTTCGCTCTTCTGCTCGGTAGATGCGACTTCGGCAACGGCTTCGTCGGCTGCCACTGCTGCGCTGGCGGCGACAACAGCTACGGTGGCGGTGTCGGCACTCTCTTCGCTGCTTTCTTCGCTACCTTCGATCAGGTTGCCGTTGGCATCGCGTTGGCGCTCGCGGCGATTACTGCGGCGACGCTGGCCGCGGGAGCGGCGGCGAGGACGCTCGCCGTTCTCGTTGCCTTCCTGCTCGTCGTCTTGCTGTTCCGCGTTGTTCAGCGCTTCTTCATCGACTACCGCTTCGCTGCGCGGTTGCCGCTCTTCGCGTGGCGGGCGTGGCTGACGCGGCTCGCGCTGCGGACGCTCGGCACGCACTTCTTCGCTGCTCGGGCTCGACTCGGCGGCCGCCGGGGCTGCATCCAGCGGCTCCCGCAGTTCGCGTGGTTGACGCTCTTCACGCGGTTTGCGCTCGCGCGGCTGACGCTCCTCGCGGGGCGGGCGGGACTGGCGCACTTCCTGCGGCTCGCGCACCTCCACCGCTTCGCGTGGGCTGCGTTCTTCGCGTGGGGCACGTTCTTCACGCGGAGCGCGTTCGGCGCGTGCTTGGCGCTCCTCGCGTGGTGCGCGTTCTTCACGCGGCGCACGCTCTTCGCGCGGTTTGCGTTCTTCGTCGCGACGGCCGCCACGACTGCGGTTCTGCTGGCGACCGTTACGGCGTTCGTCGCTACGCGGTTTGCGCTCGCCGGACTTTTTCTCGACGGCCTGCGGCTTTTCTTCTTCCTTGCCGGCAAACAGGCTGACCAGGGATTTCACCAAGCCTCTGAACAGGCTCGGTTCGATGGTCGCCGGCGCCTCGGCGACGGGCGCGCTCGGGGTCGGCGCTGTACGCTGCGGTGCGGCTTTGATCGCGGCTTCCTGGCGAACCAGGGTGCGGGTGGCGGCAGCAGGTTGCGCCTCTTCCACTTCGATGGCGGCCATTTCATAGCTGGACAGGCCGGATTGCGCTTCCGGGCTGTCGTCACGGATGCGTTGCACTTCGAAGTGCGGTGTTTCCAGGTGATCGTTCGGCAGGATGACGATGCGCGCGCGGCTGCGCAGTTCGATCTTGGTGATCGAGTTGCGTTTTTCGTTGAGCAGGAAAGCGGCGACCGGAATCGGCACCTGGGCGCGGACTTCGG
>NZ_CAMPHN010000086.1 GCF_946885885.1 uncultured Pseudomonas sp.
TCAGCGAGATCGTCAGCGATGCCTTGGAAAACGGCGAGGAAATCACCCTGCCCGGCATCGGCAAGCTGAAGGTCAGCGAGCGCCCGGCGCGCACCGGCCGTAACCCACAGACCGGCAAAGCGATCGAAATCGCCGCCAAAAAAGTAGTCAAGTACGTACCGGCCAAGGCCCTGAGCGACGCGATCAATTAGTAGGCCGTTGAAAAACTACCTGCGTTGGCAATACTGCGTTAAAAACGGCCTCGGAATGCTCATTTACAGCCAGTAAACTCCGCTTCCTCGGCCGTTTTTGCCTTGTCTTGCCTGCCTCGCCTACGTTTTTCAACGGCCTGCTAGTACCGCGGCTTGGCGGGCCTGACCGACCCGCCAGCATCAGAGCCCGATACCAAACCCCTCGAGCACCTTCACGAACTCGCTTTCGTCGAGCACCTTGAGCCCCAACTCATTGGCCTTGGCCAACTTGGAGCCGGCACCCGGCCCGGCCACCACGCAGGTGGTTTTCGCCGAAACCGAACCGGCGACCTTGGCACCCAACCCCTCCAGCTTGTCCTTGGCCTGATCGCGGCTCAGCACTTCCAGACTGCCGGTCAACACCCAGGTCTGCCCGGCCAGTGGCAGCCCTTCGACCGACTTGCGCTCACTTTGCCAGTGCATACCGAATTCGCGTAGCTGCGCCTCGATAGCCCGGGCTAAAGCAACATTCTCCGCATCGGCGAAAAACTCGCGCAGGGCTTGCTTGGCTTTCTCGTTGAGGCCTTTCATCACGCTCAGTTCCAACCAGTCCCGGCTGAGGGCGATCAGGCCGTCGAGGTCGCCGACCTTCTCCGCCAGGTTCTTCGCCCCAGTGCTGGCGATGCCGGCGATGTTCAACTTGTCGATAAACCCGGCAAAGGTCGCGCAGGCGGCGAACTCGGCGTGCACATCGCCCTCTTCCTGCAACTCCACGCCGCGCTCGCGCAGTTGCCCGATCACCGTGCGATTGTGGGGATCTTCGAAGAAGCTATGGATTTCGTGGGCCACTTCCAGGCCGACATCCGGCAGGTAGATCAGCACCTCCGGCAATGCCCGACCGATACGCTCCAGCGAGCCGAGCGCGCGGGCCAGCAGCTTGGCGGTTTCCTCACCGACATCGGGGATGCCGAGGGCGAAGATGAAGCGTGCGAGGAGCGGCTTTCTGCTCGCATCGATGGAGGCCAGCAGATTCTTCGTCGACAGCTCGGCGAAACCTTCCAGCTCGACCACCTGTTCATAGGTCAGGATGTAGAGGTCGGCCGGCGAGCCGACCAAGCCCTTGTCCACCAGTTGCTCGACGATCTTGTCGCCGAGGCCATCGATGTCCATGGCGCGGCGCGAGACGAAATGAATGATCGCCTGTTTGAGCTGCGCCTGGCAGGCCAGGCGACCGACGCAGCGGTAGATCGAGCCTTCGCTGATCGACTCCTTGCCCTTGCTGCGCTTGATCAGCTGGGTGCGCTCCACCGCCGAGCCACATACCGGGCAGTGCTCCGGTACCTGTACGGCAACGGCATCGGCCGGACGACGCTCGGCGATAACACCGAGAACTTGCGGGATCACATCGCCGGCGCGGCGTACGATCACAGTGTCGCCGATCATCACGCCCAGGCGTGCCACTTCGTCCATGTTATGCAGGGTCGCATTGGATACGGTGACACCGGCCACCTGCACCGGCTTGAGCCGCGCCACCGGGGTGATGGCGCCGGTGCGGCCGACCTGGAATTCGACACCGAGCAGCTCGGTGATTTCTTCTCGTGCCGGGAATTTATGGGCAATGGCCCAGCGCGGTTCGCGGGCGCGGAAACCCAGCTCGCGCTGCTGACCGATATCGTTGACCTTGAACACCACGCCATCGATTTCATAGGGAAGCGCATCGCGACGCTCGCCGATATCGCGGTAGTAGTCACGGCACTCTTCGACGCCCTTGGCTATTTTCAGCTCGCGGCTGATCGGCAGCCCCCAGCGCTTCAACGCTTGCAACAGCTCGAAATGGGTTTTCGGCAGCTCGCCGTCACTACGGCCGACGCCATAGGCGCACAGCTCCAGCGGGCGACTGGCGGTAATCCGCGGATCGAGTTGACGCAGGCTGCCGGCGGCGGCGTTGCGCGGGTTGGCGAAGGTCTTGCCGCCGGCTTCCAGTTGCCGTGCGTTGAGCGCTTCGAAGCCGGCCTTGGGCATGAATATTTCACCGCGCACTTCCAGCACCGGCGGCCAGTCCTCGCCATGCAGCTTGAGCGGGATATTACGGATGGTGCGCACGTTGGCGCTGATGTCTTCGCCGGTGCTGCCGTCGCCGCGGGTGGCGCCGCGCACCAGATGGCCGCTCTCGTAAAGCAGACTGACGGCCAGACCATCGAGCTTGGGTTCGCAGCTGTACTCCACCGCCACGCCATCGCCGAACAGATCGCCGGCCGGCAGATCCAGGCCCTCGCGCACGCGGCGATCGAAGTCCAGTAGGTCCTGTTCCTCGAAGGCGTTACCCAGACTGAGCATCGGCACTTCGTGGCGTATCTGGCCGAAAGCCGCCAGCGCCGCGCCGCCGACACGCTGAGTCGGTGATTCGGCGGTGACCAGTTCGGGATGCTCGGTCTCCAGCGCCTTCAGCTCGTTGAACAGGCGGTCGTACTCGGCGTCCGGCACGCTCGGCTCGTCGAGTACGTAATAGCGGTAGTTGTGCTGGTCGATTTCGCTACGCAGTTGCGCGATACGTTCGGCGGCCTGCTGTGCGGATGGAGCGGCGTCGGTCATTGCAAATAAGCCTCAAGCTACAAGCTTCAAGCGGCAAGAAAACAAAAAGCCCCAAGCCAAGCGCTCGGCTTGCAGCTTGAGGCTTGCAACTTGCCGCTGCGTTTTAGCGTTTCTGGGTCAACTGCTTGCGTTCGTACTCGACGATGCGTTGACGGTAATGCTCGATGGTTTGCGCGGTCATCACGCTACGCTGGTCGTCCTTCAGCTCGCCGTTCAATTCATGGGCCAACTTGCGCGCCGCCGCCACCATCACATCGAACGCCTGCTTGGGATGACGCGGGCCGGGCAGACCAAGGAAGAAACTCACCGCGCGGGTGCTGAAGCCTTCGATATCGTCCAGATCGAAGGTGCCCGGCTTCAGCGCATTGGCCATGGAGAACAACACTTCGCCATTGCCGGCCATGCTTTCGTGACGATGGAAGATATCCATCTCGCCGAAACGCAGGCCGCTTTCCAGAATATTCTGCAGCAGCGCCGGCCCCTTGAAACCAGCGTCATCGCGGGCGATCACATTGATCACCAGCACTTCCTCCACTGGCGGGAGTTCCTTGCTCGGAGCCGGCGCCGCATTCGCAGGCTTTTCGCTGCCCTCGTCGACCGGGTTGAGCAAGGTCGGCACGGGCTCGTCCAAGCCCAGGTTCAAATCGCCCTGCTGCGGTTCGCCCGAACGCCGGCGATTCAATTCGCGGGCGCTCATCGACGGCAAATCTTCCTCGTCGAACGAGGGCTCCTGATTGCGATTGACGACTCGTGGCGGGCTCAGCAGATCCGGGTCGCCATCATCGTCCGGGATATTGGCAAAACTGCGATCAAGTTTGAATTTGAGCTTGCCCTTGCCACCGCGCATACGCCGCCAGCCATCGAAAAGAATGCCAGCGATCACAATAATGCCGATAACGATCAGCCACTCGCGCAGACCGAATTCCATGAAATACCTGAACCCCTAATAAAATTTTGTATGAACTAAGGGCATCCTGCCCTTGCTTCGTTAGTTCTGTACGATGCCTGTTTCACGCTTGTGCAGGCTTTATGGTCAAAAATACTGGGCAATAAGCTAGCACGACGAAAGGCAACTTTACACCGGCGCTCGCATCAGGCCTCGACCATTGCCAGCGCCTCCTCCACGTCGACCGCCACCAAGCGCGAACAGCCCGGCTCGTGCATGGTCACCCCCATCAACTGGTCGGCCATTTCCATGGCGATCTTGTTGTGGGTGATATAGATGAATTGCACTTTCTCCGACATCTCTTTTACCAAGCGTGCATAACGCCCGACGTTGGCATCGTCCAAAGGCGCATCCACTTCGTCGAGCATGCAGAACGGCGCCGGGTTGAGCTGGAAGATGGCAAATACCAGGGCCAGCGCCGTCAGCGCCTTTTCCCCGCCGGAGAGCAGATGAATGGTGCTGTTCTTCTTACCCGGCGGACGCGCCATGATAGTTACACCGGTATCGAGTAGATCTTCGCCGGTGAGTTCCAAATAAGCGTTGCCGCCACCGAAAACTTTGGGGAAAAGCGCCTGCAGTCCGCCGTTGATCTGATCGAAGGTTTCCTTGAATCGATTGCGGGTTTCCTTGTCGATCTTGCGGATGACGTTTTCCAGGGTCTCCAGCGCCTCCTCCAGGTCCGCGTTCTGCGCATCCAGATAGCGCTTGCGCTCGGACTGTTGCTGATACTCGTCGATGGCCGCCAGGTTGATCGGACCGAGACGCTGGATGCGCCCCGAAAGACGCTCCAGCTCTTCTTCCCAGGCGCTTTCGCCGGCGCCCTCCGGCAACGTGGCGAGCACGCCGTGGAGGTCGTAGTTGTCTTCCAGCAACTGATCCTGCAAAGCCTTGCGGCGCACCGTCAGCGATTGCCAATCCATGCGCTGCTGTTCCAGTTGGCCGCGCAGCAATTGCGCTTGCTGCTCGGCCTGGGTCCGGCGCTTTTCCGCGTCGCGCAGCTCGCGGTCGGCGTCTTCCAGGGCCAATCGCGCCAGCTTCAGCTCTTCCTCGACACCCATACGCTTGTCGAGTAATTCTTCGAGTTTCAGGCGCAGCTCCTCCAGCGGCGCCTCACCCTCCTCCAGATTCAAGTTGAGCTGTTCGCGCTTCTCGTGCAGGCGTTCGGCTTGCAACTCCAGACGCTCGAGGGCCTGGCGGGTCGAGTCGTGTTGCGCCTTCAACGACCCCATGCGCACGGCGAGCTGATGAGCATGGTCCTTGTGCTGACGGGCCTCCTGACGCACCCGATCGAGCCGCTCGCGCAGGGCGTCGCGACTGGCCAGCAGGGTTTCGCGGCGCTCGTTGTCGACGGCCATGGCGTCCAGGGCGTCCTGCAATTGCAGACGTGCTTCGCCCAGCTGCTCGTGCTCGATTTCGCGCTGCTCGGTCAGCTCCGCCAGCTCGCTGTCGAGGCGGCGACGGCGTAGGGTCAGTTGTTCGACCTTGGCTTGACCAGCCGACAATTGCGCTTTCAATTCGCCCAAGGTGCGGGCGCGGTCCTGCAACTGGCGACGCTGCTGCTCGCGCAGCTCTTCCTGTTGGCGCTGGCTCTCGCGCAGGGTCAGCAAGCGCTCGTCGAGCAGTGCCAGCGCCGCTTCGCGTTCCTCGCACTCCAGGCTCAGACGTTCGAGTTCCTGGCCGCGGGCGAGCACGCCGCTTTCCGCCTCGCTGGCCCGCCGCACGCGCAGGAAATGCCGGCCGACCCAGTAGCCGTCGCGACTGATAAGGCTTTCGCCTTCGGCCAATGCGGCGCGACCGGCCAGGGCATCATCCAACGATTCCACCGGCTTGACCTTGACCAGCCAGGGCGCCAGATCGATGCCGGCTTCGACCTTGTCCAGCAGGCTGCCGGCGACCCGCGCGCCGCCCTTGCCCGGGCAGGCCAGGCGCAGATCGCCCTGGGTCAGGCCGGCGAAGTCCAGGTTGTCGAAGTCATCCAGCAGCACCGCGTGCAAATCGGCGCCGAGCACGGTTTCCACCGCCAACTCCCAACCCGCCTCGACCCGCAGGCCTTCGGCCAGGCGTGGGCGCTCATTGAGCTGCTGTTCGCGCAGCCAGTCGCCGGCACCTTTGCCAGGGTCCAATGCGGCTTGCTGCAAGGCTTCCAGTGAGGCCAGGCGACCGTTCAGGCGTTGCAGCTCACCTTGCGCCTGTTGCTGGGCCTGACCGGCCTGCTGGAGTTCGTCACGCAACTGCTGCAAGCGTTCGGCCTGCTGCTCTTCGGCAAGTTGCAGCTCCTCGAGGCTCAGCTCGCCTGCGGCGATCTGCTCGCTCAATTCGAGAATCGCCGCGTCTTCGGGGTCGGCGGCCAGTTGCTGGGATTCATCGCTGAGGCGCCGCTGGCGTTCGGCCAGGCGCTCCAGGCTCTGCTCCAACTGCTGAATCCGCGATTGCTGCACTTCGGCCTGACGCCGCGGCTCGGCGCTGTGCTGGTTGAAGCCGTCCCACTGCTCCTGCCAGCCGTGCATCGCGGTTTCGGCCTCCTCCAGCGCGGCGGCGGCTTCTTCGGCCGCGGCGGCGGTCAGTTCCTGCTCGGGTTCGAGCATGGCCAGCTCTTCGCCGAGGGTCGCCAGCAGCGTGCGGTCGTGGCCCAGGTGCGATTCGGTTTCCAGGCGCGCGCGCTCGGACTCGCGCAGATCGTCCTGCAACTGGCGCAAGCGCTGCTGGCCGTGCTGGATGCTCTGCTCGACCCGGGCGATATCGCCGCCGACCGAATAGAAACGCCCCTGCACCAGGTTGAAGCGCTCGGACAGCTCATGGTGACCGTCGCGCAGGCGTTCGATGCTGGCATCGGCGTTGCGCTGCTCGGCGACCAGGGCTTCGAAGCTGATTTCCTGATTGCCGATCACCGCTTCGCGCTGGCCGACCTGCTCGTTCAGCGCCTGCCAACGCAACGCGGTGAGCTGGGCCTTGAGCTGGCGTTCTTCGGCCTTGTATTGCTGATACTTCTCGGCGGCCTGGGCCTGGCGATGCAGGCGTTCCAGTTGACGCTCCAACTCCTCGCGCAGGTCGGTCAGGCGCGCCAGGTTCTCGTGGGTGCGGCGGATGCGGTTCTCGGTCTCGCGGCGGCGCTCCTTGTATTTGGAGATGCCGGCGGCTTCCTCGATGAAGTTGCGCAGATCCTCGGGCTTGGCTTCGATCAGCTTGGAGATCATCCCCTGTTCGATGATCGAATAGCTGCGCGGGCCTAGGCCGGTACCGAGGAAGATATCGGTGATATCGCGGCGGCGGCACTTGGTGCCGTTGAGGAAATAGGTGTTCTGCGAATCGCGGGTTACGCGGCGACGGATGGAGATTTCGTTATAGCCGGCGTACTCGCCGGTCAGGGTGCCGTCGGAATTGTCGAAGACCAGCTCGATGCTGGCCTGGGTCACCGGTTTACGGGTGTTGGAGCCATTGAAGATGACATCGGTCATCGACTCGCCACGGAGGTTCTTCGCCGAACTCTCGCCCATCACCCAGCGCACGGCGTCGATGATGTTCGACTTGCCGCAACCATTGGGCCCGACCACCGCCGCCATATTGCTCGGAAAAGTCACAGTGGTCGGGTCGACGAAGGACTTGAAGCCCGCCAGCTTGATGCATTTAAGCCGCATGTACAGCCATCCTTAGCGCGCCAGCAGCAGCTGGCAATGGCGGAATCGGTTCGGCCACTCCGGCGCCACGGCGTTCGAACGCCTGGCGGACCTTCTGTCTACGAGTGCGCTCGCACACTTGCGGTTCACCACGGGCAATGCGCTCAGCAAGGTGATGAGCGATCCGCTCAGCGAAGCTGCGGGTGCCTGGAAGGTCATGATTTTCCTTCGGAATCGTGGAGAACGCGGGGCGCGAGTGTAACACAGGGTATTGGCCGGCCAAGATACGCGGACGGGGCTTTCCGGCGCGCGGCAGCCTGTCGACAACCCCCTGTCGCATGCCCGGCGTAGAGGCCCCGTAGTTGGCATAAAAGCCGCTACCTTTTAACTCGGTCTCTGGGGCTTTTCGCGCTCATAACCGAATTGCATGACAAGCACCTGACCAAAGAGTCAAATATTTGTTGACCCAAAAGTCAGAAATCTCTAGATTTGGCCCATGCCTAGCTGCGCCAAAGCGCCGCACTGCCGTGCAGCCGCTTTAGCAAAGCCTGATAAGAGAACAATAAAGTGCCTGGAGGTCGTCCTTGATCCAGTTTTTACTCAACCGGGAGCTGCGTACCGAGCATGCCCTGGACCCCAACCTCACCGTGCTCAACTACCTGCGTGAACACGTCGGCAAGACTGGCACCAAGGAAGGCTGCGCCTCGGGCGATTGCGGCGCCTGCACCGTGGTGGTCGGCGAACTGGATGGCGAGCGCGTGCGTTATCGCACCCTCAATTCCTGCCTGACCTTCGTCTCTTCCCTGCATGGCAAACAGCTGATCACGGTTGAAGACCTCAAGCATCAAGGCCAATTACACAGCGTGCAGCAAGCCATGGTCGACTGTCACGGTTCGCAGTGCGGCTTCTGCACGCCGGGCTTCGTTATGTCGCTGTTCGCCCTGCAGAAAGCCAGCAACGGCTTCGACAAGGCCGAGACCCTGGAAGCCCTGGCCGGCAACCTGTGCCGCTGCACCGGCTACCGGCCGATCATCGATGCCGCCGAGCAAGCCTGCTGCCAGAAACAGCCCGACCAGTTCGATGCCGTCGAAGCGCAAACCGTAACCCAATTGAAAGCCATAGCTCCGCGCGAGATCGCAGAACTCAACAGCGGCGACAAACGCTGCCTGCTGCCGCTGACCGTCGCCGACCTCGCCGACCTCTACGCCGCCAATCCCGAAGCGCGTCTGCTCGCCGGCGGCACCGACCTGGCTCTGGAAGTCACTCAGTTCCACCGCGAACTGCCGGTGATGATCTATGTCGGCCATATCGAAGCGATGAAGCGTGTGGAAGTCACCGCCGAGCACATCGAGATCGGCGCGGCCACCGTGCTGTCCGACTGCTATGCCGCCCTGGCTGCGGAATACCCGGACTTCGGCGAGCTGCTGCACCGTTTCGCCTCCTTACAGATCCGCAACCAGGGCACCTTGGGCGGCAATATCGGCAACGCCTCGCCAATCGGCGACGCCCCGCCGCTGCTGATCGCCCTAGGCGCGCAGATCGTCCTGCGCAAGGGCAACGAAACCCGCAGCCTGCCGCTCGAAGACTATTTCCTCGACTACAAAGTGACTGCCCGTCAGGAAGCCGAATTTATCGAGAAGATCATTGTGCCGCGCGCCCAGCGCAATCAGGCGTTCCGCGCCTACAAGGTATCCAAGCGTCTGGACGACGATATTTCCGCGGTCTGCGCCGCCTTCAATCTGCGTATCGAAGACGGCGTGGTGCAGGAAGCGCGTATCGCCTTCGGCGGCATGGCGGCGATTCCCAAGCGCGCCGCAGCCTGTGAAGCCGCGCTGCAAGGTGCAGCCTGGTATCCGGGTGTGATCGAACGCGCTTGCGCCGCGCTGGCCGAGGATTTCACCCCGCTCAGCGACTTCCGCGCCAGCAAGGAATACCGCCTGCTCACCGCACAGAATCTGCTGCGTAAATTCTTCCTCGAGCTGCAAGCTCCCGACGTCGAAACCCGGGTGACCGCCTATGTCTAACCATCACGTAATGAAAACCCAGGAAGAACTGGCCGCCCTGTTCCGCGCCGACATCACCACTGGCGTCGGTCGCAGCGTCAAGCACGAGAGCGCGGACAAGCATGTGTCCGGCGAAGCAATCTATGTCGACGACCGCCTGGAATTCCCCAACCAGTTGCACGTCTATGCCCGCATGAGCGACCGCGCCCATGCGCGTATCGTCAGCATCGACACCGCGCCTTGCTATGCGATTCCCGGTGTGGCCATCGCCATCACCAGCAAGGACGTGCCCGGCCAGTTGGATATCGGTCCGGTGGTCGCCGGCGACCCATTGCTGGCCGACGGCAAGGTCGAGTACGTCGGCCAGGTGGTGATCGCGGTCGGCGCCGACAGCCTGGAAACCGCGCGCAAGGCGGCCATGGCCGCAATCATCGAATACGAAGACCTGGAACCGGTGCTCGACGTGGTCGATGCGCTGCGCAAGAAGCATTTCGTGCTCGACAGCCATCAGCACAAGATTGGCGACTCCGCGGCTGAATTGGCCACGGCGCCGCAGCGCCTGCAAGGCAGCCTGCATATCGGCGGCCAGGAACACTTCTACCTGGAAACCCAGATTTCCTCGGTGATGCCGACGGAAGATGGCGGCATGATCGTCTACACCTCGACGCAGAACGCCACCGAAGTGCAGAAGCTGGTCGCCGAAGTGCTCGGCGTACCGATGCACAAGATCGTTATCGACATGCGCCGCATGGGCGGCGGCTTCGGTGGCAAGGAAACTCAGGCGGCGGGCCCGGCGT
Organism: uncultured Pseudomonas sp.; assembly: GCF_946885885.1. The sequence continues at coordinate 10,123 of NZ_CAMPHN010000086.1, forward strand.
GTCTCTGCGCGGTGATCGCGCACCTGACCGGGCGGCCGACCAAGATGCGTCTGCCGCGCATGGAAGACATGAGCATCACCGGCAAACGCCATCCTTTCTATGTCGAATACGACGTCGGCTTCGACGACGATGGCCTGCTGCACGGCATCCAGATCGAACTGGCCGGCAACTGCGGCTATTCGCCCGACCTGTCCGGCTCGATCGTCGACCGCGCAATGTTCCACTCGGACAACGCCTACTACCTCGGCAACGCCACCATCAACGGCCACCGCTGCAAGACCAACACCGCGTCGAACACCGCCTACCGCGGCTTCGGCGGCCCGCAAGGGATGGTTGCCATCGAAGAAATCATGGACGCGGTGGCGCGCAAACTCGGCAAGGACCCGCTCGAGGTGCGCAAGCTCAACTACTACAGCAAGACCGAGCGCAACGTCACTCACTACCACCAGACGGTCGAGCACAACGTCATCCACGAGATGACCGCCGAACTGGAAGAAAGCAGCGAGTACGCCAAGCGCCGCGAGGAAATCCGTGCGTTCAATGCCAAGAGCCCGGTGTTGAAGAAAGGCCTGGCGCTGACCCCGGTTAAATTCGGCATCAGCTTCACCGCCACCTTCCTCAACCAGGCCGGTGCGCTGATCCACATCTACACCGACGGTTCGATCCACCTGAACCACGGCGGCACCGAGATGGGTCAGGGCCTCAACACCAAGGTCGCGCAGATCGTCGCCGAGGTGCTGCAGGTGGATATCTCGCGCATCCAGATCACCGCGACCAACACCGACAAGGTGCCGAACACCTCGCCGACCGCAGCGAGCAGCGGCGCCGACCTCAACGGCAAGGCCGCACAGAACGCCGCCGAGACCCTCAAGCAGCGCCTGGTGGATTTCCTGGTGCGCGAATACAAGGTCACCGCGGAAGACGTCGAGTTCCGCAACGGCCAGGTGCGCGTGCGCGATCTGTTCCTGAGCTTCGAGGAAGTGGTGCAGAAGGCCTACTTCGCCCAGGTTTCGCTGTCCTCCACCGGCTTCTATCGCACGCCGAAAATCTACTACGACCGCGATAAAGCCGCGGGTCGGCCGTTCTACTACTTCGCCTACGGCGCGGCCTGCGCCGAGGTGATAGTCGACACCCTGACCGGTGAATACAAGATGCTGCGCACCGACATCCTGCACGACGTCGGCGCCTCGCTGAACCCGGCCATCGATATCGGCCAGGTCGAAGGCGCCTTCGTCCAGGGCATGGGTTGGCTGACCATGGAAGAGCTGGTGTGGAACGGCAAAGGCAAGCTGATGACCAATGGCCCGGCCAGCTACAAGATTCCGGCCATCGCCGATATGCCGCTGGACCTGCGGGTCAAGCTGGTGGAAAACCGCAAGAACCCGGAAGACACGGTATTCCACTCCAAAGCCGTGGGCGAGCCGCCGTTTATGCTCGGCATCGCCGTGTGGTGCGCGATCAAGGATGCGGTGGCCAGCCTCGCCGACTACCGGGTGCAGCCGAATATCGATGCCCCGGCCACTCCCGAGCGTGTGCTCTGGGGCGTGGAGCAATTGAAGAAATTGCAGCAGCCGGCCAAGGCCGCGGCGGCAGTCGAGATCGAACCGGCGTAACCCTGTAGGAGCCAGCTTGCTGGCGATAGCGATATCGAATCGCCAGCAAGCTGGCTCCTACGTAAAGCTGAAGGTGTAGAACAATGACAAAACACACCGTACCCAATAGCCAACCGACCCGGCCGGCGCCGGTTCCGATACTGGACCCGTCGCCGAGCAACTGGCGCCTACCGCGCCCCGGACAACTGCCGCCAACCTGGAGGCTGAGCAAATGAGCTGGATCAGCGCCCTCGCCGAGCTGCAACAGCAAGGCACGCCCTGCGTGCTGGTGACCATCATCGAAGAACGCGGCTCGACCCCGCGCAATGCCGGCTCGAAGATGGTGGTCACCGTTGATCGCATCTTCGAAACCATCGGCGGCGGCCATCTGGAATACAAGGCGATGGAACTGGCCCGCGAGATGCTCGCAAACCGCAGCCAGGACACCCGTCTGGAGCGCTACAACCTGGGCGCCAGCCTCGGCCAATGCTGCGGCGGCGCCACCGTGCTGCTGTTCGAACCCATGGGCCAGCCCCAGGCGCAGATAGCAGTGTTCGGCGCCGGCCATGTCGGCCGCGCCCTGGTGCCGCTGCTCGCCAGCCTGCCGTGCAAGGTGCGCTGGATCGATTCGCGGGAAAACGAATTCCCCGAGCAGATGCCCGCCGGCGTCGACAAGGTGGTCGAGGACGAGGTGGTCGACGAGGTCGAGCGCATGCCGGCCGGCAGCTATTTCATCGTCATGACCCATAACCACCAGCTCGATCTGGAACTTACCGCCGCCATCCTCAAGCGCAACGATTTCGCCTACTACGGGCTGATCGGCTCGAAGAGCAAACGCGCCAAGTTCGAACACCGCCTGCGCGACCGCGGCTTCACCGCCGAGGTGATGCAGCGGATGCGCTGCCCCATGGGCTTGCCCGAAGTGAAAGGCAAATTGCCGATTGAAATAGCCGTGTCCATCGCCGGCGAAGTGATCGCCACCTACAACGCCGCCTTTGGTCAGGATGTAAAAAAAGGCGAGAGCAGCGTCGCCAAGCTGCTGCCGGTATCACGCAGAAGCGCAGCCGAACACGCGTAGGTTGGTGCTGAGGAACGAAGCCCAACAGGGAGTGCGCAGCATTCCGCCGGCGGTCTGGTTTGTGACAGCGCCAAGCTCGCGAACGCTGTGTTGGGCTTCGCAGGCTCAGCACCAACCTACATCCGTACGCAGAACCAATTGATTGCCACGAGAGCCCCATGACCGCCAACGTAAAAGCCTACCGCGCCGCCATCCTGCACAGCATCGCCGACCCCGCCGTGGTCGGTGTCGAGCAGTCCTACGAATATTTCGAGGATGGTGTACTGGTTATCGAAAACGCTCAGGTCGCCCGCGTCGGCCATGCCGCCGAGCTGTTGCCGTCGCTCAAAGGCGTGGAGATCACCGAATACCGCGACGCCCTGATCACCCCCGGCTTTATCGATACCCATATCCACTACCCGCAAACCGGGATGATCGCCTCCTACGGCGAGCAATTGCTCGATTGGCTGAACACCTACACCTTCCCCACCGAAAAGCAGTTCGCCGACAAGGCCCACGCCTGCGACGTCGCCGGGATCTTTCTCAAGGAGTTGCTACGCAACGGCACCACCACCGCCCTGGTGTTCGGCAGTGTGCACAAGCAATCGGTGGACGCCTTCTTCGAGGCCGCCGAGACACTCAATCTGCGGATGATCGCCGGCAAGGTGCTGATGGACCGCAACGCCCCGGACTACCTGACCGACACACCGGAATCCGGCTATGCCGACAGCAAGGAACTGATCGAACGCTGGCACGGCAAGGGCCGCCTGCATTACGCGGTCACTCCGCGTTTCGCCCCGACCAGCACGCCGGAACAACTGAGCCTGGCCGGCAAGCTGCTCGGCGAGTACCCGGACCTGTATATACACACCCACCTGTCGGAGAACCGCCAGGAGATCGAATGGGTCAAGGCGCTGTTCCCCGAGCGCAAGGGCTACCTGGATGTCTACGACCACTTCAAGCTGATCGGCCCGCGCGCGGTGTTCGCCCACGGCGTGCACCTGTGCGACGAGGAATGCCAGCGGCTGGCCGAGACCGGTTCGGCGGTGGCCTTCTGCCCGACCTCCAACCTGTTCCTCGGCAGCGGTCTGTTCGACCTGAGCAAGCTGGAACGCCACGGCGTGCGCGTCGGCCTGGGCACCGATGTCGGTGCCGGCACCAGCTTCAGCCAGCTACAATCGCTGAACGAGGCATACAAGATCATGCAGCTGCAGGGCAAGAAGCTCGACCCGTTCAAGTCGCTGTACCTGGCCACATTGGGCGGCGCCGAGGCGCTGTACCTGGACGACAAGATCGGCAACTTCGCAAGCGGCAAAGACGCGGATTTCGTGGTGCTCGACTACAACGCCACGCCGCTGCTCGGCTACCGCATGCAACAGGCCAAGAGCCTGGGCGAGAAGCTGTTCGCTCTGTGCATGCTCGGCGACGACCGCGCAATCAAGGAAACCTTCGCCGCCGGGCAGTCGGTGCATCGTAGGGATTGAGAAATGCGATCCCGTAGGGCGGGTTAGCGGCGCATGTCCGCAACATATGAAATGGCACAAGGTTCAGAACGCCGCGTAACCCACCGCGGTCGCAAGCCCTTACGCGAAGGTGCGGATATCGCTGTCGGGTTACGCGGCGCCCAAGACCGCGGTGTGTACCTCGACCTTGCAATGCCGCTAACCCGACCTACGAACTGTGCATGCTCGGCGACGATCGCACGATCAAGCAAACCTTCGCCGCCGGCGTGTCGGTGCATCGTAGGGCGGGTTAGCGGCGCATGTCCGCCACAGATGAAACGGCACAAGGTTCAGAGCGCCGCGTAACCCGCCGCGGTCGTAAGCCCTTACGCGAAGGTGCGGATATCGCTGTCGGGTTACGCGGCGCCGAAGACCGTGGTGTGTACCTCGACCTTGCAACGCCGCTAACCTGCGCGGCCCGACCCGACCTACGAACCCGCAGCCCCATCGCAGGGATGGCATCAATCAACGACCCGCCGGAGTACGCCCCGGCTTTTTCTTGGCGGTCTGCAGCAGGTGCGAGAACACCGCGTGCAGGTCGTCGGAGGCGCTTTCCTCGTCGAGGTTGAGCTTGCTGTCGATATGATCCATGTGATGCATCATCAGGCTCACCGCCTTGGCCGCGTCGCGCGCTTCGATGGCATCGATCAGTTGATTGTGCTCGTCGTAGGAACAGTGCGAGCGGTTGCCGCTTTCGTACTGGGCGATGATCAGCGAGGTCTGCGACACCAGGCTGCGCTGGAAACTGATCAGCGGCGCATTCTTCGCCGCCTCGGCGAGCTTGAGGTGGAATTCGCCGGATAAACGGATACCAGCGCCGCGGTCGCCGCGGGAAAAGCTGCTCTGTTCGTCCTCGACCATCTGCCGCAACTCGGCGAGTTGTTCGGCGGTGGCATGTTCGACCGCCAATTCGGTAATTGCCCGCTCAACCATGCGCCGCGCGTAGAAAATCTGCCGGGCTTCTTCGACGCTCGGGCTGGCCACCACCGCGCCGCGGTTCGGCCGCAGCAGCACCACGCCCTCATGGGCCAGACGCGATAAGGCGCGGCGAATAATGGTGCGGCTGACGCCGAAAATCTCGCCCAGGGCTTCTTCGCTGAGTTTGGTGCCAGGCGCCAGACGCTGCTCGAGGATGGCCTCGAAGATATGCGCGTAAACGACATCGTCCTGAGTCCCGCTGCGGCTGCTTTTGCCGGCGCGCGGCTGCTTCTTGAGGGGCTGCAATTGTTCGTTCATTGGGGCTCGTGTCAAAAAAGTACGGCTGATCAAGATTGCTAAAACCTTAGCGCACGATGTCCGCAGCGGCTTTAGCGCGTGCCAGCAAAATCCACTCCTGCTTCCGCCTGGCGACTGTCGAGCAGTTTGCCATGAAACCCAGAAAGCATAAGCCCCGGCATTGTACACAACTGCCTGCATGCGCATACCCACAAGCCCGCGACATGGCGTCTCAGCACCACGCCGATGGCCACCTTCAGGCGACGAAAGCCATCGATCAATTGCTTATATCAATCGCTATTTTTACGCAGCAATCCGCTAAATGCACCGCAAAAGCCCTACACCAACAGACAGTGCCCTCTGAATCGGCAAACGCACTAAGCGCACAATCCTTTGTTTTATATAGATTATTTGAAAGCCAAGAGGACCCGAGCGGCAAATTAATCGTCTACGGACCCGAACAGATAGCCGCAGCATTCCTGAAAACATTATTTGCTTTTTTTGTATACAAAAGCATAATCGCGGCAGTGTAGCTTTCTGACCACACGGTCAACTAACCCGGCAGTAGGCACACCAAACACCACCCGCCTCAGAGAGAACCAGGGCCTCAAGGCAGAATCCGGGTGGTACACGACAAGAAAGATAAGGAGTACCCACTGTGGAAAGCGCTAAACAAGAACAACTGGCGACTCACACCCCAGGGCTAAGACCCACAAGTCTGCTCGATCGATTCTTCAAGCTCACCGAACACCGCACCTCGATCAAGACCGAGCTGCTGGCTGGCCTGACGACCTTCGTCACCATGGCCTACATCATCTTCGTCAACCCCAACATCATGGCCAATGCCGGCGTCGATCACGGCGCGGCCTTCGTCGCCACCTGCATCGGCGCGGCGCTGGGGTGCTTCCTTATGGGGCTGTACGCCAACTGGCCGGTCGGCCTGGCGCCCGGTATGGGCTTGAACGCCTTCTTCACCTACACGGTGGTCGGCGACATGGGCTACAGCTGGCAGATCGCCCTGGGCGCGGTGTTCCTCTCCGGCATCCTGTTCATGATCATGAGCCTGTCGCGCATCCGCGAATGGCTGCTCAACAGCATCCCGATGAGCCTGCGTTTCGCCATGGGCGCCGGGGTCGGTTTGTTCCTCGGCCTGATCGGTCTGAAAACTGCCGGCATCGTCGTCGACAGTCCGGCTACGCTGCTGACCATGGGGTCGTTCGGCGAACCCAACGCGCTGCTCGCCGCAGTGTGCTTTCTGCTGATCGCGGTACTCAGCCACCGCAATGTGTTCGGTGCCATCCTCTTCAGCATGCTCGGCGTCACCGCTCTGGGCTGGGCCATGGGCCTGGTCGAATACAACGGCCTGGTATCGATGCCGCCAAGTCTGGCGCCGACTTTCCTGGCCATGGACATCACCGGCGCCTTCAACGTGGCGATGGTCAGCGTGATTCTGGCCTTCCTCTTCGTCAATATGTTCGACACCGCCGGCACCCTGATGGGCGTCGCCCACCGCGCCAACCTGGTCGACGACGACGGCAAGATCAAGGACCTGTCCAAGGCTCTGAAAGCCGACAGTACCTCCAGCGTGATCGGCGCCATGGTCGGTTGCCCGCCGGTGACCAGCTACGTGGAAAGCGCCTCGGGCGTCGCCGCCGGCGGCCGTACCGGGCTGACCGCGGTCACCGTCGGCCTGCTGTTCCTCGCGGCGATGTTCTTCGCCCCGTTGGCCGGCATGATCCCCGCCTACGCCACCGCCGGTGCGCTGATCTACGTCGCCATGCTGATGATGAGCGGTATGGCGCATATCGACTGGAAAGACCATACCGACACCATCCCGGCGATCGTTACCGTGGTGATGATGCCGCTGACCTTCTCCATCGCCAACGGCATCGCCCTGGGCTTCCTGACCTACGCCACGTTGAAGCTGCTGACCGGCCAGCGTGACAAGGTTTCGATCAGCCTGTACGTTCTGTGCATTATTTTTATCGCCAAGTTCGCCTTCCTTTAAGCGACCTGGCGACACCCGAGCCCCGGCGTTGCAGCGCCGGGGCTTTGCCTTATCCGGAGAGCCGTAATGAGCCTGGAAACCTGGCTGCTGTTCAGCAGCGCCGCCCTGATCGTGATTCTGATTCCCGGTCCCCTGTCGCTGCTGATGGTCAGCAACAGCCTGAACTATGGCCTGCGCCGCTCGCTGCCGGCGTTTATCGGCGGCGTGTCGGCGTCGATCTGCTTGCTCAGCGCTTCGGCCTTGGGGTTGGGTGCATTGCTGCTGGCATCCGAGCAGCTATTCAGCCTGCTGAAAGTCGTCGGCGCGCTCTATCTGTTCTACCTCGCCTGGCAAAGCTGGCAGGCCTCGCGGCAGGCGAGCCGGCCGGTGAGCGCCGAGGAACTAGCGGTCAACCCGAGTTTTCGCAGCATGTTCTGGAAGGCCTTTGGCCTCGGCGCCAGCAACCCCAAGGACATCCTGTTTTTCGCTGCATTCCTGCCGCAATTCATCAGCGCCGAACGGCCGATGCTCGGCCAGTTGCTGGTGATGATCGCCACCTGGGCAGTGCTCGATCTGAGCTGCAAGCTGTTCTACGGCCTCAGCGCCCGCGGCGCTGCACGCTACCTGCGCTCAGGCAAAGGTCAGGTGTGGTTTAACCGGGTCAGCGCCGCATTGTTCGGTGGTGCCGGGGCGGCTTCGTTGTTAAGTCGTTAGGCCGTTTGATACCTCGTTGGGCTTCGCAGGCTCAGCACCAACCTACGTCTGCGGAGTG
>NZ_CAMPHN010000087.1 GCF_946885885.1 uncultured Pseudomonas sp.
GTACCACCCTGCAACGCGCCGCGGAGAAGCTGCACTGGCGTCACCCGCTGCTGCAAAGCCGCATCGTCGAGAGCGCGAATGCGTTGTACTTCAAAGCCGATGTGCCTTTTGCCCAGATCAAGGTGTACAACCACACCCTGCTCGCCGGGCAAACGCCCGCGCAGCTGTTGCAGCGTCAGCTCGACAGCGTGCTCGACCCCCAGAAATATCTCTGGCGCCTACTGCTGCTTTCCACCCCGAACCGCAGCCGTCATCACCTGCTGCTGACCTGCCATCATTCGATCGCCGATGCCGTCAGCCTCGCCCAACTGCTCGGCGAGCTGCTCAGCCTGTGCGAAAGCCAGCAGACGGGTGCGGCGCTGAGCAGCCAGCAAGAACCCTTGGTCAGCCCGCTGGAAGCGCACATGGATCCGGCCCTGGAGCCGCAGCCGACCTGCGAGACCCCCGGCCCCGTGCGCTTTCTGCAGAGCGTGCCGCTGGCGCGGCGGCGCACCGGCGTACGCAGGCTAGTGCTCGACAGCCAAACCAGCAACGAATTGCGCCGTTTGGCCAAGACCCAAGGGTTGAGCCTCAACTCGCTACTGGCCGGCGCCCTGCTCAAGGCCGCGAGCGAAGTCGACCTGGGCAAGCAGATCCGCATCAACACCGCGGTATCGCTGCGCCAGCGCGCGGCGCAGCCCATCGGCGACGCCGCCATTGGCTGCTTTATCGGCGTCGCCAGCCATTGCCTGGCCGTGGCCGCGCGCCCACTGACCAGTCTGGCGCTGGATTACCAACGTCAGTTGCACGCCACCTTGCCGCAAATGGCCAAGCGCCAACCCGAGCAGGACCTGGAAGCCATGCGCACCCGTATCCACTCGTTACGCGCGTACCAGAGCTTCGCCCACGGCATCGCCTTGACCAATCACGGGGTCATCACCTTCCCCCACTACCGCCATTTCCAAGTGTTCGACTACGCCAACGCGGCCTCGCGGGTGGTCGGCAATTTCGCCGTGGCCCTGCATGTCACCGGTTTCGCCTCGGCGTTGTCGCTGTGCTTCACCTTCCCCGTGCCGCTGATGGACGAGGCCCGCATTCGCCTGATGAAAAGCAAGATGCAGCAAATCTTGCTCGAGTTCATATCCACCTCCAGAGAGACGTCATGAAATCCGCACGCATCCAGTTATCCAACGGTTCGATGCACTATCTCGATAGCGAAGGACCCGGACACACGGTCGTCCTGTTGCACGGCAACTCCTCTTCGGCCGCCGCCTTCGCCGCGCAGTTCGCCGCCTTCGGCGCACGCTATCGCCTGCTGGCGCTGGACTTGCCCGGCCACGGGCAGTCCGCCGCGGCGCCGGCCGAACATTACAGCTTCGCCGGCTATGCCGATGCCCTGGTGGAATTCATTGAGCGCCTCGGGCTGCACGATTACCTGATTTTCGGCCACAGCCTGGGCGGCCATGCGGCACTCGAAGCGCTGCCGCGCCTGCCGGGGCTCCGCGGTCTCGGCCTGATCGGTGCGGTGCCGTTCAATGCCGATAACGCCGGCCAGCTATTCCGTCCCGAGCCCACCGGCGGTCTGGTGTTTCAGGCCGACCTGGATGACGCCGAGGTGACGCGTTTGGTCCGTGCCTTCGTTAACCCAGCGCATATGGAACAAGCGCAACTCGACACCCTGGCTCACTACATCCGCGCCACCGACCCGCAGGTTCGCGCTGCCTTGGGCGCCAGCCTGGGCAATGGCGAGTTCGCCGACGAAGTCGCCCTGCTGGCTGCCAGCGGCGTGCCTACGGTGCTGATGCAAGGCCGCGACGACGTGTTTCTCGATGCGGACGCCTGCACCCGCAAAGACCTGCTGGCCCCCGCCGACGTGTCGGTATTCCTCTTCGACGAGTGCGGCCATTGCCCGCATGTCGAGGACCCGGCGCGATTCAACGACCTGATGGACACCTTCATCACCCACATCTGTGAGAACCCACTATGAAAGCTTTCGTGATCAATCAATTCGGCCGGGCCGACGTCTTCGAAGAAGTCGAGCTGCCGACCCCGCAAGCCGCTGCCGGCCAGTTACTGGTGAAGGTCGCGGCAAGCGGTATCAATCCGCTCGATTACAAGCTGCGCCGTGGCGATATCCCGGCTTTCACCCATGAGTTCCCGGCCATTCTGCATGGCGATTTCGCCGGTACGGTAAGCGCCGTCGGCGCCGGCGTGCAGGGTTTCGCCGAAGGCGACGCGGTCTACGGTTGCGCCGGCGGCGTACGCGGTCGGCAAGGTGCGCTGGCCGATTACATGGTGGTGGATGCCGCCCTGGTGGCGCCCAAACCGCAGAACCTGAGCATGGCCGAAGCCGCGGTGTTGCCGCTGGTGGTGCTCACCGCCTGGGAAGGCTTGATCGATACCGCAGCGATCAAACCGGGCGACCGCGTACTGGTGCATGGCGGCACCGGCGGCGTCGGCCATGTCGCCGCGCAGTTGGCCAAATGGCAGGGCGCGACCGTCTACACCACGGTCAGCAGCGCGGAAAAAGCCGCCCTCTCACGCGAGTTCGGTGCCGACCAGACCATCGACTATCGCGCGCAGGACGTCGCCCAGTACGTCGAACTGCATACCGATGGCGCCGGCTTCGACGTGGTGGTCGATACGGTCGGCGGCGAAACCTTCGAGCAGAGCCTGCTGGCCACCCGTGTCGGCGGTACCGTGATCACCGTGCTGGCCATGGGCAAGCTCGACATGACCGTGGCCTGGGCGCGCAAACAGACCGTGCATTGCGTCAACATGACCTGGCCGATGGCCACCGGCGTGGGCATGGAGCACCACGGTTTCATCCTGCGCGAAGCCGCCAAGCTGGCGGAACGCGGTGTTTTGCGCCCATTGCTCGACCCGCAGCACTTCAGTTTCGACGCGATCGCCGACGCCCATGTCTATGCCGAATCCGGCCAGGCGCTGGGCAAGGTCAGCCTGACGCGCGAGTGAGTGAGTGAGTGAGCCCGAGCATGCCCAACCTCCCGATCGCCCCCCCCCTGTGCCCACGGCAAGCATTGCTGCTGAATATCAGCGCATTTCTGCTATGGGCCTCGGCCACCCTGCTGTTCAAGCTGCTGGCCCACTTGCCGGTGTGGGAGGTCTTCGCCTACCGCGTGCTCGGTTCGCTGGCCTGGTGCGTGCTCGGGCTGGTCCTGATCCGCGCCCTCGGCCAAGCCTGGCGCATCCTCGGCTCGCCACGGCAATTGGCCTTGCTGCTGCTCAGCAGCGCCTTGATCGCCTGTAACTGGTTTCTGGTGATCTGGGCGGTGGCCCAGGAGCGCCTGCTGGATGCCAGCCTCGGCTATTACCTGTCGCCGCTGCTCAGCGTACTGCTCGCCCACTGGCTGTTCCGCGAGCCGAGCGGGCGTCGCGAATGGCTGGCCGCCGCGCTCTGCCTGGCCGGGGTGATGCTGATCGTCGCCGGCGAACAGCACCTGCAAGTGCCCTGGATCGGCCTGACCATCGCCGCCACCTTCGCGCTCTACAGTGCGGTGAAAAAACGCTCGACGGTGCCGCCACTGCTCGGCCTGACGCTGGAAACCGCTCTGGCGGCGATTCCCGCCAGCGGTCTGCTGCTCTATAGCGGCCTCGGCGCCGCTGCCGCGGTCCAATACAGCACCCTCGACTGGGCGCTGCTACTGGCACTCGGCTTGATCACCACCCTGCCCATGTGGCTGTACATCGCCTCGGTGAAAGCCTTGTCGCTGACCACTGTGGGCTTTCTGCAATACCTCAACCCAACGCTGATGTTCTTGCTTGCCGCTGTGCTGTTCGGCGAACCGGTCGGTGCATTCAAGCTGGCCGGTTTCAGCCTGATCTGGTGTGCCTTGCTCGGTCTGTTGCTGAGCATGGCCTGGGCCGGCTGGCAGCACAGACCGCAGCACGTGTCCCAATCCACCCGTGTTGCCTGACTCGCCCCAAGGAGACGGCATGAACCGGCAGACCACTGCGCCAACCCAACTGGTTGCATTCAGCGATTGGAATCGCTTTCCGCTGCCCGCCTCGTTTCGCGGCTGCGTGGACCATACGCCTTGCCTGCTAACGGTCGAAAACAACGGCCACGCCTGGAAGCAGCATATCGAGCAACTGGCGCAAACCCCCTTCGGCGATATCGCCTTGGGCCGGCTGCAAGCGAACGAATGGGCTTTGGATGCCGCCTTGGCGCAACTGCGGGCATGCGCCCCGCAACTGCGTCCCTGGCTGGATGCCCCTCAGCCCGCCGAAATCGGCCCGCTGGTGCGTCTGGTCACACGGCATCCGCAATGCGGCATCCAATTGCGCGTGCAACTTGGCGGCGGGCGCAGCTGCGAACAGGTAGGAGAACAGCTGAGCGCGCTGATCGATATCGTCGAAGAGCTGCATCAGCGCGGCGTTGCGTTGTGCCTGATCCTGCAGGACGCGCCCAGCGCCACGCCCTCGCAGCTGCAAGCCTGCATCGAATTCGCCCGCCAGTTCGCCATCGACCGGGTCACCCTCTGCGACCAGCAGGCGCGCCTGACCCCGCTGGGCGTGCGCAACCTGCTGACCCATTTGCTCGGGCAGTTCCCGGACCTGCACGAGAGCGGCCCGGCACTGGCATTCAAAGGCAACGACAAACACGGCTTCGCCCTGGCCAACAGCATGTCGGCCATCGCCAACGGCATCCACTTCGTGCATGGCGCCATACTCGGCCAGGCGACGCCGGAAAGCCCGCTGGCCCTGTATCAACTGCTGAGCAATTACGCCATTCCCCAAGCCCGGCAGGCTAACCATTATGCCGAGCTGATCGGCCAACTCACCGGCCTGCCCGTCGATTGCGGCCCGGTCCAGCCCAGCCCGGCGTACGACAGGCCCGATCCAGCCGACCACGAGGTGTTCGCGCCGCCCGCCAGCGAGGCGCAAGCGGCCAGCGTCGCGCCGCGCTTTATCTTCAAGGTCAGCGCCGATGACTGGCATGTGCAGTTGCTGATCGAGGTGGCGGGCCAGCAATTGGATCTCGGCGAACGCGTGCACCACTACGTGCTACTCCTCCTGGCCCGCGAGTTCTGCCAACAACTGCGGGCACGCGGCAACGCCACGAGCGATCCGATGAGCCTGGGCTGGGTCGAGCGCGAACACCTGCACAAGATGATCGGCGACAACCAGGCACAGCTCAACGTCAAGGTTTTCCGGGCGGTCAAGCAGATCAACTGCGCCCTCGGCAAAGCCGGCTTGCCCAGCTACAAACCGATCCTCACCCGCGTCGGCGTCATCCGCTTCGCCTGCCCGGATTTCACCATCTACAAAGATTCCACCCTCGAACACGACGTACGCGGTTGGAACGAACTCACCTTGCCAAGCGTGGACAGCGTGCTGGCGGAAACAGGCATACCCGCAACACACCTATAAAACCAACCACAACACACACCGACAAAGGAAACCCCATGCGCCAAACACTACGCGCCACCCTCGTTCTGTTCGCCATCGGCCTTGGCGGCCACTCGCTGGCCCAGGCCCAACCGACACGCCAAACCCCGCCGATGCTGGAACAATTGGCCAACCTGACGTTCGTCAGCTCCAGCCTGATCAAGCAGAGCGCCTATTTCGAGGCGAACCAGGTCGTACGCCGCTTCTTCCTGTGCATTCCGGAGGCGTCCAACCACAAGCTCGAACCGGGCGTACTGGAAAACGTCGAGAAGTGCTTCAACGAAACCGTCGACGACAATATCCATATCAACATCGCCGGCAACCTCTCCGACGGTCGCGCCTCCGCTTTGGCCATCGCCACCCAGGGCCTGGCGAGCATCCGCAACAGCGCTTCCTTCTCCCTGAGCGCGCCCTATATCAGCCAATACACAGGCGGCCGACTGGCCGGCACCGGCACCATCGAGCTGAACTTCAATGTCATGGTGCACCAGAACATCACCGCGGTATCCGGTGATCCCAAGCCCTTCGACCCGACGCCCGGTCCGCAATTGTTCGTCAGTAACAATACCCTGGGCCTGAAAGCGGTACGTCCGGGACAATGGCGCATCACCCTGCTCAAGGTCGATCCGCTGCTGACCGAGTTGAGCCCGAATATCCAGTTCAACAGCAACTTCCCTCACTACCCGATCGATAAACCCTGATCCGCGCGTCGGCACTGGCGATCCGGCAACTGCCCGATAAGACAGCTGCCGAATCGACAGTCGCGCTTCTACAGTCCCTCCCAGGCACATCCATTTGGGAGGGACTACGATGCACACACATGCGCAGCCTGCGATCTCACGGGATTACCGACTGATCGTCAGCCCTCATCTGAGCCAATTACCGGCTTGCCTAGAGCTCCGCGAGGCGGTGTTCGCCCGTGAATTGAACTGGGTGCCGAGCAGTGCCGATGGCCAGGAGCGCGACCAATTCGACCCTTTCAGCGTGCACGTCGCGGTTATCCATCGCTGGCGCCCAGCCGGCTACCTGCGCCTGACCCCGCATGGCGCGCCCTGGATGCTCAGCGAATGCTTCGACTTCCTGCTCGAACCCGGCATAGCCAGGGAGTTCGACAGCGACAGCCTGGAGGTCTCGCGCCTGGCGGTCGAACGTCAGTACCGCGGGCATAAGCAACTCGGCGCGTTCGGCGTATTCGACCTGCTGATCAAAGGCATCGTCGATCACTCCCTGAACAGCGGCGCGCGCTATTGGTACGTGGTGGTCGCCGAGCCCATCTATCGACTGCTGCTGAGCAAGCAACTGCCGTGCGAACGCCTTGGTCCGCTGGTGTCGATGCCCGATGGCGTGCAGACACTCGCGGTGCGTATCGACCTGACGGCCTTTCTCCAAGTCGCCGCGCCTTTCTTCACTAGCGCCGACCATGGTCCCGGGCGGAAGAAAGCCCTGGCGTCTTAGCCCCTTAAGCTGTGATCACCCCGAAGTGAATGGCCTTGGCAATCGCCTGGGAGCGGTTGAGCACGTCCAGTTTGCGAAAGATGTTGCCGAAGTGAAACTTAACCGTGCGTTCGGAAATGCTGAGGATATTGGAGATATCCCAAGTGCTCTTGCCCTCTTTGGCCCAGTGCAATACCTCCAGCTCGCGCTGCGAGATCTCCGGCGCCATCAGGCTATGGCGATTGAGGCTGCCCTGGCGGTTGAATATTTCATGCAGGTGCGGCGCCAGGTATTCCAGCGCCTCGAGATAGTTCTCCGCCCGCTCGTGCACCGGTAGCGTCATGGAGATCAGCGTACTGCTGGTGCGCGAACGCCCGCGAACGCAGCAGGCGAGGCCATTGGTACCGACGAAATCCCGCGATAAATCGAGAAATTCCTTGCTCGGCGCCTCGGCGGTATAACCCAGGTCCCAGGAAAACGCACCCGTCTCGCGTTCGGCGGTTTTCAGGATCGGGTCTTGCAGTTGAAAGGATTTGCGAAAGTACAACTCGACCCATTCGTCGCTGTAACCGTAATTGAGTAACTTGCGGCTGGCCTGAGGGTCAGGCGTAGCGATATCGTCGAAACAAATGACCAACGACGAATAGGGAATGACGCTTTTTGCGAGTTCGATTACCTGGTCGACCTCGGCTTTATCGCTGCTGGCTTTGATGCAGCACTGTGCGAGCTCGAGCAGTTTTACCAGGTCGTTGCGCGAATGAAACATGCTGGCCATAACGGAATTTGCCTCCCTGCTGTCCAACCGATATTCGGGTTCATTGAATGGTGAGCCGACATACGGCGCCATAAGGCCACGCAAATTCGCCGAACAAGCCGATGCTAGCGCAGCCGCGCAGCCAGGCCAATGATTTTATATCGATCGCTAACAAATCAATCGAAATACCCGAAGTCCATCACTTTTCGGCCTATCGCGCACGGCACGGCGGAGCGCCCGATAGCCGGGCGCTCGAATGACGCGCAAAGGTCAGTCTGAAGGAAGGAGGTTACGGGCCGGCGAGCGGACGCGGGGCGTAGGCGAATACATCGGCGCGCATTTGCTGCGCGTCCATACCGGCTTCGACCAGGGCATCGAGCGTGGCGTAGACCATCGGCGGAGAACCGCTGGCATAGAGATGCAATGGCTTGAGGTCGGCGAAGTCCTCGCGCACCGCTTCGTGCAGCAAGCCGCAACGACCTGACCAGCCGCATGAGTCGCTGACCACCCGATGCAGGAACAGATTCGGTAACTGCCGCCATTCGTCCCAGTGCGTCAGTTCGTAAAAGTCCTCGGGTCGACGCGCCCCCCAATAAAGGTGCAATGGGTGTTTGAAGCCCGCCACGCGGCAGTGTTCTATCAGGCTGTTCATCTGCGCCATACCGGTGCCCGCGGCGATCAGCACCAAGGGCCCGTCCGGCAATTCCGCCAGGTGCGTATCGCCGAACGGCATTTTCACCCGTGCCACGCTCTCGCGGCGCAGGCGCGCGAGCAGACCCAGAGTGGCCTCGTCGCGCGCCAGGATATGCAGTTCCAGCTCGCGCCCGGCATGCGGCGCCGAGGCCAGGGAGAACGCGGCATAGTCCTCGTCTTCGCGCTGCAACAACAGGTACTGGCCGGCGTGGTAGCGCGGCAACTTGCCGGCCGGCGCACGCAGGCGCAGGCGCACCACATCGCCGCCGACCTCGCGGCATTCGATGACTTGGCAGTTCAGTTCGCGAACCGGCAATTCGCCGGGCGCCAGTACGCCGTCCCAGAGCAACACGCAGTCCTGCTCGGGTTCGGCCAGGCAGGCGAACACTTCGCCATGATCGCGGCTTTCGCCGCCCTGACGCACCCGCCCGTTGACCAGCAAGGCCGCGCAGATATGGCAATTGCCGTTACGGCAACTCTGCGGACAGTCGTAGCCGAGGCGGCGCGCGGCATCGAGAATGCGTTCGCCGCTGTCGACATCGAGCACCGCGCCCGAGGGTTGCAAGGTCACTTTCATTGCGTTTTCAATCCAAAACCCGCACGGATGGCGGCGGCCTTGGCCGCGTGCCGTGCGTATTGCATTAACTGCGAGCGCCCTCGCTCACGTGTCCGCGCCAACGGCATCAGTCGATTCCCAGCTGCGACCAGAGATCGTCGACGCGCCGTTTGACCGCCTCATCCTGAACGATAGCCCGCCCCCACTCGCGGCTGGTCTCACCTGGCCATTTATGGGTGGCGTCGAGGCCCATCTTGCTGCCGAGACCGGAAACCGGCGAGGCGAAATCCAGGTAATCGATCGGCGTATTGTCGATCAGCACCGTGTCGCGCTTGGGGTCCATGCGCGTGGTTATCGCCCAGATCACATCGTTCCAATCCCGCGCATTGATGTCGTCGTCGGTGACTATGACGAACTTGGTGTACATGAACTGTCGCAAAAACGACCAAACGCCGAGCATTACCCGCTTGGCGTGGCCGGGGTACTGCTTCTTCATGGTCACCACCGCCATGCGGTAGGAACAGCCTTCCGGCGGCAGGTAGAAGTCGGTGATCTCGGGAAACTGCTTCTGCAGAATCGGCACGAACACTTCGTTGAGCGCCACGCCGAGAATCGCCGGCTCGTCCGGCGGTCTGCCGGTGTAGGTGCTGTGATAGATCGGCTTCTGTCGACGGGTGATACGCTCGACCGTCATCACCGGGAAGCGATCGACCTCGTTGTAGTAACCGGTGTGGTCGCCGTAAGGGCCTTCGTCTGCCATCTCACCGGGGTGGATCACCCCTTCCAGCACGATCTCGGCGCTGGCCGGCACCTGCAGATCGTTGCCACGACACTTCACCAGCTCGGTCTTGTTGCCGCGCAGCAGGCCGGCGAAGGCGTATTCGGAAAGACTGTCGGGCACCGGGGTGACCGCGCCGAGAATGGTCGCCGGGTCCGCCCCCAGAGCGACGGCCACCGGATAGGGCTGACCGGGGAATTTCTCGCACCAATCGCGGAAATCCAGGGCGCCACCACGGTGGCTGAGCCAGCGCATGATCACCTTGTTGCGGCCGATCACCTGCTGGCGATAGATGCCGAGGTTCTGCCGTTCCTTGTTCGGCCCCTTGGTCACGGTCAGCCCCCAGGTGATCAGCGGACCGACGTCGCCGGGCCAGCAGGTCTGCACCGGCAGCTTGCCGAGATCGACATCGTCGCCCTCCTCGACCACTTCCTGGCAGGGCGCGTCCTTCAGCACCTTGGGCGCCATCGACAGCACCTTCTTGAAGATCGGCAGCTTCGACCAGACGTCTTTCAGCCCTTTCGGCGGCTCCGGCTCCTTGAGAAAAGCCAGCAGCTTGCCGATTTCACGCAGTTCGCCGACTTCTTCCGCGCCCATGCCCAACGCCACGCGTTTGGGCGTGCCGAACAGGTTGCCGAGCACCGGCATCTCGAAGCCCGTGGGGTTTTCGAACAGCAACGCCGGGCCGCCCTTGCGCAAGGTGCGGTCGCAGATTTCGGTCATCTCCAGCACCGGGGATATCGGGGGCTGGATGCGCTTGAGTTCGCCGCGCTGTTCCAGACCGCGAATAAAATCGCGCAGATCGCGATACTGCATGCTTGAGCCTCGTGTCGGGCCGGCCAAATAAGGGCACGAAGTTTAGCGCCGAACTAGGTCTTTCAGAAGGCTTAGCAACCTGCGGATGCACAAATGCCGGTTTTCCCGTTTTGATGAGGTCGGGCACTTTTCATACAGAGCCCAGGATTGGCACAAAACTGCGGCCCCGTTCATCAAGTCAGCCGTTCCATACAAACACCTCAGCCGCTGTGTACAAGCCAAGGCTTGTGCATCCGATAAAGCTTGCGCCTCCGGCCGGGTTGCGGGCGAAAGCCCCGGGCCCTGATATCGATGTGGGCGCTACCGCAACTGAAGCAAGGTACAGCGGCGTACCCGGTGCAGTTCTCTGGGTACGCAACTGTGGTTTATCGGGCCCTGCCTGGTCCGTCCAGCCCTACTTTGCAAAGGAGCGTTCAGTCGCCTCCCGGCCGGCGCTGGAGCGTTTGGAAGGCCGTTACACGGCATTGGAAGTTAAACCTTACAAAAACAACAATAGGAAGAAAAAATGAAGAAGAGACTCTTCGCGGCTGCTATCGGGCTGACGGTAATTCATGCTGGCTTGGCGTATGCCGAAGATCCAGGCCTGCAGGAATGGGTGCGCGTCGCCCCTACGATGGTCGCCAGCGAATGCGGCCTGGACCCGGCCCTGCTCAAGGAGGCCGACAGGCGGATGGGCAATAATCCCTATGCGATCGTGCGGTACGGGAAATTGTGCCACGAGTACCTCAACACCACCGGCGTCTATCATGTCGCGTCGATCACCAAGCTCATGGCCAGCCTGACCGTCGGTATCGCGACCACCAAGACCCAACTCTCCGATGAGTCGCTGGTCACCGACTATCTCAACTGGTGGGAACTGGATGGCATCAATCCCCGGGCCAAGGTCGCGCACATCTTGGCGATGACGTCCACCAAACGTGACTTGTCCTGGGGGGAGAAAGGCACCTGGAGTTACGATGCCTTGGGCTGGCGCGAAATCGACAAGCTGCTCCCGATCGTCAGGCGAGCCCTGGCACGGGAACCGCAGGCCTTCCCAGGCGTCGACAGCATGGGGGAGCTGGCCAGAACACAGCTGTTCGACAAGATCGGTATGCGTAACACCAAGTGGAGTGGTTGGACGACTGCCTACAGCATGAACAGCAACGTACGCGACATGGCCCGATTAGGCTTGCTGGTGTTGCGCAAAGGCGTCTGGGGCGGCAACCGCATCCTTAGCGAGGAGTACGTTTACCGGATGGGCCATCCCGCCTTCGAGGATACCAACACCGGTTATGGCTATCTCCTCATGATGAACGCCCGGCAAAACTGGAAATATTCGTCCGGCAGCAACGACCCCGACTGTGCGCCGGTATCGCTCTGGAACGGATATCCCCATCCTCCGCTCTATGAAGCACAGCACTGCAACGGCGGCAATGCCACCTGTAGCCAGCAGTATGACGTGGGTATCAAGTGGGCGGCGGGTGCCGGCGGGCAAAAGGTGGTCATCCATCCAGGCCTCGACCTGGTGATGGTCGTCAGGGACGACTTGACCAACGAAGGGCACAACAACGTATGGAAGGCGGTGCGCCCAGCCCTGGTCAAGCTGGACCCCACATTCCTCGGGGATGAGACCGGCTTCTGCCAGGCGTACAAGAACAACCAGTACGCGCCCGATTTACGTTAAGCGGGTTTCGCCGGACGGCAGTGATAGAGCCGTCCGGCGGCCGGCAGAAAGTCGCCGCAGCCCGGCTTGATGACACACCTTGAGTGCCATCTTCCGCCAGCCTGGTCGCCGCCGCGACTAGGTTTTGGCGGGTATTGTCGCTAATCGACGCGCCGACGCAGCACATTCCGCGGGTCGATCACAGCCGAAGGATTCACTCCAAACATCTCGACGAAGGCGTGGTGAAGGTGAGCGACGTCGTATAGACCAGCCTCGTGTGCGACATCCGTCAGCGAACGGCCCTGTGCCCATTGCGTGATCGCGCGGCGAACAGCCATCTCGCGGCTGAAACGCCTGATCGTGCTGCCGGTTTCCTCCTTGAACAGGTGCCGCAGACGTGACGGCGAGAGGTGCAACTGCGCCGCCAGAGCATCCAGCGTCACGCTGTTCAACGGCAGTTGGTCGATCAGTTCGATGGCTTTGACAATACGAGGATTGAGCGGGCGCCCTGCCCGTGGCGACGGTGCAAGCGCGTTGGCGGTATCGATGAAAAGATCGCGCACTTCGGCGGGGCTCGTCGTCCCGGCGAAAGCGCGTGATAGACGCGGTAGCAGATGCGCGAAACGCTTCAGGCTCGGCGTGATCGCCGGTTGGCCGCTCATGGCGCTGTCCAGCGCAGAAAATTCCGGCGCCTGGATCGGCACATCGAAGATCGCCAGATTGCTATCGTGGGCAATCAGTCGCCTGCGCAGGACCTTTGGCGCGATCAAGGCGACACGTGAACGAATCACGATGTCGTCACCTATCTCCAGCTGGAAGGGTTCCTTGCCGGCTATCAGCAGTGTGGCGGACAGCCGCCGATAGGGATTCTGCGACCGGTCCAGCACGAAGGTCGGCGCCAGTAGCAGGAAACGCTGCGCTCAGTGATAGAGGGTTAGCTGCATCGATGATCCAGGTGCTGGTTGAAAAGCCATGCTCGAACCTCCTCGCATTCTGGCGACCGCAGCCCTTCAGGGCTCGCCACCCCCGTTTTTATTGGATTATCCCCATCCTTAGAAAAAATCCTCGAGCGAAGACTAGACAAAAAAAGCGCGGTTTACCCGCGAAAGCCGAGTATTTGGATGAGGCGCCTAGGGTCTGTTGCCGTTTCAGCGCAAGCCGCGATGAAACGGCAATAGCCCCTATCCCGGGCTCGCGATCACGACTTCTTTTAGGCTATGTACCAATGCGTGTTGCGTTCGGCTATCGCCACTGAGTTTGAGACGGTCTGAATCCGTAGAGTGCGCCATGTGTTCAGCCGGGAGACATGGGCGCACCAGTGATTCGCCGCCTGCGGTGGTGCGCACGGCGCACCCTACGCGTTGCCGGCTCTGCGAGAAAGGCTCAGGCCTGAATCGCCCATGCGACACATTATTGGGACAGCGCTTTCTTTTAACACAGCACCACCGAAGCGCAGTAGAGCGACCCTTACTTGCGCTTCATCGACATGAAGAACTCGTCGTTGGTCTTGGTCGCTTTCAGCTTGTCGATAAGGAACTCGATGGCGGCAATTTCGTCCATCGGGTGCAGCAGCTTGCGTAGGATCCACATGCGCTGCAGCTCATCTTCGGCGGTCAGCAACTCTTCGCGGCGGGTGCCGGAGCGGTTGATGTTGATGGCCGGGAACACCCTCTTCTCGGCGATACGACGGTCCAGAGGCAGCTCCATGTTGCCGGTGCCCTTGAATTCTTCGTAGATCACTTCGTCCATCTTCGAGCCGGTTTCCACCAGCGCGGTGGCGATGATGGTCAGCGAACCGCCTTCCTCGATGTTGCGCGCGGCACCGAAGAAGCGCTTCGGCTTCTCCAGGGCATGGGCGTCGACACCACCGGTGAGGACCTTGCCGGAACTGGGGATCACGGTGTTGTAGGCACGTGCCAGACGGGTGATGGAATCGAGCAGGATGACCACGTCCTTCTTGTGCTCGACTAGGCGCTTGGCCTTCTCGATCACCATTTCGGCGACTTGCACGTGGCGGGTCGGCGGTTCGTCGAAAGTGGAGGCGACCACTTCGCCACGCACGGTGCGCTGCATTTCGGTCACTTCTTCCGGACGCTCGTCGATCAACAGGACGATCAGATGCACTTCCGGATTGTTGCGGGTGATGTTGGCCGCGATGTTCTGCAGCATGATGGTCTTGCCGGCTTTCGGCGGCGCCACGATCAGGCCGCGCTGGCCTTTGCCGATCGGCGCGCAGAGGTCGATGATGCGGCCGGTGATGTCCTCGGTGGAGCCGTTACCGGCTTCCATGACCAGGCGCTTGTTGGGGAACAGCGGCGTCAGGTTTTCGAAGAGGATCTTGTTCTTCGCGTTTTCCGGGCGATCGTAGTTGATCGTATCGACCTTGAGCAGCGCGAAGTAACGCTCGCCCTCTTTCGGCGGGCGGATTTTACCGACGATGGTATCGCCGGTACGCAGGTTGAAGCGGCGGATCTGGCTCGGCGAGACATAGATGTCATCGGGGCCAGCGAGGTACGAGGCATCCGCGGAGCGGAGAAAGCCGAAACCGTCCTGGAGAATCTCCAGCACGCCATCACCGGAGATTTCCTCACCGCTTTTAGCGTGTTTTTTCAACAGCGAGAAAATCACGTCCTGCTTGCGCGAACGGGCCATGTTTTCCAGGCCCATCTGTTCGGCGAGTTCCAGCAGTTCGGTGATCGGCTTTTGCTTGAGTTCGGTCAGATTCATAGGAATGACGTAATCATGAAGGAGGGGAAATAAGCTGTTCAGCTCGGGAGGCCGCGCCGCTAAGAGGCGAATGGATCGCCAGCTTGTGTATCGAGAATATTCGAAGGGAATGCGTCGACGACGGCATGCAGGGGGCGGCATAGGAAATGCAGCGAAGCCGAATGTAACACCGGTTTTATCGGCGCGTCCAGCACCCGGACAGAAAAAACCCCGCAATTAGCGGGGCTTATGATCTGCGCGACAGCTTAGATATTGCTGTCGAGGAAGGCCGCCAGTTGCGACTTCGACAGAGCGCCGACCTTGGTCGCTTCGACGTTGCCGTTCTTGAACAGCATCAAGGTCGGGATACCGCGCACGCCGTACTTCGGCGGGGTTTCCTGATTCTCGTCGATGTTCAACTTGCACACCTTGAGCTTGCCTTGGTAGGTCTGGGCGATTTCGTCCAGCACCGGGGCGATCATCTTGCACGGACCGCACCACTCGGCCCAGTAATCGACCAGCACCGGACCTTCTGCCTGGATGACATCTTGGTCGAAGCTGGCATCGCTGACATTGGTAATGAATTCGCTCATGGAAATTCTCCGTGTTCGGAAGCAAAAGATGGCCGACATCATAGCCCGCCTTCTTTGACACAGGAAGGCTCGTGCAATTGCGCTTATCTATCGGCATCGCCAAATTCGTCCATCAGCTAATCGCCTAACACCACGAAAGCGATAGCGGTACGCGAGGCCGCGGCGCGAATATGCTGCTGGCCTTCTGCGCCGGCCGGGCGCCTTGAGAGCGGTGCGACTGCCAGGTTTCCATGGCCCGCTCCGGGCGGATGAACGGCAGTTTCCGGTACTTCAGCAAAATGCCTTCGACGGCATGCGACATCAGTATGCGTTGGCGTACCCGGCCTATCGTGGCACGATGACGCGGTTCCGCATCGAGATGTCTACGCTATGCCGCATACCCCTGCTGAGTCTTTCCCCTTGATTGCAGCCATCGATCTGGGCTCCAACAGCTTTCATATGGTGCTGGCCAAGGCCGATCATGGCGAGTTGCGCATCCTCGAACGCCTCGGCGACAAGGTGCAATTGGCTGCCGGTATCGACGAGCAACGCCTGCTCAGCGAGGAGGCCATGCAACGCGGGCTGGATTGCCTGCGACGCTTCGCTCAATTGACCGCCAGCCTGCCGGAAGGTGCGGTACGTGTGGTCGGCACCAACGCGCTACGCGAGGCGCATAACCGTGGCGAGTTCATCCGCCGCGCCGAAGAGGTGCTCGGGCATCCGGTGGAGGTCATTTCCGGGCGCGAGGAGGCGCGGCTGATCTATCTCGGCGTCTCGCATAGCATCGCCGATACCCCCGGTAAACGCCTGGTCACCGATATCGGCGGCGGCAGCACCGAATTCATCATCGGCCAACGCTTCGAGCCCTTGCTGCGCGAGAGCTTGCAAATGGGCTGCGTGAGCTACACCCAGCGCTTCTTCAAGGACGGCAAAATCACGCCAGCGCGCTATGCCCAAGCCTATACCGCCGCGCGCCTGGAGATCATGGGCATCGAGCACGCGCTGCGCCGCCTCGGCTGGGAAGACGTGGTCGGCGCCTCCGGTACGATCAAGGCGATCGGTCTGGCGATTCAATCCGCCGGGCTGGGTAACGGCGAGGTCAATGTACAGGGCCTGGCCTGGTTGAAACGCAAGATTTTCAAACTCGGCGAGGTGGATAAAATCGACCTCGACGGCATCAAGCCCGATCGCCGCGGGATTTTTCCGGCCGGCCTGGCGATCCTCGAAGCGATCTTCGACGCCTGCGAGATCCAACGCATGAGTCATTCCGAGGGTGCGCTACGCGAGGGCGTGCTCTACGACCTGCTCGGCCGCCATCATCACGAGGACGTGCGCGAACGCACCCTCAGCGCACTGATGGAACGCTACCACGTCGATCTGGATCAGGCCGCCCGCGTCGAGGCCAAGGCCCTGGAGGCCCTGGAACAGGTCGCCGATGCCTGGCAACTGGACGACGAATGGCACCGCGACCTGTTGCTGTGGGCCGCGCGGGTACATGAACTGGGCCTGGACATCGCCCACTACCAGTACCACAAGCACGGCGCCTATCTGGTCGAACATTCCGACCTGGCCGGCTTCTCGCGCCAGGATCAGCACATGCTCGCCCTGCTGGTACGCGGCCACCGGCGCAATATCCCCAAGGACAAATTCGCCGATTTCGGCGAGGAAGGGCTCAAGCTGATCCGCCTGTGCGTACTGCTGCGCTTCGCCATCCTGTTCCATCACATTCGCGGCACCCAGGAGATGCCAAGGGTGCGCCTCGAAGCCAGCGAGCAGAGCCTGGAAATCGTCTTCCCCGAAGGTTGGCTGGAGGCCAACCCGCTGACCCAAGCGGATTTCACTCAGGAAGCGGGCTGGCTCAAGCGCATCGGCGTCGAACTCAGCGTGCGCTGACCAGCGGCACCGTGAGTTTGTCCAGCAACCCGGCCTGCGCGCTACGCGGGTTCTGGTTGCCGGTCGGGCTGCTGCGCAGGTAGCGGCCGTCCGGTTGCAGCACCCAGCTCTGGGTGTTGTCGGTCAGGTAAGCCTCCAACTCCTTCTTCACCCGCATGATCAGCTTCTTGCCTTCCACCGGGAAGCAGGTCTCGACGCGCTTATCCAGGTTGCGCTCCATCCAGTCGGCGCTGGACAGATAGATCTTCTCCTCGCCCTCGTTGAGGAAATAGAACACCCGGGTATGTTCGAGGAAGCGACCGATGATCGAGCGCACCTGAATATTGTGCGACACCCCCGGAATACCCGGACGCAGGCAGCACATACCGCGCACCACCAGGTCGATCTTCACCCCGGTCTGGCTGGCCTTGTACAGCGCGCGGATGATCTTCGGATCGGTCAGGGCATTGAACTTGGCGATGATGTGCGCCGGCTTGCCCTCCGCGGCCAGGTTGGTCTCGCGGGCGATCATGTCGAGCAGGGTCTTCTTCAGCGTGAAGGGCGCGTGCAGCAGCTTCTTCATGCGCAGGGTCTTGCCCATGCCGATCAGCTGGCTGAACAGCTTGGCCACGTCCTCGCCGAGCGCCACGTCGGCGGTGAGCAGGCTGTAGTCGGTGTACAGGCGGGCGTTGGCCGCGTGGTAGTTGCCGGTGCCAAGGTGCGCGTAGCGCACGATCTCGCCGTTCTCGCGACGCAGGATCAGCATCATCTTGGCGTGGGTCTTGAAGCCGACCACGCCGTAGATCACCACCG
>NZ_CAMPHN010000088.1 GCF_946885885.1 uncultured Pseudomonas sp.
GAGCAGCACATCGAGGGTCACCAGCAAATTGAGATCGGGTATGGACATGGATCGCTCCTGGCCTGGCTGATTTTTGATCAGGCGTTTGATGCACGAATAATCTGCAACTGCTGCGCCTTCCGCCAGGTTACCCGCCGGCGTAGATTTTCGACAGCGCCGTATTGGGCGTGTCGGAAATCAGGAGGGTGTGATGAAGCCAGTTAGTGCGGTACCAGGCGAAGCCCTGGCGGGCAGTGTGCAGCGGACACCTTCGGTACGCTGGGCGCTCGCCAGCCTGTCGCTATCGATGTTGCTGTCCTCGCTCGGCATCAGCATCGCCAACGTCGGCTTGCCGACCCTGGCCCAGGCGTTCGACGCCTCCGTCCAGAGCGTGCAGTGGGTGGTGATCGCCTACCTGCTGGCGATCACCACGCTGATCGTCAGCGTTGGCCGGCTCGGCGACTTGATCGGCCGTCGGCGCCTGCTGCTGGCCGGTCTCGCCGTGTTCAGCCTGGCCTCGACGCTGTGCGGCTTCGCCCCCAGCCTCGAACTGTTGATCGCCGCCCGCGCCCTGCAAGGGCTCGGCGCGGCGGCCATGATGGCCCTGACCCTGGCCTTCGTCGGCGAGACCGTGGCCAAGGACAAAACCGGTAGCGCCATGGGCCTGCTGGGCACCATGTCGGCGATCGGCACCGCACTGGGGCCGTCGCTCGGCGGCGTGCTGATCGCCGGGTTCGGCTGGCGGGCGATCTTCCTCGTCGGCGTGCCGCTAGGGCTGCTGACGTTGCTGCTCGCCTGGAGCCATCTGCCCGTCGATCGGCCAGCGGCGAAGACCGAGCGCGCCGGTTTCGATCCGCTGGGTACCTTGTTGCTGGCGCTGACGCTCGCCGCCTACGCGCTGGCCATGACGCGGGGGCGCGGGGTCGATTTGCCCTTGTTGTCGGCGGCGGCCGTCGGCATCGGCCTGTTCCTGCTGGTCGAGGCGAAAGTCCCTTCGCCGTTGATTCGTCTGGGGCTATTTGGCGATCCGCGCTTGAGCGGCGGGCTCGCCATGAGCGCATTGGTCTCGACGGTGATGATGGCGACGCTGGTGGTCGGGCCTTTCTATCTCTCGGAGAGTCTCGGGCTCGATGCCGCCCGGGTGGGGCTGGCCCTTGCGGTCGGGCCCTGCGTCTCGGCCTTCACCGCCGCGCCCGCGGGCCGCATCGCCGACCGCTTCGGCGCGCAGCGCATGACGCTGCTGGGGCTTACCGGCATGGCGGCCGGTTGCCTGTTGCTGGCGCTGTTACCGGAAACGCTCGGCATCGGCGGCTACATCGCCCCCCTGGTCGTCGTCACCATTGGCTATGCGCTGTTCCAGACCGCCAACAACACCGCGGTCATGGCCGCTATCGACGCGCGGCAGCGCGGCGTGATCGCCGGCATGCTCAACCTCTCGCGCAACCTCGGCCTGATCACCGGGGCCTCCGCGATGGGCGCGGTGTTCGCCCTCGCCTCGACGACCAGCGATCTCGCCCCAGCGGCGGCCGCCGCCAGCGGCATGCGGGTTACCTTCGCGGTGGCTCTGGGGGCGGTTGTTATCGCGCTGACCATCGCCTTTGCAAGTCGTGCTAGGCGTTAAGGTTCTCGCCCGCATGGATGTTGCCTGAGGGCGCTTGCATCATCTTAAAATCCCTGACTGCCTTGGCCCCAATGTTGTTGTTAGGTTGTTGTTAGACAGCGCAGCCAGCCTGCGATTTAGAATGGCGCCCTGTTTTCAGGGGGATCATTCCAGAATGACTGAATACTTTCAGGGCAGCTGCCTTTGCGGCGCCGTCAAATACGAAATCAAATCTCCTCCCAAAGCGCTGAGCCACTGCCATTGCAGCCAATGCCGTAAAGGCCATGGAGCCGCATTCGCCAGCTATGGCAGTGTCTTGCGTAACGACCTGCATCTGGTTCAGGGGGCCGACGACCTTAAATCCTACTCCTCCTCCCCGTCAGTGCTTCGCCAGTTCTGCACCCATTGTGGCTCGTCGCTGTTTTGGTCGAGAAGCCAAGGTGAACACGCCGGCTGGATCTCGATCGCACTCGGCACCCTGGATACTCCATTCACGTCGAAGAAGCAGAAGCACATCCAGGTGCTATCCAAGGCGCCATGGTATGAAATTCGGGATTCTTGGCCTCAGTCCGACTGACACGCCCGGTATTGAGTACCACGGCGGCGCGTAATCAACGGTCGATACCCGCGGCGCCAACGTCATGCAACAAATGACTCAGCGACCGTTTCAGTTCGAAATAACAGAACAGGCGGGCTCCGAGTGGGTCGGATTCGCGGCGAGGACGGTGACGAGGTGCATCAGGCTGCAAGCAAGCCGTTAGCGAGCGACTGGAGTCAAGCCTCGCCGGTTCAGACGGGCGATGTTTGCTTTGCACCTTCAGTGGCAACTGCCTCAGCCGCATCCTCCCGCCGAACCGGTACGGCCTTGCGCCGCGAAACTAGCCATACGCCCGCCAGCACCAGGGCCGCGCCCGCCAGTTGCGCGAAGGAAACCGGCTCGGCGAGCAGCAGCCAGCCGAAGAAGATGGTCAATATCGGGCCCAATGTGCCGATCAGCACGGTGCGCGCCGCGCCTATCTGGCGAACCGCGGCCGACTGCCAGAACACCGGCAATACCGTGGAGAACAGCGCCATCGCCGCGCCGTAAAGGTAGACCGCAGTGGGCTGAACCAGGGCGGAGAACGGCTGGGTGGCGAGGAAGTGCAGCTGCGTGGCGACGGTGGAAACCAGAATCGCCAGCGCGGCGAAGCGCAGGGTGCCGATGCGGTGCACCGCGACCTCGGCCCCGGCGCTGTACAGCGCGTAGGACAGCGCGGAGCCGAAGACGAAAGCCGCGCCGATCAGCACGGTGTTGATATCTTCAGCCACCTGCAGATCGTGGGCGAATGCCAGGCCGATGCCGGCATAGGACAACAACAGCGCGCCGACCTGGCGACGTTCCAGGCGTTTGCCCATGGCGAGCACGCCGATCAGTACGGTGATGGTCGGGTAGATGAACAGAATCAAGCGTTCGAGCGCTGCCGAGATGTACTGCAGGCCGATAAAGTCGAGGATGCTCGCGCCGTAGTAGCCGAGCAGGCCCAGGGCGATCAACAGGCCCCAATCCTTGCGCGTCAGCGGCGGCGCGGAGCGGCGCAGCGACAGACAGACCCAGAGCGCGATCGGCAGGGCGAAGGTCATGCGCAGGGTCAGCAGCGTTACCGCATCCACCGGCGCGGCGGCATAGGCCAACTTGACGAAAACCGCCTTGAAGGAGAATCCGAAGGCGGCCAGTACCGCCAGCGCGATACCCACACGTTCGGCCGACCAGCTTTTCCATGGCATTGGGTTTAATCCAGAGAGTTGTCTTGAAACGAATGATGAAGGGCGTATAACCGCTGTTGAAGTGGCTTATTTGCAAGCTATCGTTCGGATTTGACCAACGCTATGCACTATGACCTGACCGATCTGCGCCTGTTTATCGCGATTGCCGAAGCGAAGAACCTGACCCGTGGCGCCGAGCGCGTGCATTTGGCGCCGTCCTCGGCCAGCCACCGCATGCGCCTGCTGGAAGCCTCGATCGGCACCGCCCTGTTGCTGCGCGAGCCGCGCGGCGTCGCCCTGACCCGCGCCGGCGAGGCCTTGCTACGCCACGCGCGCCAGGTGTTCGCCCAGCTCGAACAGATGCACGCCGACCTCACGCCCTACGCCAAAGGCGTGCGCGGGCACGTCAGCCTGTGGGCCAACACCCACGCCACCCATACCTTTCTGCCGGACAGCCTCTCGACCTTCCTCAAGCGTCACCCGCAAGTCACCATCACCCTGGAGGAGCACACCAGCCCCGAAGTGGTCATGGCCGTGGCGCGCGGCGAGGTCGATGTTGGCGTGGTGGCGGACCTGGTCGAAGGTGCCGAAGTCGAACTCATCCCCTACCGCGCCGACCGCCTGGTGCTGATCGCCCCCACCGACCACCCGCTCGCGCGGCGCGCCAGCGCGGGCTTCGCGCAAGTGTTGGATTACCCCTTCGTGATGCTGCATTCCGGCTCGGCGATCCACACCTTCACGATGAACGCCGCCGCCGCGCTCGGCCGGCATCTCGAAGTGCGCATCCAGGTGCGCAGCTTCGAAGCGGTGTGCCGCATGGTCAGCGCCGGTGTCGGCCTGGGCATGGTGCCCCTTGGCGCCGTGGCGGAAGGCGCCGCCCCGCTGGCGGTGGTCGAACTCGAAGAGCCCTGGGCGCAGCGGGACTTGAAAGTCTGCGTGCGTAAGCGCGAGTCGCTGTCGCGCTTCGCCTCCGACCTGGTCACCTCGCTGACCCAAGGCCATAAGTAGGGTGCCTCGGCCAGGCGCTTCTATTGCCCGATGAGTTGCTCGTAGCGACGCTGAATGCGCGCCAGTTCGCCCGAGTGGCGCAGCTGCTCCAGAGCGCTGGCCCAGCGAGCCACCACCTCATCGTCACTGTCGCGGCTGAAGGCGATGTAAAGCGAGGCGCGATAGAGTTCGAGGGGAATCCGCCGCAGCGTACCGGGGGCGATGCTTAATCGGTGGCTGTAGTAAGCCACCCCCGCATCGGTGTCGCCGACGATGATGTCGGTGCGGCCGGCCAGCAGCATGCGGTAGAGCTGCAGGCTGGTAGTCGCACTTTTGTCGAGGTTGTTGAACCCCAGCGACTCCAGCGTCTTCGGCACCAGGCCGGCATGCCGCGTGGTGATCCGCGGAGCATGCAGCAGTTGCTCCAGGGAAGTGACCGGCTGCGGCGCATTGGCCAACTGATAGGGATAAATGGACTCTTCCACGAGCGGCCCGGCCCATTTGTACAGCGCCTCGCGCTCCGCCGTGCGGAACATGGAATACATGATGGTCTTGGGGCGGGTCTGCAGCATGTGAGAGGTTCGCATGCTGGGCAGCAGCACTATCTCAAAGTCATCCCCGGTCAGCGTCATGATGGCCCGAACGATCTCCGTGTTCATGCCGGTGAGCTGATCGTTCTCCTGGTAGTTGTACGGCGCCCACTCCTCGGTAACGACCTGATATTGCTCGGCTCGGGCGAGCGTGCCGAGCAGTAGAAAAAACAGCACAGCAGTATGGATCGAATGCTTCACGTGTCCTGCCAGATGGGCGATGAGAAGAAAGGAGATGGATTTACTTATAGGCGATGAAAAGAAAGTGAAAAGAAGGGAGGGCGGATTTTATTTATGGCTCTGTACCCGTTAGGTGTTGCATGCAATGGGTAGGTTGGCGCTGAGCGCAGCGAAGCCCAACAGGCATCGGCATATCTCGTTGGGCTTCGTCGCGGCGCGACTCAACGGAGCGCCGCCCGAGCCAACCTACGGCTTATCGCCGTGCAACACGCCATTGGTACATAGCCTTATTTAGGGCTATGTACCAGGCTTGGGCGTTTCAGTGTGAGGATCTGACCTCGTAGGGTGACGCGGGGCCGCCTAGGCCGTGCGCACCAGCCCATCACGCCAGCGCTGGCTGCGGACATGGGCATAGGTTCAGCATTCATACGGGCCTCATAGGCTCCCGGACCGATGGAACAGCCGGGGCAAACAGTCAGGGGCAGATCGGGACATCGATGTTGCCGAACTTCAGCGCTGGCTCGGCAGCTGCCGGTCACGACCGGTAGCTGTCGAGCCAGGCCATTCAGAGCTGCAAACAGGTCTGCCGGGCCTGATGCCCACCGCCGAACGGCGAGCACAAACGCTGGTGCACCCGGCTGAGAAAGCCGACCTCGAACGCCCGGCGCGGCAGCCCTGGGGGCAAAGCGTCGCGCTCGACGATCAAGTTGGCCCACAGCCAACCGCTGTCGTCGTTGCTTAACCAGGCCTGGGCGCTGCCCACACCCTGGTCAAAGGCTTGTTGGCAGTTATGCGTCCACTGGATCACCGCGCCGCGCTGGCCGTCGTGGCTGGGTAGATGGCTGACAAAATATCTATTCATCGCCAGCCCTCCGTTGCGCCAACGCGCTGCGGTACAGCACCTGCGCATCGTTGAGCAGCTCGCGGGCATTGTCGCAGCACTCGCGCAAGTGCCCAGCGTTGTCGGTGGACGCATCCGTGCGCGCCAGGATATCGAACAGCTTATGCAGCAGCGTCATCCGCAACTCGGCCGCCGCCTGAAAGTGACAGACAGCGGAAATGGTGCAGTCGAGCGGTTCGATACGTTTAGGAAAGGGAATGACAGCGGGGTGGGACTTAGTCATGGCACACCTCCAGGGCGGAGGTGGACGGGCAACAGCAGACTCCAAGGCGGAGCCCTTGGGTAAAAGGGGGAAAGTGCATTTTCCTTATGCTCCTCGAACTGATTAAGGAGCCGTCACCCACCGTTGTCACGCGGCTATGGGTGGCGGACCGTACGGGGGTGACAAACCGGCGTCCGAGGGAACCGGCCAGGCCGAAGCCTGCCCCGCACGGCCCACCATAGAAGTGCGATAGCCGGGCAAAAAAATAGCGCCGGCTATACAGCTATGGCGCTACCGCGCCCCAGACAGTCAGGTTGTCACACCCGGCCACGGGATTGACCGTGACGGGCGAACTCTAGCCCGGCAAGGCGCGATGGGCAAGCGCAAAAAAAGTGTGGCTATTAGCCATAAAAAACTTGTGACCGAGGGTACTGTGGACTAGCGTTCAACCAACGCAATGACGCACCCCGCAGGCTGGATGCCAGTTGTCCCCGCTCCTTCCTGAGAAGTGCATCCTCCATGTTCGGCAAACTTATGGGGCGAGTGAGCGAACCATATCGACCCGAAACTGTTTTTACATACAGTGGTAATGGAAGAGCAAAATAGGGAAGTCAAGCGAATACAATAAAACGCTTACCACGCCGACGTAACACAATGATTTGGGAAGGTTTTTAATTTTCTAGCTTCCGCGTTGGTGCGTGCTTATGCAGAAGCCACTACCTTCGGATTAACGAAGAATCCATCTAATCACTGTTAGGCAGCTCCGGGGAAATTTCCTGGTTTAGTTTTTACCTGCAACATCGCGTCGCCAATAAGTCGCTTAGTTCGTGGCATTACTCAGAGGAGTTGGTTTATGCCGGACACCGTAACAATTAACTTACCGCGTCCACCCTCTCGCTTGGCGGCGTCAGCCTTTTCTTTCAGCGTTGCAGCGACTACCGTGTCGAGCAGGCCAGGCCTAACAACTGGCTCAAATCGTTCGCTGCGCTCACTGGGACGGGCTAAAGCCCGCCCCTTAGCCAACCGTTATGTTTAATTGCCGATATCTCAGCGGCGCCAACAAGAAGGTCCACATCGTGAAAGTTATTGTACCGCTATCCATGTTGCTTACTTTAACTGCGTGCCAAACAACACCCGAGCAACAAGAGTCTTCGTACACGCCTACCTATGAAAGATACATGTCCGACTTAGATAATGAAAAATATTCTAATGCAGAGCCTGAAATAGAGGCTTCGAGAATTCAGTTCTGCCAATCACCTACAATTCAAAACTGTCTGTCGGCCACCTCAGATGAGTGTATAAAAATACATAGAAAGGAAACTTATATTTGCAATGAAAAATTTAACGCCACATACGGAGAGGTCACAGAAAAACACAAAGCATTTGCAAATAGCTATGTAAATGGCTGTACATTAGGCGGTATGGTCAAATATGGAAAGAAAGGACCACAAAGCACCATGCAATGCCTGAAAAACAATTAAACATAACAAAACGCTCAAATCGCTCACTTCGTTCGCTGGGACGGGCTAAAGCCCGCCCCTTAGCTAATCGTTAAACCTATTAGGAGAATTCAGTGGACTTAATCAAAGAAATTGTTGAATCACCGGCAGTGTTAAAGGAAATCTATGGAGATTTAGCAAAGCCCGGTGTACAGCAAGTTGGAAAAGCATTAAGCACCGTGATTGGGTTGGGAAATACGATGCTTTGGCCCGTTACCTTACTCAACGAGAAAGCTAAAATTTCCTTAGAACAAAATCTCAACAGGTACCGTAAAAAACTAGAAGAAGTGCCAGAAGAAGAAGTTTGTGAGGTCGCACCAGAGGTCGGTGTCCCAATTGCAGAAAAGCTGTCATATGTGACAAACGAAGAACTTAGTGAAATGTATACGGAGCTGTTGGCCAACGCATCTCAAAAATCTAAAGCTAATGTTGCTCACCCAAGCTTTGTAAACGCTATCAATAATATGTCGCCAGATGAAGCTGTGTTGCTGAAATCTATAAAAGGAATGCCGGGGATACCTTTTATAGAAGTAAGACTTAGTAAAAAGGGCAAGAACGAGTGGAAAATTTTAGATTCAATGAGGCCGGGAGTTTCATGCTTGGCTGATTTACAGTATCCGCGAAATATTCATGCCTATATAAGTAATCTTGAAGGGTTGGGTTTCTTCCAGGCAAGGCAGGACGTTTTCATGGTGGGCAATAATATTTATGAGCCTCTTGAAAATCACGCGAAAGAGACGTTTGCACAGATAGAAAGTCAGCAGCAGGATCACGAGCTTAAGTTTCAACGCGGAAAAATAGAAATAACACCATTTGCTAGACTGTTCATCAAAGCGTGTTTTCCAAGTAAATAGGCTTAACAAAACCATCAAGAGGGACGCCCAACACTCCGCTGCTTTTGTGTTGTCGCTGCGCTCCTTTATAACAAAAAAGCAACTCCGCGTTGGCCGCCCCTTATGGCGGCGTTATGAACCACATGGATGATCTGCTGTGCTCAACAGGATTTTAAAACGAGAGAAACCAAATGTGTACCTTGGTAAAATTACTGTCGTACCGCGCAGTCATCTGAGAAGAAATCTTGAGAATAATCTATACACAGGTGAAAGCCTTGAAGAGTCGCTGAGTTCTCATTTAAATATGATATTTGACATACCCCTAGTCAGTGAATGCATCAATGCAAATAAAACGGATTTAGCAATAGACGTTATCATCGAGAATTTTCAAGCTGGCAATTACCTCGAAATGCATGCTGGCGACTTTAGCTTTCCTATCATCTGGCGGCCAAAGATAAAGATCGGCTCAAGGCTTTATAATATAAACACCGGAAAAACAAAAAACGCTGTATTGGTTACTATCAAACTACCTTGGAAAGAATATTTCTCACGGCTTTTCACATGGAAAGCTATTTTTGGATTCCGACCAATGTTTGACGCGAATGACATGAAAATTCTTTTATCTCGGGCCTGTTTACAACTATTACAAAAAACAATCCGTGCGGTGTGATTCATAACAACTGGTTCAAGTCGTTCGCTTCGCTCACTGGGACCGGCTAAAGCCGGCCCTTATCCAAACGTTATGCAAAAGCCATTCAAAACATCGCTTGAGGCTCTTCAATGAAAGCATTTATCTATCTCTCTGATCATGCGCTCCCCATAATCATATTAGGAATAGTTCTTATGCTTGTCGGCACAAGCATACCTACGAATATCCGTACACATTGGGCGGCAATTTATAGGTCGATAGCTAGGCTAATTTTTTCACTTGGAATTGCACTAGCACTAACATTTAAAACACCACTAATTTTATTAATTGGAGTCCTTGGTAACTTCCAAGACCTAAAAATCGCCGTGTCCCTTCCGATATTAATATCGATCGCATGGTCTTCCATGCCACTATTAAAAAGCACTGAAGTAGATAAGCCTATATACAGCCAGACAGATAACCCACCGCTTGAGGCAAATGAGATCGAAGCACAACAATATATTAAAATTCTAGAAAATAATGGATTTGTGGTTAAGCGTACCGGAGCAGCACGATGGCATGCGGTCAAATCAGACGAAACAATTCAAGTTAATTTTTACTCCCTTCAAGACCTAGCTAATTACGCAAAAATAGTACCTTACATAACAGGCGCTAAATAACCATAGTTTGCTCGCTGAAATCAATGCATAACAAGTGGTTCAAATCGTTCGCTGCGCTCACTGGGACGGGCTAAAGTCCGCCCCTTTGCTTAATCGTTACGTGTGCACAAAAAACAATCACATATAAAGGAATATTAAAATGGCAAAGCTACGAGAAAATGAGTTCACATTAAGCATGGCGGGAATTAAAAATTTCAGCTTTCAACTTGATGAACATAAAATAACTGATGGTCAGCCTTGGGAGGGTGTGTCAACCGATGAAACATCTGATTCAGGAATCATAATTGTAAAAGCGGGTCGAAAAGGGTCAGAAAAAACAGCTGTGGTTCAAAGATAAAGCTGAGCAAGGCGGGGTTATTGGCTGTAGTTCAAGTAGTAAATATCCAAAGCAGCTTAATTTTGCTTTTACAGGGACGTTGAGCTTTACTCATGCGAATAAGAACATGAAATGTGAGAATGTACTAATCGGGCAGGGGCACAGCACTAGAAATACATGGTGGCTGGGAGGGCCTGATATGACCGGAATGGACACCCCTTTTGGAGGGATTATTATATCTCCTGTTAAAGGTTATATTTCATCGGCTTTAGGCAGGATAGTTTTTGCTTCCTATGTTGGGCAAATTTCATCTATGGAGATGGGAGTCCTTTCATTATAAACATAACCAGGTGCATCAGCGGAGGCGCAAATGTTGCGCATTCCGCCTCCGCTGTGCTTGGCGTTAGATACATGCTTGCTTATCGGTTCTATAACGTGTTTTAGCGCAGGCACGTTACTGTGTAAGTTCTACCACTGCGCATAATCAATTGCTGTCTATTAACAAAAGGAAGAAATCATGTCTTCAGATTCAAGTCTCATTAGATCTCTAGCTTTTAGTGCAACTCAAGACTCGCAGTCAAAACCAAATATGTCTTTTGTCTGGAATGTATCCCTCCAAACAGCTGGTGACAATAAGGGCTCACTCAAAGTTCAGGTGAGTTTTGGGGTGGATGATGGTGTCTCTGATTCCTCAGTTAAGAGCGATAGTGCTACGGTATACATCAGAAATAACAGCGCGACTCCAGTGGCAATAAAAGCCTCCACCAGTAAAGGCGATGTAAGCATTAATGGTTATGTCCAAGCAATATGGGGAGCTTATGACTCTTGGATCGTGCTCTTTACGAGTGGTTACGAGAGTTCAAGTGCTAGTGGTTCTATGCAAAGAAGCGGTTTTGTAAACGTATATCAGTGCCTCGCCAGCGGTATCAGTACCGATGTCAATGGCATAATAGTAGGTGTAAGTATTCCCTCGGAATAGCAACGCGGTCAGCTTTAGTAAAAAAGAGAGTGGGAGGCTTACAAGTGGAGAAGCACAGAGTCTCTCATTATGAAATTCAGCCTGATATGGTGCTCAACCGGAGCGTGGTTTTAATGAGGTTTTGTTTTTTCAGCTAGCCGAGCGCTCGGTTAGCTCTATGTTATGCACCGGAGGTAAAAGACATCCTTAAAGGGTATATTGAATATGTTTTCGATATTCCGGTATTGAAGTAATAGGGAGCAGGCCACGATTTTTGCACCAAAGAACCGTAGTCTACCCTTGCGTGTTTACCGAAAATTAACCAGTGTTCGGTCCCAGCATAAGCCACGCCGCCACAGCATTTACATGCTATAGAACGCCGGGCTGATATTGGTTTTCAGGGCGTCCATATTGGTCTCCACGTAGTTGAGGAATTCCGACGCGTTATAGATCACTGAGATAATTTCGCGCTTGCTTTCCAGGTGTTTAACCAGCTCTTGCTGATCCTCGATTTGACCCAGTAGTTTTTTAATATCCCGGATCAACAGCTGCTTATAGTCCTCGAAATTCATTTGCTCGGCTTTGGTGATTTCCCCTTTGCGCTCTGTGATTTGCGTGCCGAACATTTTTTTCATTTCCTCCGAGGTCAGTAGCGCCTGGAAGTTTTCGAAATCTTTTCTGAGTTCGATCAGTCGAGCGGCTTTGTATTTGTCGAACGCCGTTTCGTTCACGTCAGACTCTATCGCTAATATTTTTTGCTTGGCTTGGAGGATCTGCTCCTTCGAGTGCAGCAGCGTTGCTTTCTCCTGCTTGTCGAGAATACATTTCAGTTGCACGCTGGCGGCACAGGTAGGCGGCTGTACGTCGATATTGGGAAAGGGATTGCTGACAAAGCCGACCTTGGCATCTATGGCTAGCGCTGCTAGATCTCTGAAATATTTCACTACGTGATAAAGGTTTAAGGCATTGGGGCGAAAGTGCCCGCTGTGGGCGTGAATCAGTTTGACTTTGCCCTTGGATATCAGAATCTCGCCAGCGCCCTTGGCGAATTTCCCGACAAAAGATGAGTGGGCAACTTTGTCAGTTTTATTGAAGTGGTTGAATATATAAACTTTATTGTCGGGCGATATGACAAAGGCGGCCATGCCACTTTTGTCATGAGAGCTGAACATTACCGTCGATCGTAACGGTACTCCATCCCCGTTACGCAGGTGCCCATCGAGCACTCGGTAGGCATAGCGCTGCAGCTCTTCATCGGTAAACCGTCTGGTTCCCTGGGACGCATCTAATTTCAGGTTGCCTTGGGTAATGGCTAAGAGCTTGCCTTCTTCGAACTGCCCCTTGAGAAACTTCCAATGGTTTGGCACCGAATTCTCCTTGCTATGGCCTGAATGTCCTTTGCCCCGAAAGCGTAGTCTGGCGTTGGGCAATATCAAAAGGCGGTCCAGCCGAGAGGCATCGTCGCAGCCATGTTGGGAGTGGAGGCGTGTTCCGCGGTAAGCCCGCTTCGAGCGGTCATTGTTTCCGTGCGCGAGACCCAGCGGCGACTTCTGCCTGGGTACTGAGCTGAAAACCCGCGCTACGCCACCTGCACAAATATTCCAGAAATCCCACCGCCCCTGGCCGAAAATACCGCTCTTATCGCATAACCTTTCCGAACATCGTCGAGAGCTTTCTGGAGTCGCCATGGGCACGCACAACTGGGTCGATCTGGGGAAGGATGCCGAAACCGGCATCGAGACGATCCGTGCGCATTTCGAAGGCCACGCTTACGACCCGCATTTTCACGAAACCTATCTGATCGGCTTTACCGAGCAGGGCGTGCAGCAATTTCATTGCCGTAAGCAATTGCACAGCAGTACGCCAGGGCAGGTGTTTCTGCTGGAGCCGGGCGAGATTCATGATGGGCATGCGCCGGCCCAGGGTGGCTTTACCTATTCGATGCTGTATCTGGAGCCGCAGTGGATCGAGGGCGAACTCCGGGGGTTGTTCGAGGATGCGCCGAACGATTGCCAGCCGACCTTCGCCAAGATTCTGGGCGAGGAGCCGGCGCTGTTGGCGGTTATCGCCAATGCGATTCGCGCGTTGCAGGGCCGCGAGTTGCGCATCGTGCGGCAGGCTGCGCTGGATGCCTTGCTCGGCGAGTTGTCGCGGCATCTGGCTTGGCAGCCGAAGCATCGGGCCGACCCGCGTTTGCCGCTGGTGGCGTTGCGTGCGCGGGATTATCTGCATGCGCATCTGGATCAGGACCTGGGGCTGGATGACTTGGCGCGGGCATGCGGGGTGGATCGCTTTCGTTTGTCTCGGGCGTTCAAGGAGGCGTTCGGCCTGGCGCCGCATGCGTATCTGATCCAGCTGCGGCTGATCGAGGCGCGTCGCTTGCTGGCGGCCGGGCACGCGCCGGCGCTGGTTGCGATGACCCTTGGTTTCGCCGATCAAAGCCATCTGGGCCGCTGGTTCCGCCGTGCTTACGGGTTGACGCCTGCGCATTACCGCAGGCGCTGCTCGAATCTTCCAGACGCCTGAACGGGCCGGGGCAACAATCGATTCACTGAAATCGGATGGCTATGCCCCCGTTAGGTGTTGCATGTGAGGTTGCGCGTTTGGGGGAGCGGAGGGGACGCCAAGTCTTTATTCGCTAAATCTTCGAAACGCCGATAACTTTTCGCGGCTAAAGCCCCTCCCACAAGACTGTGGCGGGCTCAACATTTGATGGGTACATAGCCCCTTGAATGGAGCCCTGTTTATGCTTGATACCACCAATCACGCCTCTCGCCGGCATCCGCCAGCGCACCATCGGGGCAGGCAGCGATGAACCAACTCCTCCCTTTTGCGCTGTTCGCCTTCGTTGCCGCGATAACGCCGGGGCCGACCAATATTCTGGTGCTGAGCAATAGCGCGCGCTTCGGCCTAGCGGCGGCTGTGCCGATCATCCTGGGCGGCTGTTCGGCCGCGGCGACTATCGTGCTGCTGGTCGGGCTGGGCGCCGGCGAGTGGTTGCTGGGCCACCCGCGGATACAACAGGCGATGGCCTGGTTCGGCCTGGTTTGGCTGCTGTATCTGGCCTGGCAAATCGCCCGCAGCCCGGTCGGCCCCATAGCAGCGGACAGCGCCGCCAAGCGCCTCGGCTCGGTCGGCGCGGCCAGCCTGCAACTGGTCAACCCGAAAACCTGGATGATGGCGTTCGCCGTGGTCAGCCTGTTTGCCGGCGCCGATGCCGGCGCGGCCGGTTATGCGAGCTACGCCTTATTGTTCTTTCTGATCTCGATTCCCTGCCTGGCCGCGTGGGCGTTGCTGGGCAGGGGCGCGGTCCGCGTGTTGCGCAGCGCGACGCATATGCGCCGCTTCAATCAGGCGATGGCGCTGTTGCTGGTCGTTTCGGCCTGCCTGAGCCTGTAGCGCGAGCGCTATCGCACGGGTGCAATGCCTGAAAGTGTGACGGACCTTCGCCTTTATCACCCGTCTGGGTGATGGAGGCGAATAGGGCCGTCTCTAGACTTTGCCGACCCCCACACAACAACAAAATCGGGTCGACAACATGCGCAAACTGTTTTTGCTTTTCCTCTTGGCGGTCGGCAGCGTTGCCGAGGCCACCACGGGCGTATTTCCGGACAGCACCTTCAATAACCTCGATTACGGCCTCTATTGGTTCGGCTACGGCGACAGTTGGCAAAAGGCGCAGCCGGGCTATAGCAATGCTTACTACAACGCCAGCAAGCCGACCGTGATCTATGTTCACGGCTGGAAGAACGGCTCGACGCAGCGCAAGGATCGCGAAACCTTCAATCACAAGGATGCCGGTGGCCCCGACCTGGATGTGGCCCACGCCTGGCTGGCGGCGGGTTACAACGTCGGCATCCTGTACTGGAACCAGTTCGCCGATGAGGGCGAGGTCAAGGACGCAGAGGCCAAGATCTGGACCGCCAGCGGCCCGCGCGGCATGCGCTGGCGCAACGCCAGCGGCAGCTACAGCAACGGGCCGGGGCAGTCGGCCGGCGAGCTGTTGTTCCAGAGCTACAAAGCCAACCTGGCCGGTTATAGCGGCGGCAACATCCGCCTGCTCGGCCACTCGTTGGGCAATCAGATGGCCATCGTCCTGACCAAGAAAATCAGCGATGCGGTCAGCGCGGGCACCGTCAGCCGCAATCTGTTACCCAAGCGGGTCGCGCTGCTCGACGCCTTCTACTCCAACTATCCCAAGGGCTACCTGGGCAACCGCTGGGTCGGCGAGGTTTGCCGCAGCTACGTCAGCGAACTCAAGGGCAAAGGGGTGATCTTCGAGGCCTATCGTTCCTCGGCCACCGGTAGCAACGGCCTGATCGGCGACGTCAACACCGGTCTGATGAAGATGACCGCCTTCACCGAGCTCAAGCCCTGGTACTTCCAAGCCTGGCAGTTGCCCGAGAAGCACAAGGCGGCCGTCTGGCACTACCTGTGGTCGTTCAGCTCCAACCCGCCGGCGATCAGAGGCAGCAGCGCCCAGGGCGCCTCGGCGAGCACCTCCGATAGCCGCATCCGGGACTTGATGAATGGCAGCCAAAGGCTGGAGCACTACAGCGGCGTTTGGTCCAAGGAGCCATCGGACGATAGCTTCGAGCTGAAAGCCCGCTGATACCCGCCGAACGATTCGTGAGCCGCCCCATATTCGGGGCGGCTTTGTCGCTACCTGCTGCCTTGACCCGCCTCCAACCGCGATCCGCACACACTTCCTTCGAGCTGCAAGCTGGAGACCACCCAGGTCGCCCCGCTGACGCGCTATCACGCCCGCCTCCGATGCCGTCCATGCGCCGTATTTTTTCTTAACCAATCGATCAGCCAACTGGTCAATCCTGTACCACACTCAATGGGCTTTTCGCCGGGGTGCGGCAACGGGGTATCGGTTGGTCCTGTCGAATGCATCGAGGGTTTGCCTGATCCCGCGTTCGGCGCCACTGGTTGCCGGTCGATAACAACAAAGACGGGGGTGTCTCTATGCTCAATCCGCGTGACGTGAAAACCGTCGAGGATGCCAAGCGCATCGTCGAGGAGCGTGGCCTCAGCCACGTCAAGGTCGGGGTGTTCGATAACGATGG
This sequence comes from uncultured Pseudomonas sp., assembly GCF_946885885.1. Next base: position 16,169 of record NZ_CAMPHN010000088.1, read on the forward strand.
GGTGATGCGCGGCAAGTACCTGAGCCGCAGCAAGTTCTTTTCCGCCCTGGAGCACGGTTTCGCCTTTTGCGATGTGGTGCTCGGCTGGGACGTCAAGGACCAGCTCTACGACAACGCCCAGTACACCGGCTGGCACACCGGCTACCCGGACGCGCCGGTGCGCGTGTTGCCGCACACCTGCCGCGATATTCCGTTCGAGAACGGCATGCTGCTGTTTATCTGCGAGTTCGCCGAAGCGGCGGAGAAGGTCTGTCCGCGCGGCACGCTGCGCCGGGTGATCCAGCGCTGCGAGGCGATGGGCTTCGATGCCTTCGCGGCCCTGGAGTACGAGTTCTTCATGTTCGAGGAGACGCCCGAATCGGCGCGCGAGAAGGGCTTTCGCAATCTCAAGCCGTTCACCCCGGACTGGTTCGGCTACTCGATGATCCGCAACTCGGTGCACGCCGAGCTGTACCACGAGATTCTGGAAATGGCCGAGCGGATGGATTTCCCCATCGAGGGCCTGCACACCGAAACCGGCCCCGGCGTACTCGAAGCGGCGATCGCCTACGACCGGGCGGAAGCGGCGGCGGACAAGGGCGCGCTGTTCAAGACCTTTATGAAGGTGCTGGCCCAGCGCAGCGGTTTGATGGCCACCTTTATGGCCAAGTGGTCGGGCAAGTATCCGGGGCAGAGCGGGCATATCCATGTCTCGCTGCGCGATAAGGCCAGCGGTAAGTCGGCGTTCCATGACCCGAGCCAGGCACACAACATGAGCAAGATCCAGCGGCATTTCCTCGCTGGCCAGCAGCGCTTGATGCCGGAATTCCTCTGTATGGTGGCGCCGACGCTGAACAGCTACCGGCGGCTGATCCCCGGTTTCTGGGCGCCGACCGACGCCACCTGGGGCGTGGAAAACCGCACCGCCGCGCTGCGGGTGATTCCCGGCACGGACAAATCCCAGCGCCAGGAATATCGCCTCGGCGCGGCGGACGGCAACCCGTTTCTGGCACTGTCGGTGGCCATCGGCTCTGGCCTGTACGGGGTGATGCAGCAGTGGGAGCCGACTGAGCCGGTGGCCGGCAATGCCTACGCGCAGAAGCACCCCGAGCAGCTGGCCCTGCCGCGCACGCTATGGGACGCGGCGCAGCGCCTGAAGGGCTCGGCGGCGGCGCGCGAGCTGTTCGGCGACGAGTTCGTCGAGCACTTCGCCGCCAGCCGCGAATGGGAGGAACGCGAGTACCGCCGGCATGTCAGCGATTGGGAGTTGGATCGTTACTTCGAAATCATTTGAGTGCGCTATGGGCTGGGTAGGGTGGATGACGCTGTTTTCATCCACCATCGTTTTGGTGGATGGGTGAAGTGTCATCCACCCTACGAGATTCAACTTGTAGGGTGGAGATGGCGAAGCCTTGTCCACAGTGGTCTACCTCAATGGCGGACAAGCCTGTGGCATGTCCGGCCTACGAGAATTAGGGCTCGCAGTTGTAGCCCGGATGCAATCCGGGGGTGGTTTGAAACCGGACCCGAAATCCCCGGATTGCATCCGGGCTACGAGGGGATCGCGACAATGGGTAGGGTGGATGACGCTGTTTTCATCCACCATCGTTTGGTGGATGGGTGAAGCGTCATCCACCCTACGAGATTCAACTTGTGGAGATGGCGAAGCCTTGTCCACCGTGGTCTACCTCAATGGCGGACAAGCCTGCGGCATGTCCGGCCTACGAGAATTAGGGCTCGCAGTTGTAGCCCGGATGCAATCCG